>JAIPBB010000020.1 GCA_021739805.1 Saprospiraceae bacterium | reverse complement strand
ATCGTACATTTAATGGAAAAGCGGAAGGAGAAAGAAAAAAGTGTACATTGCTAATTGCTAAAACCTGTACATCGCTAATTGCTAAAACCTGTACATTCCTAATTGCGAAAAGTTGTACATTGTTATTTACCGATCACAGTTGATTAATCTTTTAACCTTTTGTTTAAATGTTAGCGGCATTTTTGCCTTAGAACTGTCCCTTTTTCTGAGCTGCTGTTTATCTTTCCAAAATAATTGATTGATTATTTGGTCAATAAAAATGGGTTCGAATCTAGTATATAATATTTTATTCATACGAAATCCGCTTTTAGCTAGGAATTGTTTTAAACTATTAGCTGTCCACATAATAAAATGATGAGGAGGATTATCCGGACTAAATCGTTTAGAGACAATATACCTATCGCGATTGGGCACACTTCCGGCAATAACGCCGTCTTCTTTTATTATTTTTTTAATGTTTGCAATAAAATCGACAGGGTTGGGCTGATGTTCTAATACTTCAAAAAAGACAATCAGATCATACTTATTACCATCATAATACTTCTTTAAAAAATCATCAAAATTACAATGAAACAATTTATTAGAGTTACATTTTCGAATCGCGTTTTCAATAGATAATTTATCAAAATCAAGGCCAGTAATATCCCAGCCTAGATTCTGCATTTTATTTAAAAAACGACCATCGCCACATCCTATTTCTAGAATTCTACCGTTTTTATGAATTCCCTCATACTTCTTTATAAATAATTTATGATATGACCTTAATTTCAATTCATTTCCATGATGCATATTAAAATATTCACCTGTAGTATTTTGCTCATAATACTCAGGAGGAGGCATAATTAGAGGATGCCAAAATTCTATATCACACTCATTGCAATGAAATAATGTATAATCATTTTGACTGGTAAAATCCACGTATTCTTGGAGAGGCCCATTGACTTTTGAGCTTTCACATGCAGGACATTTTTTATTCATTTTATGATAAAATATAGGTGCTATTAAAATTAATGAAGAACTTGCCTATTTGAATAGGTTTGCCAATAAAATAGGCTTCCCATAATATTCGCCATAGGGAATTGCCATGCTTTTTGGAGCCTCTGAAATAATCTCATTCAAAAGTATTGAGTCAAATAAAAAAGACAGCTTATCTACATGCAAAATAACTATCGAATCATGTGTTTGATTATAAAATACACGGCTATGAATATTTGGATAGATTACATCCTTTTCTTTTTGATTTGTTTTGTATCCCTCTGAATACAATATGTTCTCTATATTATTATTAAACCCAATTTTTAAAAATGGGTAGCCAGTATTTATGGCTGTATAAACCATTTGCTTATATTCCCTTCGGTCTTGATTAACCAAAGCTCTCCACTTACCACCCAAAAGTATTCCTCCATAACCATACATTGGTCTTGGTCCTTCGGGATGCGCAAAACCAACCCCATCAAATAATGCAAAATTCCAATTGTATTTTTTAACACTTGCTTTTTCAATATTTTTATCAATCTCTAATTGAAAGTATTTTTCTTTTAGTTCAAATCCAGGCCCCCAAACCCTACTATTTTGAATTTGAATACCCACTATCCATGGTAATAAAGCCGCCACAAACATTATGAGGATAGAATATTTTCTTGAAATCCATTTAAAATCGATCAAAGCCATAAGCCCTTTGGTCATAAAGTAAAATATAAACACAAAGAAAGGGGCTATTACTTTAAAGAATAAACTGTCGAAATAGATATAATTTATAAAAAAGCCAATGCTTGCATAGATAATAAATTTATATCCCTCTTTAAATTTATAAACAATACCAATAAATAATAGAAATATAAGTGAAGGTGTAAAAAAGGATATATTCTGTCTTATTTTTTCCGACAAAGGCCGAACCAAAACATCTAAATTAGTTTCTTTGAAACTTAAAATATATTGAATGTCTGCAAGCCTTATTCCTTCAAGCCATAAAAAGAAAAAAAAGAAAAACAGGGCAAAAAAGGACCATACTAAATACCGTATCAATTTATTTAAAGAATATTTCTCATTAAAAATGAAATCTAAGAAAATTACCAATCCATATATGGCCATATTCCATCTGATGGTTGCCCCAAAGGCAAAAAGGATTATGGAGATTAAATAAAGATAGTTCCATTGTTTCGTTTGATTAAAGCTCTTTCTAAGCAATAGGTGAGAGAGGGTAAGGAAGGCAAGTGAAACGGTGGTTGGGTTATAATATAAACCCATAAAAAAGAGCTCAGGAATGGATAGCAAAGTAAGAAAAACAATACAGGAAGCCAATAACGACTTCTTGCCAATTGACAACCAGCTAAATACAAGGTAGAATAATCCAATAATCAAAGCTGGCTGGGCCATAGCAGTAATCCCAATCATTGCGGCCCTTATGGTGGCTTCATTGGCGGGCAAAAAACTTAAGATAAAGTCAAAGCCGCTGTGGTAAGGTTCGTAGGGTTTTTGTATTTCAGGAATTCGACCAATAACATGATATAAGGCCGTAGCTGCATCATCTCCTTCAGCATAGTAAAAAGTTAGGCTACATGCATATACAAGAGCAAAAAATAGAAATACTATCCAACTAAAATGAATTTTATTAAATGTCGATTGCGTGAGTTTCAATAGCTGAGTTTAATTTGCTTATACGACAGAATTTTCCGCTAAATTATACTGAAAATGAACCATTCATTACTTAACAGTCAGGTTCTGTTGAAGATTTAATATACCAATATAAAAATCAATAGTTTATATCTATAATTTAATCAAAGGAGAGAATTTTATTATTCATTTTTTGTATTTCAAATTTGCAATAGCACATCAACAGTCTAAATTTAAGATTTCGGTGGGAGCTATCTGGCCTGCTACATTATGATATTGCAAAGTCTGTATTAATGTATTTTTTATTCCTTAAAATTTTTGAATGGGTTCTGCTTTTATTAGAGAATTATTTCAATCACAAGTAAATACTATGAATTACTTTTGACGTTTTATATTCTTGTTTTTTTTGCATCATAATGAGAACTCGTTTGCATTCTAGAGCCACTTTACTTCTTCATTCCTCTATTTGCTTGACTTTTATTATCAAGGATTCATCTTTAAAATCAATAAATGGTAATATATTTTTTGTAAAACACATTGCTCCCCTTTTGTTAAAGTGAGTTAAATCCCTAAAAATATTATCATCTGATTTAATTTCAATTAATCCTATGCTCAACTGTCTATTCCCTTTTGCATTATAAGGTGTTTCCCTAAATATGTTTTCCTTAGATTTAATTTCTATTATTTCTTTTTTCTCAAATAATTCTGATATTTTCTTTTCAAAGGAAATGAATGCTTCATTATAGGGCGATTTAAGCTCAATTTCATTTGCAATTGGATGAAATGGGAATTCGATTGCAATTATTTTACAATTCTTATTGAGCAGGCCTCTTATACCATCGATATATAGATTTTCCAGGCTACTAAAATAAGGTAGTTTTTGAGCATATAATTTTTCCAAATTAGCAACCGTTTCTATTTTTTTGGTAGCATCCTCATTAGGGAAAAGCGGGTATGCACTTTTCTTGTGGAAAAAAATCATTGGTTGTTGGTTTTTCCTGATTATGCCATATATTTCTTTTATAGTATAATTATTATCCCATAATTTTAATAATACCTTAATATTTATTGCTGACTCATTTCTATCCATGTTTTTCCCTCTCACAAAAACGCCTTTCCCAATAGAAATAATGACATTTGAATTTTCCGGCACTAATTCAGTAAAAACTAAGAAATCGTAAATTCCGGCTCCATGTTGTGCAGATGAATAGAAATGATAGGGGCTATTGTTATTAAGATAGTCTAAGTCTAAATCCTGAACCATTTGAGAATCCCCCCAAATATAACAGGCATTAATGTTTTTGGGTATTGTAACTTTGTAAAATATTTGGTAAATAAAGATGTAACTAATCGACGTAATTGCAATCAATAAAATTAAATTTGAAATAAAACGCTTCATAAATCTAATTAGAATTGCAAATAAATGTAGGATGATTTACTAAATAGACCAAAGAACAAAATAGATAGTAATAAAGTGCAATATAGCATCCATCTAAAATAAACTGGTTTCCTTGAAAGCCGTGTTATTATACTGCCTTTTATTTGAAGGAATTGAATAAAGAATAAAAAGAAAACCAAGACCGGAATTAAGTATATATCCCTACCTTCAATTCCAAGATTTTCATTAAAACCAAATTGTATATCAAACAAATGCGATATTGTATAAATGGCATCACTAAAATTGTTTGCCCTGAAAAAAATCAATGCAAAACTAAAAAAGAAAAAGGTGAAAATGATTCCGAAGGAATTGTTAAGAAAGACTGGGATTTTAGATCTTAGTCTCTTTCTGATTTTCATAGTCAGAAACTCCAGTGATAGAATAAGCCCTTGTACAAAACCGAATATCACAAAATTCCAGCTTGAACCGTGCCACAAGCCAAGTATTAAAAATGTTACAATAGTTGCATATACGATGGCCCATTTATTCCAGTCTCTTCTATTAATAACGATAGTATTAAAAACATAATCATTGAACCATGTTGATAGCGAGATATGCCATCGTCTCCATAATTCCTTTGTTGATTTGGCAACAAATGGGATATTAAAATTATTCATTAATTTAAATCCAAGTGTCTGGGCAATGCCCAACGCAATATCTGTATATCCTGAAAAATCAGCATACAATTGAACTGTAAATAATAAAACTGCAATGATGAGGGGAATCCCGGTATATTGTTGCACATTATTAAATACCTGATCTGTTAGGATTGCAATCCTATCTGCAATAACAAGCTTCTTGAAAAATCCCCACGCAACTAGTTTTAGACCATCAACAGTCTGTTGGTATTCAAACTCATGTTTCTTATATAGCTGAGGAATAAAATTGTGCGCTCTCTCAATAGGCCCAGATAATAACTTTGGGAAAAACATCACGTAGGATGCAAATATTCCAATATTCTTTTCAGGAGGGTGATTACCTCTATATATTTCAATAAGGTAGCCTATTGCCTGGAAAGAAATATAAGAAATTCCTATGGGTGCTATAATATTTAATAAAATGGGATTGGTATTTGGGATTAATTTGATATTGGTGGCGTTTGAAAGAAAATAAAAAATGCCGACCCCCGTGGTCGTCAAAAAATTAGCATATTTAAAAAAAACAAGTGCTCCGAGAATTAGTAGTAAGCTAATTATTAAAAATAACCTTTTTTTATCTTTTGTAAATGTTTTTTCAATATTTACCCCTCCTAAATATGCTGTTATTATTATGAATAAGGGGACTGTAATATTTCCCGGTACGGAATACATGTAAAATAAACAACTTGATATCAATAGTAATAACCATCGGTACTTATGCGAGAATAAATAGTATAAAACAAATACTAATATAAAGAAAAGAAGGAATGCTTTAGAATTAAATAACATAAAGGATTCTCAATAAGCATTGTTAATAATTGTTGCACAATTATATGGAAAAAAACTTTTTCTAAATCGTCTCCATAAAATCTGATCAATTCCAACTATATCTGGATTGTAATCAATCGCGATTTCTTTTTTCAATTGAGGAATAAATAAATTTGCTCTGTCAATAAGGCCTGTAATGAGGGTTAGGAGACATGAAGGGTAATTGAAAAATACTACTCCGTATCTTGTAGTTTTCAGCTAGCCCTAATCAATCAGTTTATTTAATATTAGTTCCCGAGTTTAAAATTATGTCAACCCCGTTAATTTGTGAAGAAGCATTTGTTAAAAAAAATACCGTTTCAGCAACTTCCTCTACTGTCAGAAGTTTCTTTAAAGGATGATCTGATATCATCTGTTCAATAATTCTTTCGTCGACTTCTGAAGTGAAGTTCGTCTGCATAAATGATGGGGAAACAGAATTAGATGTTATATTAAATTTCGAATTTTCATTTGCCCATGATTTAACAAGAGATGCTAAATAGGCTTTATTTGCCACATATCCAGATGCTCCTATAGGGGGAGTATTAAGTAAAAATGAAGTTAAAATTGTAATTATTTTCCCTTTTTTCTTCTTTCTAAAATAGCTAATCGCAGATTGGGTTATTTGAATTGTTGGCATAACATTTATCAAAAATTTGGAAGAAAAATCATCTTCACTTATTTTATGGAAATAGTTATTTATTGGATTTCCTAAATAAGCGTTATTTATCAAAACATCAATATCCAATTGGCTTATTTTATCCCTTAAAGATTTTATAGAATTTGGATCCCTAAAATCACACCTAATAGAAAAAGCATTCTTAAAATCTAATTCTATTTTCTTTGCATTTAGTTCTGAATTTGAGTAAGTAAAATATATCGTATTTTCTGCATTTTTTGCAAGAATTATTGAAATAGCTTTACCCAAACCCGAAGCCCCTCCTGTGATTAATATATTCATTTTAAAAATCCTATTTGTATTAAACCTTTTGCCACTACTTTTTTTTCCAAATTTTTAAAACTAAACTTAAACTCTATTGCGTTTACCGATTCAAAGACTCCAACTATTTCAGCTTTGAATTGCAATTCATCATCTAAATAAACTGCGTTTTTAAATTGGATTTCTTGCGAATGAATAATTACCTCCCTAACAGGTAATTTTTCACCGATAAAATAAGACAAAAAACCATTTAAAATATTTCCATGCATTACTCGTCCTTTAAACCCTTTTTCAATTGCAAATTGATGATTAGTATGTAAAGGGTTTTTATCTTTGAAAACATTAACAAATCCTTCATAAGTTTCATTTGACATAATGAAATGCTCTTCAAATATATCGCCTAACTTTAAAATCATTTTATTTTGTCTTGAATAGAAACCAGCATGGTGCCGACATTAGTCCAGCTTTGAATCTCGCTGGAAGTAAAACGTATTTTAAAATGCTTTTCAATTGCCACCACTAGTTGAATGTGGGTCAATGAATCCCACTCTTCTATATCATTGGCCGAGGTTGTTTCCTCAATAATAATTTCTTCGTTATCAAGTATATCTATAAATATATCGTTGATTTGTATTATTAATTCTTCTTTATTCATTATTTTGCTTCTTAATTTTAATATAATTATTTTTTGGTGTGTAGGTTCCTACATTAAGAATCCAGTTCTCGTCTTGTTTCTCAAAACCTAAATTAAGATAATGATTTTTTACCATTTCGTTCTTTACAGTAGGAATATATTCGCCTTTTAAAATCGTAAATCCTTCTCCTTTGGCATAATTAACCAGGGTATTTAGTACAAAATTTTCCATCCCGCGTTTCAAAACTCTGCAGCTCATAAACCAAGTGTCAATAAACAATATTTTACTATTTTCTTTTTTTAATATTAACACACATATCAATCCATTATCTCCAAATTTATCCTCTAAAGTAAATGTAAATGTGAAAAAATCTTTATCAATACTCAGTTTTTCAATTTCAGAATCCGTATAGCGCACAGTTCTGAGGTTGAATTGATTTGAACGTTGGGATAGTTGCGCAACTCTTGGTGAATTGAATTTATTAAAAGGTTCAATTAATGAACACATGTTCAAACTCATTAAAAAATCATCTTCATTAGCAAATTTTCGTTGAATAGCAGTTCTTTGCGCTTCTATTTGATATAGTTTTGTTCTTTCAGTATCTTCATTTGAAAATGAAATTGTTTCAAAAAGATTCAAGCTATATAAATATTCTAAATAATCTGCAGGATCTTCCGGAAGTTCTGGAACACAAATTTGAGGAATATTTTCTCTAACCATATTTCTTTCAAAAGGATTGTCATCTAAAAACACCATCGAATCAAAACCAATATTTAGGATATTTTGTATTTGGTGGATGTTGTCTGCTTTGTTTTCCCAATTGGCCATAAATACAGAAATGTCTTCTAAATGTAATACCATATCAGGATGTTTCTCGAATGGCTCTTTGGCAACAGACTCTGTATTCTTACTACAAACCGCCACTATTATCCCTCTATTTTTTAACTTCTTTATCCAATATTGAAACTCTGAAAAAGCCTTGCCAATTCCCAAACTTCCTATTTGAATATTTTCAATCCCATCATCACCTATAATTCCACCCCAAGTTGTGTTATCTAAATCCAGAATTATACATTTTTTAAACTTACCATATAGGGTGTTGATCAAATCCATTGTCCTATTAGCAACCTTGGGTATTACATCAATACTCAATACCATTTCTGTATTAATATAAATTGATGTTTGAAAAAAATTGGATTTGCCAACTTGGTTCTGAATTGTGGAAAGTTCACACAAATATAAATTTGTTTTTTTTGATGCCAATGCCATTAACTCATAATTAAGTTTTCTCAATTGATACAAAAAAGAGGACTCGGTTTTATTGGCATAATTCCCAAAAATGGAATCATCAATCTCATTATAATTATAAAAAATTACTTTCGCATTGAGATTGTTGGTTAAATTGGAATAAATATTTTCTATTGTTTCTAATTCATGTGAAGCAAATAATATATGTTGTTCCGGCTTAATTTTATTGTATTTCCCTAGGAGCTTGTGTGACGATTGAAAAACAATTACCAATTCAGGGTTAAATTCATACAATTCAGAAGAGAGATCATAAACTTGTCTTTCTATTTGATTAAAATCGGCTTCCCATATTTCGAGATTAAAACCACAGTCATATCCCAAGCCTCTTAAAGCCTGTGTTAAGAACTGGGTTGCAGTATCTCCCAGCAACGCAATTCTGACGATTCTTAAACCTGAAAAATCTTTTTTTAAATTTTTTTTAAGCTGTGAATAATTCTTCATACTATTCTTGATTCATTTTAAAACTATATAGGAAAGTTACACCTTCATCTAATTGTTGCTCCATTGTGAATCCTCTGTCAATTCCGTTCATATTTAATATCTTATTCAGCTTAATAATCTCTGGAGCTGTCCCTAAAAATAAAAAATCCTTAGAAGCGCTTATTGACTTAAATATATCGCAAATATCGTTTGTTCCAAACTCCCTTAATTGAAAATTATAGGATGCTTCATTATATGCACTCCATCCGATAATTGGAATTAATAAAGCCTTACTAATATTTGTCTGGTGCTTTAGTGGGTTAAAGTTTAGAAAAGGATCGGAAAGTAAAAATATTTTCTTATCAGGTAAATCCTCTCTAGTCAAAGCAAAACTATTTAATTGTTGATCATTTAATTGACTTATACTATCATAGTATAATTTCGATTGAAATAAAAAAATAAAAATAATTGTGAATACAACTACTTTATAAAAAAGTGCATTTTTGGAAATAAAATTTTTTATAGAATCCCTTAATACAATTAGTAAAAAAACAAGCATTATTGTCATAATTGGAATTAAAAGCCTATACTCCATTTTCTTCAATACCGTTAAAGCAAATAAGACTCCTAAGAAATAAACTATTCCAAAGAAAACTGGATAGATATATTTCTTTTCATAAAAAGCTAGCCCGATGCATAAAAGAATACAAAACACAAAAAACGGCTTATGAAAAATCATTTTTCCCAGTTTCACCAATTTTTTTATTATTACATCTTGAGATATTAAGAGCGAATCATTTCTAAGCCTTTTGATGTTCTCAATGCTAGTTGTCCTTATATCAAAATAAAACACATTTTCCAGTTCAAAAACAATGTTCTCAAGGCCCTCAACATCAACGCCTTTTGGGTTGTAATCATAATCCACAATAGGAAGAAATATTTTTGATGCTTCTGATATTTGTTTAGTATAATCAGGGTCTTGAACATTTTTGATTATCGTATTTACCATAATTGACGACAAAACAATGAGGATTATATAGCTTAATGATAATAATAACTTTTTCTTGTGATTGGTAATCAGTTGATATGGAATTATAAGAATCGCCCCCAAAATTGCCGCATTTGGTCGAAGGCAATATGCTACTAAAAAAATCAGAATGGGAATTGCATATAAAAATTTACTTTTCTTACTTCTGTACAAATCATTGAATAATAATAAACCTGAAACTGCAAGAAAAATTGAAACCCGAGTAAATGAAACTAAATAGACATTTTGGAAGAAAATTAGGAAAAAGAGAACGATTATGAAATAATTATTGGTCTCTTTTTTAATGACTAATAAAAGAATGTAGAAGGAAAGGAAATTAAGAAAAATCAGAACTAAGCCATACCAATTAATTCCAAGATCTAAATGTTGATATAAAAAAATAAAAAAATGTGAAATGCCTCTATGAAAAAAATAGAAATTAGATATAGGGGTATCCCAATACAGACCTCTAAGCATATTTTCAAATACAGAGTCATCATTAGATTCATATGTAAACCCATATATTAATCCTATCACTAAAAAATACAAGAGCGCAAATATTAATAATGAGAAATTGCTATTTTTCTCATTATTAAAATATTTTCCTAAAAAATTAACCACCCTCATATATACACGTTCATTTTAATGACAATCAATTGTTTATTTAACCTCTTCAGTATCTTCTTGAAGTAAAAACAATTTGTTAAATCCTTCTAAATTAATATGACTATAATCTGTGAAATCTTCACTTGTCAAACCACAGCTCGTTGGGTTAAGACTTCCTGTTACTCTAATACCTTGGTTTTTTGCATATTGTGCTAGGTAGTCCTCAATTTCCCTTATTACCAAATATTTCTCTACAATATAATTATAGTATAAAGGATGGTAGGGAATAAAATAAAATTCAACGCCCACATCATTATCTAATAAATATTGAACAAATAATTCAAAATGTTGTCTGTTTTCTGAATCAATCTTCTGTGATTCATTAAAAACACTTTTAACCCCTCCAATATATCGCATGACACCTAGCTCTATTTGAGATTTTGTTTTGTCTTTATAGCTAGCTACTGCATTGAAAGAGCCATCGCAAACTTTTGTGGGGGCCTCATTAAACTGCTTTTTAACGGGTAAAATATTATTCGAATTATTTATTAGCTTGATCGATGATTGAAAATAACTAAGCGAAAATAATTCCTTCCATTTATAAGTCGAACTATTGGAATAATTAAAAACTTCAACTAAAAGTGTTGAATCCATTTTGAGTCTCATTGATATGTAATTCTCCTGGTATGATTTCCAAAATTCATTTTTCGAGTAAACTAACATATATGGGTCTATTCCTATTACTACTTTCTTTGGTTTAAATCCTTTCCTCTCGTATAATTCGTAAATTGCCATAAAATCAATGAAGGTGGCTGAGGAAACGGCATTATTGATTAACTTTTGATTAGGATAGAAACTTGAATCGATATACATGGAATTGCTGGAGCCCATTATTACGACATCGGGAGATTGTTTCATTCCTTCAATAAAATATTTTTGAAAAATTCTCTCATCCATATTTCCAACATTGGTAACATTCCATCCCTCATTCAAATAATTTGCAACGGATCTTTCATACTTATAATCGGGGTCAAATAAATTTGCCGGATCGTATATATAATTGATACTAAGCATCAGAAGGATGGGGAACAAAGAAAAAAAGCCTATTTTTTTTAAAAAAGGCTTCATTAAAATTGAAAATATATAAAATTATTTGCGCCAAAAGAACCAAAGATCATAATACTTAGCACTACGAGATAATAAAAAGTCCATCGAATTGGCGATGATTTTGATGCTAATAATATTCCGAAACTCCCTTTCTGAGCTTTAAGCCTTTCAAGCTGAATAATAATTATGGTACCTAAGCTGATTATTATTACATCTTTCAAAGAAAGACCAAGACCTAATCCGCTGGAAGTAAAAGAAAAACCTGTAAATATGTTTCTAATTGCAGTAATTGCACCACTTAAAGAAACTACTCTAAAAAAAATCAGCGTAAAAGCAAAGTATGCTATGGTTAAATAATTACTCAGGCTATTATAAATTAATGATGGGATTTTCACACTCAAATTCCTTCTAAATTTTTTAGTGAGAAATTCGTATGTTACCGCAAGGGCATGCAAAACACCATAAATCACAAAATTCCATGATGCTCCATGCCATACACCAAGAACAATAAAGGTTATAAATAAAGCATAAACAATACCAAATCTATTCCAACTTCTTCTTTCTGCCGATACGGGAGTATAAATATAATCTATAACCCAGGAAGAAAGCGTAATATGCCACCTGCGCCAAAAATCAGATATTGAAGTGGCCGAGAATGGTCGATTAAAATTATCCGTTAATTTGTAACCTAGCGTTCTTGCTAACCCCAAAGCTATATCGGTATAACCCGAAAAATCAGCATATAATTGAATTGTATACAATACAGTGGCAATTATAATAGAGAGTCCATGATAATTACCAACATCATTAAATACTAAATTAGTTGTAGTGGCAATTCTGTCCGCAATAACTAACTTTTTAAAAAGCCCCCATAAGATGAGCTGGAGCCCTGATACGACATTATTTACCTCAAATTTCTTAGGTACTTTAATTTGTGGAAGAAATAAATTCGCTCTTTCAATCGGTCCTGAGATAAATTTTGGAAAAAATAGTAGATACGTGGCAAAATGCCCGATATGACGTTCAGGCTTCTCAATTTCCCAATAAATGTCGTAATTATAGCTAATAACCTGAAACACATAAAAAGAAATTCCTAGTGGGAGCAATATGGAAAGGTAAGGTAGGCTTATATCCAAATCTGCGTTGCTGGTCAGAAAATTAAGATTTTCAATAATGAAATTAATATATTTATAAAAGACGAGTACTGAAATATTTACTACTGTACTTATTGTAAATATCGTTTTCTTTAATAGGTCTGTCTTTGCTTTATCTATTTGGATTCCTGTAAAAAAATTAAAAAAGATTACTACTACCACGACCAATATAAAAGTCGGCATATAGTACATTATAAAAAACGAACTGGCTAAAATCAACAAGCCCCATTGCAATTTTGGATTAATGAAATAGTATAGCAAAAACACTACACAATAAAAAAGAAGAAACTCAAATGAATTGAAGATCATTTTTTCTTAAACCAATTTGTTTTTAATTAAAAAACATACATCTCCAATATTTTTAAGCCTCATAATTTCTTTAAGGGCAAATTTTATTTTGAATTGTTTTTCAATTTCTGTAATTAAAATCATGTGGTTCAAAGAATCCCAACCATCTACATCATTTGCTGTGGTTTCAAATTCTAAAACCACCTTTTCATTCTCTAAAACCCTTTGATAGAGAGAATTAAGATCGGATAATATTTCATTTAATTCCATATAATAACTAATTAAAATGTATCTATTTCCCTTATTGCGTGAATAATATTTTGCGGAATTTTGGCTGGCTTTAAGGATAAAGAATCAACTATGGCTACTTCAGTTTCTCCATAAGCACAAATTCCCTTCGTTTTGGAAAGCACATAATGCTCTAATGTAAAAGCCATATCTGATAAAGAAATGACTTTCGCCCCAACTTCAACCATATCAGGAAAGCTTATAGGTATGAGATATTCGCAACTAATTGATTTCACAATTCCTATTAAGGTCATATCATCCATAGCATGTCCAAGTCCTATTGCATCATAGTATGCTATTCTGGAATCCTCAAAATATTTTAGATAAACGACATTGTTTAAATGTTTCATGGCATCCATATCCCCCCATGAAACCTCAACGCTAATCTTAATTTTGAAATCCTTTAAAACCTCCATATAATTTTATTAGAATAAAATTCTTATCTATAAATAATTTAGGTAATTAATTCCTGTAATTTCTTTCGATCAACTTTATCGCTATTATTTATGGGAAATTTTTCAAGCATAATAATTTTTTTTGGTAGCATATAATCTGGCAAAACCGTCTTTAAATATTCCATGGGCTCATGGGAGCCCCCACTATAGCCCTCAATAAATAAAATTACACTCGTCGCACCATCCTCCTTTTTGTGGGGAATTGCAATTACATTGTTAACTTTAAATTGTTTTTTGATTATAAATTCTATTTCATTAAGTTCAACCCGATACCCTCTTAATTGCACTTGATGATCCAGTCTGCCACAATACATTATGTCGCCATCTAAATCAAAAAAGCAAATATCACCTGTTTTGTAATATCTAATCCCCTCTATATAAATAAAACTAGTTATATTTTTATCATTGTCATTTGAGTAACCCAAAGTAACATGATCACCACTCAAACAAAGCTCTCCTTTTATATTCGCCCCAAGAATATTCTCACTTTTATCTATTATTATAGCATTAACATTCTTAAGTGGTTTCCCAATGGGTGGCATGCCATGATAATCCTTTATGTTATCCCATTTCTCCCACTCAAAAGCAGTACTCCAAATAGTGGCTTCAGTGGGTCCATAAAAATTAAATATACGTGCATTGGGGATGCATTTTTTCCATTGCTTTACTATCCCATTATCAGAAGCCTCAGCCGTAAGAATACAATTTCTTAAGTGGGGCAGATTAATTTCTTCGAAAAACGGCTTCAGGAATGAAAGTGTCGAAGGAACAAGGGCGGCAAAAGTGATTTCCTTCTCCTCAAGAATAGAATATACTTCTGTAAACTTAACTCCGGTATCAGAAACGGTATAAATTGAAAATCCCAGAATCAAAGGAATAATTGTGGATGCAACACTAACATCAAAGCTAAAGTCAAACATTTGTAAAAATCGCTCTTCTTCTAAATACAGAAAGTCATAACTTAGAAATGAATCAACAAAAGAGTTAATATTCCGCCAATTAATGGCAACTCCTTTTGGGACACCGGTACTTCCTGATGTAAATAGAATATAAGCAATTGTATCCTCTTTTACATTTATTATTGAGGGAAAACTATCAGCAACAGATTCAATTTCTGAGAGGTTAATGATATTTAGTAAGTCATCGCGATAATTTTCTATGCCTTGATGATAATTATGAAATAAAACTATAATGGATGCCTCCTCTAAAATTTTTTGATTGCGAATTATTGGGTTCTTTGGATTTAAAGGGATAAAGGTTTTACCTGTCAGCCATATTGCTAACTGTATAGCATAACATTCTATGGAATTAGAAACAAGAACGCCAATGGAATTACTTTCAATTTTCTTTAAAATAGCTTGATAATCGCTTACTAATTGGGAGAGATCTTTGTATAAATAATCTTTGTCATTTATATGAAATGCCACTTTATCTCCCTCCTTTTCAAAATTTTGTGAAATTTTTTCTAGGGTGTTGTAGTTCATATATCTATCTATTAAGGCAAAACATACTTATGGCAGAAACACAGTCATTTATCTCAATTTCATCCAACTCATAAAATAGAGGTAATCTTAGCAGGGAATCTGTATATTTATCAGCATTGTTGAGTTCAAATCCCATATATTGATTTTTATAATACTCACTTTGATGCAGGCTTTGATAATGAAAGACTGTATGAAACCCGGCTTTTTTCATGTGATCTACCAGAGCATTTCGTGTTTCAATATTTGACAATACAATATAAAACATATGGGCATTGTTCATGGCATTTTCAGGAATTACTGCCCCGGAGATGATGCCTTTCTCGATCAAGGGCTTTATACCATAAAAATATTTCGCCCAAATCTCTTTCCGTTTTTTCTGAATTTTATCCAACTCTTCCAATTGTGCCCATAGAAATGCTGCAGTAATTTCGGAAGGAAGAAAACTTGAACCAGTGTCAACCCATCCATATTTATTCACTTCACCTCTGAAAAACTCTGCCCGATTTGTTCCCTTCTCCCATATAATCTCAGCCCGTTTAACAAATCTATCATCATTTATCCCCAATAAACCCCCCTCACCGCATTGAATGTTTTTGGTTTCGTGGAATGAAAACGCTGATAGGTGTCCAATGGTTCCAAGCGCTCTTTTTACACCATCTTTTCCTGTATAGTAACTATCAATGGCTTGTGCCGCATCTTCTACCACAAATAGCTTGTATTTTTTAGCAATGCCCATAATCTTATCCATGTTGCAAGCAATACCGGCATAATGAACAGGAACAATGGCTTTAGTTTTAGAAGTAATAAGCGCTTCTATTTTATCCTCTTCTATTCCCGGATGATCTGATCGGCTATCAGCAAAAATAATTTTTGCCCCTTGCCTTACAAATGCCAGGGCAGTACTAACAAAAGTATAGGATGGTATGATAACTTCGTCACCGGGTTTTATATCCAAAAGCAATGCGCACATCTCTAGCGCATCAGTGCAACTTGTGGTAAGCAATGTTTTTTTGAAACCCCAACGATCTTCAAAATAGTGTTGACACATTTGGGTATATTTCCCGTTACCGGAAATCTTGCCCGTGGAAACGGCATCGTAGATGTAATGGACTTCTTTGCCTGTGATATATGGTTTGTTAAAAGGAATCATTTGTTTTTGCTTAGTAATTTATCTTGATATCCAATTTTTTTACCCGTAATCAATGTGTCAGATATGTAATCTTCAAAACCATTTTTCTTCATAGCATCAACAACTTTCATATAGTCGTAAGATATTCTAACAAAGTCAACATTAAAACTTTCGTCAATTATTAAATAAGAAGCCCTATTATCAAGGTCTCTCGGTTGACCTACTGAGCCTGTGTTTACCCAGGTTTGCCCGCTAAAAAGTGTTTTATAAGAAATTAAATGAGTGTGTCCTGTAATAAGCACATCTTTATCGAAGTTTTGGGCTTTTAAATATTCTTCTGTTATATCATAAACATATTCGTCTAAGAAATTATTAAGTCCTGCATGAACGCAAAATATTGATTTGCCCTCAAATTTAAAATCAAGGCTAACAGGTAATGTTTTTAAAAATACTTGAGTATCTATATTAGAATGTTCTAATTGCCATTTCAGAATTCTGGTACATGTTTTTGAATAATTAATTATACCTTTATTATTCACAAAGGCATAATCATGATTTCCCATTATTGTAGGAATATTTAATTGACTAATTCGCTCAACAACCTCATTAAAAAAACAGTAATAGCCAACAAGATCACCCAAACAATATATTTTACTAATCCCTCGCTTGGCAATATCCTCCAATACTGCATCTAATGCAGGAAGGTTGCCATGTATATCTGAAATAAAAGCTATTCTATTCATATATTATTTCATCTGCAATATATCTGATCGCTTTACCTGTTCTCTTTTGTTGAATTTTGTATGTTCGGTTTTCTAAATAATGTTGAATACAGTACATTGGTTCATTATACCCAAATTTAGTTCTAATAGAACAAGCACTTGAGATTCTTGCATTTATTTCTAATAAAAAAACATTTTTTCCCTCTTTTCTAAACTGAAAATTAGTTGGTCCTACCGGCTTGAAAATTTGTGTTAATTTGTCAATGCTTCTAAATAAATCATCGTCGTGATTAATTACAAAAGTCTTTTCAGATGCCCCTGCTTTTGACAAATATCTTTTTAGTATTAAGGCGTCAATATAATTTCCCCCGCCATCACCAAAAACAGATACTGTATATTCCTCATCGATTGTACCAATATAGGGCTGAAAAATAGTGTCGCCGTTTATTTCATTCTCAATGTCTCGATAATTACATTCATTATCAACAACATGAAAACCTTTTGAAGCATAAGATTGCTTTGGTTTAACAATAAAAGGTAGACCGAATTTTTTCTTTGCTATTTCGTAATCGAGATTTTCAAATGTTGGTATTAAATTTGGAAAAGAAACTTTCTCCAAATATTTATACATCAACCATTTATCCTTTGTCAAATCAATAAGTTCCTTTTGGTTTATAACAAAGCGAGTATTAAAAATAGAATGATTTTCATTAAAAAAAAAAACATCTTGTTCTATACCGGGAAAAACTAAATCAATATTAAACTGATCTATTATTTCCCTAATTACAGTTTTGTATTTATTACTGCTTGTAAGGGGCACTTGTACAAAGTTGTCACACATATACTTTCCATAATTTTCATTATAAATATCTGTGCCAATAATTTTGCACGCAATACCTGAAATCCTAAGACTTTCAATAATCCCATACCCGATGATTGCACCAATACCAGTTACCAAAATGTTATACACTTTGCTCATTAATACAGAATCTGTTTTTTTATAATAATTGGGTTAAGGATATAATAAATTTCGTTTTTTGAATATTGCTTAAATTTCTTATAAACTTGCCTCCAACAAAATACAATTCGCAATATCTGGATAACTATTTCCAATTTTTACCAATGCATTAATAATATTTTTATTCCAACCTAATTGCTCTATTTGATTTGTCGTAATAGGCTTGAGAAGCAATCCAATTTTGTTATTAATCTTTAAACCCGATTCCTTAACAACATCACTAATTGATTCTAAATCAAAATATCTTTTATGACCCTGCTCTAAATCATAAGAACTTAATTTATATAAATCAGCCAATAAACCAGCTTCATAACCAATTAGTCGGTGGAGCGAGCGAGCATTTGGGACCGCAATAAACATTCTTCCATTTTTGCTTAATAACTCTTTGTATTTGTTTAATATATATACTGGATCGTCAACATGTTCTAGGATGAATCCCATTTCAATAGCGTCAAATTTTTCATCCGTTTGATAATCCTCAAAATAAGTGTGAATAACAGATATTTTATTTTTATATTTTGGTTTTATCACAAAGTTGTCTATAATTGACTTAGAACCTTCAAGAACGATATACTTTTCAAGTGTAAAATTTAACTCTTCAGACAACAAATCGCCGACTATACGCTGACCTATTCCCAAACTCAGGATATTTTTTAGGTTATTATATCTTATTGATTCGCTCATGTATTGAGCATATCTAGTCAAAAACCAAGAATTTTCATTATTATACTTAAAGTCTGATTTGTATGAATTAGCATAATTGTCTAAATTCTCTTTATGATTCATATTAGTATATTTTTTTTATTATATAATTTGGTCTGTTTTGAGTTTGTTTAAATATTCTTGATAAATAAATGCCAATAATACCAATTGAACTTGTCAAAATACCCAAACTGAAAAATACAGAAATAATAATTGAAGTATAGCCTAATAAAATTGATTCCGGATAAAATATTTTACGAATTATCATAAAAATTATAACTAAAATTGCCATTAAAGTTATTAAAACACCTAATTTAAAAATAAGCTTCAATGGTTGCTCAGAGAATGATGTAATTGCCTCAACAAAAAGGTTTAATCTTTTTGAAAAGCTATAGGAACTTTTTCCCTTTCTATTTTTCTTATTTACTTCAATACTTTTTTGATTATAACCCACCCAATACATCATCCCACCTAAGAAAAGATTTTTATCGCCAAGCGTTTTCAATGAGTCCACATAAGGTCTTTTCATTAATCTTTCTGTTATTACATTCTTCGGCATTTTAGTTTCGCTAAACAAGTTGAAGGCTTTCCAAAATATTCCTCCTAATTCACGCTTAATAAAACTACCTTTTCTTACTTTTTGAACGCCATAAACAACATCGGTATCCGAATTATCTATTATATTTTTAAAATCAATTAATACTTTAGGTGACACCTCCATGTCGCAATCAATTAAAAATACTAAATCCCCTTTAGAAACAGACAAACCTGCTGATATTGCATAATGATGTCCAAAATTTCTAGATAAATCAATCAAAACAATATTTTCATTCTTTTTCTTCAGATTCAAAATAGTATTCAAAGAATCATCAGGTGATCCATCATTCACAAATATTATTTCGTAACTATTACATTGTATTTCAGCTAATGCAGATATACATTGGCTTATAAAATCATCTAAAAATATTTCAGAATTATACAATGTAGTTATTATTGACAAATCAGGATTTTTCATATTACAATTCTTTTTTCTGTATGATATATAAAATACCCATTTCTATCCGCGCTACACTGTATTTTATTTAATTCTTTATCTGGCAATTCAGCTTCTATTATGTCTTTATTGAAATTTGAATTCTGAACAATTTGCAACAAATGCTTTGTTTCTTCACATATAAAAAAAACGCCCGAACAACTTTGTTCAGTATATACTGGTTCAGTAAATATTCCTAAAGCATTTTCAATTACGCCTTTTACAAAATCGAAACCGGTTGAAAGTTGAACTAAACTAGAACCAATAAAATCTCCACCCATCCTTGCGCCGACTTCTACCGCATATACTTCTTCCTTTTCTGTAATAATAAATTCTGAATGGCTTGCTCCAAATTTAATATTCAACGCATCCAAGGCATTCAAAGTTATAGTATTAATTTTTCTCTGTATATTCTCAGATAATTGACTTGGTTGATGATGTTCTATTTCAACAAAATAGGGTTCCCCTGTTGTTACTTTGTCAGTAATAGCCAATATAAAATGTTTTCCCTGCCAGGAAATTGTTTCAACGCTTACTTCCGAACCCATTACATATTCTTCTATTATAGCATTGCGTTTAAAAGATTCCTTTTTTGCGCGATCCACAGCGGCCATAACTTCCGACTCTGATTTTACTTTTATTACGCCTCTACTCCCGGAGCGGTCGGTCGGCTTAATGATAAGTGGGAAATTTAAGCCTTCCAGGGAATAATTTTCATTGGCAATTACATATCGAGGTGATAATACATTATATTCTGTAAATCGCAGTCGCATTAGATATTTATCTGTAGTGATAAGTGATTCTTTGTAACTATTTGTTGTTAGCCCCAATTTCTCGGCTACAAAACAAACCGTTGGAACAGCCACATCGGAAGCAATAGAAGTAATTCCATCAATCTGAATAGCTTTACAAACTTCAAGTATTTGCTCTTTTTCGATAATAGAAATCGGATAATAGAAATCGGCTTCGTCTTTACAAACCGCACCATCTTCCCAGGCAAAACAATGAGTTTCTATGCCCATTTCTTTTGCTTTACGAACCAATGGTAATTGCAAATAACTTGCTCCTATAATAGCTAATCTTCTCATTTTAGTATTTAATTGTACCTATCCTCGCTGAAATTGGCTTTTACTCTATATTTAGGTGCTTCTTGAAAGGAATCATCTGTTCCAGTAATGATATATATACGATATTGAACTAATGTGATAATTACTCTTTTCATACAACCGTACCGCAGGTATATTTAATGATTGTGTTGTAACTTGCATGAATTCATTACCGTTCTCAATTGCTTTATATTCGCTTTCTTTCACAAGTAAGCTGCCTATTTGCTGCCCCTGAAATTCTTCATTGACGGCAATTAAGCCTATTTGAGCACGCTTTTCTGGTTTATTTTCAACCGTAATAAATCCGGCGATTCGCCCTTTCTTAATTTCTATTAATACATTTGTGTTATCGTTGGAAATACTATTGTCAATCCATTGCTTGTATAGTCTGCTAAATTCATTATTACGAAAATTCTTATCATTTCTAAATCTCGAATAGATGCCGCTTAAAAGTGCCAAATCAAGTAATTCGCTATATGAATGAATGGCAGTATCGAATTCGATCAGGCTGCAAGCTTTAGTATCTTTGTTTAAAGATTTTACAAAAACAACCTTTCTATCTGTGAGGAAAATGTTCTCCAAAACAGGTAAAACTTTTTTTGATACAATGTAAACTAATCTATACTGGTTTTGCTCTTTAAGAAGCAATGCTAATTCATTATTTTCTGATTCATCGAGTATTATTCTCCCAACCGGATAGCCAAAAAATTCAGAATCCCAATCTAATTTTTCAATCATTTATTATCTTATCAATTATATATATCGGTCTTTTTTTAACATCTTCAAATGTTTTTCCAACATATAAGCCAACAACTCCGAGAATTGTAATAATAATCCCGGATAGAAACCATACAGAAATAATTAAACTTGCATAACCAACCACCGCAATCCCTCCATTCAGGGCTTTCAAAATATTGTAAATGGCAAATAAAAATGAAAATGTTGAAATAATTGTGCCTAATTTAATAACAAGTCTGATTGGTTTATCGGAATATGCTAAAAATATATCAAGTGCTAAATTCAATAATTTCCTAAAATTATAACTCGTTTTACCAGCCACCCGGGAAGAGTGCTCAACTTCAAGAAAGCCAATGTCAAACCCCACCCATTTTACCATAGTGGGGAAATATCTTATGCTTTCTTTTAATCTTTTAATTGATTCTATTATTTTTTGATTATAAATACCAAAATTTGCAATTGAATGATCATGATGAACTCCTGTCAAGAAGGACAGAATTTTATAAAACAGACGTGAAAAATATTTCTTAAAATAATTATCCTCTCTATAATACCTTTTGGCAATTATTCCATCCATTGTGGAGGCGCTCACCGCCCTATACAAATTAATAATCTCTTCCGGCCTGTCTTGCAAATCACAATCCATTATAACCACCCAATCACCTTTGGCATAATCTAAGCCTGCCGTAATTGCATGATGTTGTCCAAAATTACGGCTAAGCTGCACTCCTTTTACTCTTTTATCTTTTTGGCAGTTTTCTTCAATTTTTTGCCAGGAATTATCAGGACTCCTATCCTCAACTAAGATAATTTCAAAATCGGCTGTAATTTTTGAAACTGATTCAATTATTCTTTTAACCAGTTCATCAACAATGGTTTCTGCTTTATAAACCGGGCTGACGATTGAAATATGTGCCATATTTAAAATTTTACTGTCATGAAAATCCCAATAATTATAAATACTAAGCCAATAATTTTACCGATAGTAAAGGTTTCTCCCAATAGCCAAACCCCCAAAATGAAAACTATGGCGGGAGCTAAACTCATAAAAGGGTATGCTACGGTGATCTCTAACTTGCTCATTGCCGCCATCCAAAATATTGAGGCTATAAATGCTGCAATAAAGCCAGATAAAATATATGGATCAATTAATAATTTAGCAAAAGATAAAATAATATCAGTTGCCTTAGCATCAGGTATAGTAAAATGTAAGGCGTTTAGCCTCCATTTAAGAATCATTTGCCCATAAACTGTAAAAAGAAGAGTTCCAAAAATATAGAAATATGCCATGCTAAAACGCTTAGGATTAATTAAATTGATGAGAAAAATCGGTTTTGGTAAAGCGTTGGACGTTGGACGTTGGACGTTTGATTAAACTTTGGTCCTTTAAAGGTTGGGGTTTTAAGATATTGTATAAATGAGCTTATTTTTCGTGAGATTTTTTCTGTTTGCTCAAGAATGTCTTTATGTGTTTCCTCTGAAATGTATTTAAAATCAAGGGCTCAATATGATTGAGAACGGACTTCGTCATTGGAGCCTTTTCAATAGATAAGAAATTTATGAATTCCTTATTGCCTCCCCTGCCAAATCCTTCCGCGATATTATCTATAACCGATCCTCCTGCTCTTCGTATTTGATCTTTAAATATATAATCTTGTGAAAACCGTTCCTCAGAAGTAATTTTAAAAATAAACTTACGCAATTCCCTGGCTTCCTGCCAAACCTCTAAATCCTCAAATTTCTCTATCTTCATCCAGATTTACGAATTAACGTCAAACTCCCAACGTCAAACCTCAAACTCCCAACTCTTCCCTATTCCTTCCCATAATAATCACTCCCATAAACATAGCCATACCGATATGCATAGTTATAATTATAATACCTATAGCCCGATTTATAATATCCCTTCATTTTGAGATCGTTGAATACAATGCCGATATTTTTTATATTTCCTTTTGCTTCGGTTTCATTCAGTAGGTCGAGGATTTCCTTGGATGAGTAGTTTTGTCTTATGATGAATAGGTTTGCGTCGCAAAGCCCACCAACTATGAGAGAGTCTGTTACTACTCCGAATGGGGGGGTGTCGAGTATGACGAAGTCAAATTTTTCGCGGGCTTCGTTTAGGAAGTCTTTCATAGCCTGTGTTTCCAATAGTTCTGCCGGATTTGGAGGAACGGGGCCGGATGGTGCGATAAAAAGGTTGGAAATATAGGTTTCTGAAATAATTTCGCTGAATGTATTCTTATTTATTAAGTAGGTGCTAACGCCCTTGTCGTTATCCAAGTTAAAAACCTTGTGTAACTTTGGTCGCCTGAGGTCAAGCCCAACTATAAGTGTTTTCTTGCCGGAAAGGGCGAAAATGGCTGCCAGGTTCAGAGAGACAAAGGTTTTTCCTTCACCACTTACAATTGAAGTGACTGCAATTATTTTTTGTTCTTTTTCTCTTAGCAGGTATTTTAAATTTGTTCTTAATCCCCGGAATGATTCTGCTATTGATGTCTTCGGATTTTCAAATACGGATACATCTCCCTTTTCACTATGTCCGATATTGGCAATTACCGGAACTCTAGTTTTGGATTCAATTTCTCCACGGCTTATGATTTTATTATTCATGGCTTCCATGAGCAAAAGCAAAGCAAGTTGAACACCTATTCCAAATAATAAGCCCAACATATAATTCATATTGGGTTTGGGGGTTGTTTGTGCAGCGGCGTCCGGCCTGGCATAATCGAGTATTTTATTGTCAGGTACATTAGCTGCCTTAGCCAGTGAAGCCTCTGCCCGCCTTTTGAGTAAGAAGGTATATAACTCGGAATTCACATTATACTGTCGTTGCATATTAATTAAAAGCCTCTCTGTAAGGGGTAGCTTTTGTAAATCTTCAACGGCCAGTCTTAATTGGGAGTTAATATTCTTCAGTTTCACTCCGTGGGCAATTTTAATGTTTTTTATGCTCTCAGTTAATGCTATCTGTGCGGATATTATCTGACTGTTTAAATATTTAATTTGTAAATCTTCCGGTTGAACACTAAAAGACATCTCTTCTTTTTTCCTTATGAGGTCATTTAAATTTGTAATCAATGAAACCAATAAAGGATCGAGTTTTTCCATTATTGCAGGGGCAAAAATGGAATTTAAATCTTTAGTGTTATTCACATAATCGAGTAAATAATCATAATATCTGTCGAGTAGCTCCAGTCTTATTTTTTCCTGTTGTATGCCCTCTACTTTATCATAAATAATTTCTCCCTCAGTAGATAAATCGATTACGCTATTATTTAGTCTGAATTGTTCAAGATCGGATTCGGCAGATTGCAGACCTTCATTTATTAATTTAAGTTGACTATCAATAAAGGCCTCTGTATTGGTTGCCGTAAGGTTTTTTTCATCTAAGCCTTCCTGAATATAAACCTGCATTATTGTGTTGAGGTAATCTGCTTCTTGAGTTGGGTTATTACCACTAGAGCTTAAAAACAATACGGAACCTTTATCGTTGTTTAGAATCACCTTAAGTTTTGACTGATATATTTTTGCTATAGAGGATTTATTATTTATAATGAAATAATAAGAGGCATAAGCTTTTTCAGAAATAAAATTCCCTTTATCCCTTAAAAACAAGGTAAAATTAAGTGGCTCGCTTTCAAAAACTTTACCAATTTCTCCTTTTTTACTAAAGTCATAATTATTATTAACCGTGACCTCATATTCTTTATCTGACAACAATCTAATATTTATGGGTTGACCAATAATATTGGCCTTTGAGGTATCCAATTCAATATAAAAGGGCCCAGATTGATACATAAAATTCTTTTTTATTCCGCTTCTGCCTACTCCGACATAAGTAATGTCAAAATCCAATAGCTCAATAGCCTTTTCCGCGAGGGCAAAAGATTTTAGAATCTCCAGCTCGTTGGCAACCAGTTTTCGTGTGCGGTATATCTCCATACCGGGAATAATGTTTTCATAGCCTGAGAGACCTGAGCCCCGGATGTTCTCGCTTATAACCAGAGTGGAGCTTACCTTGTATGTGGGAACGGTGTATCGGTTTATTACAAAAGCGACGCTGAGGCCTAAAAAGACAGAGATGATAACCCAGTAATAATTGGCAAAGAGTAGCGAGAAGTATTTACGTAGGTCTAAATTGTCTTCTTCGAAGGGGGAATGGGGGGTGTATTTGCTGTTGTTTGGGTATTGTGGGTCCATGGGTTTGCGTTTTACGTTCTGGGTTCTGGGTTGGGCGTTATCCGATTAACTGAGTACTGACTTTTTTTAATAGGTTATTCGTTCTATGTTTTGCGTTCTGCGTTAGAACTTTGGGCCTTTGAAGGTAGATTTTTTTAAATATTGAATGAATGTGATGATTTTTCGAGATATTTTGTCTGTTCTTTCTAAAACCTCTTTAAGGTTTTCGTCTGATATGTATTGAAAGTCATATGCTCGATAAGATTGAGATCTGACTTCATCGTTTGATCCTTTTGAAATTGTCAGAAAATTTATGAATTCCCTATTCCCTCCTCGTCCAAAGACTTCTGCTATATTGTCCATTACCGATCAGCCTGCTCTTCTTATTTGGTCGGAAAATTTAAAATCTCTAGAAAATGGTTCCTTAGAAGTAAGTCGAAAAATCAATTTATTAAGCTCCTTTGCTTCCTTCCATATCTTTTTATCCTCAAATTTTTCAATCTTCACATAAAACGTAGAACCCAGAACCTCTTGATCTTCAAACTTCTCAATCTTCATTTTTATCTAGTTTGCTCATCCTTCGGCAGGCTCAGGAACCGCGTCGAACCTAGAACGTAAAACGCTGAACGCTCCTGGAGTACCGGGACTAGTTCAACTAGCAACTTTCGTTTCGTCCCTCACGAAAGTTGAGTTTCACTGAGCTCCCTACTACAATTTCAATACCAGCAGAACAAGAGACAACACCGACCCCATTGCACTTATGAAAAACAACCAGTCTGAAGTGGTTTCACTCAAGATGGTTGATTTTAGTGGTTCTACGTAGATAACATCGTTGGGTTGTATGAAGAATTGTTCGCTGCTTACTATGTCTTTGTCGGTTAAGTCGAGGCGAAAGATCTGGTATTCGTTTTGTGAGGGTCGCATAAGGACAATGTTTTGCCGGTTTCCGTTGTAGGTTATATCACCAGCGAGGGCAATAGCTTCCAAGATATTGAGGTCGTAAGTTCCGTAGCTTTTCATGCCCGGTGTTTCTACCTCTCCCAGTATGGCAAATTCAAAAGAATGAAGCTTTACAATTATTTGCGGATTCTTTAAATACCTGAAGGCTACCGCGGTAATGCTGTCCTGAGCGGCATCGAGTGTTAATCCTGCCACCTGTATCTTTTTCAATATGGGCATTTCAATATAGCCGGAGTCTTTTACTTCATAACCGAGCAAATACATAGTTCCGACCTGCAAATTTGAGGCCCCTCCTGAAAACATAGGATTAAAAAGATCGTTTACCTCCTTATCCTGGGTTATCACCCTCACGTATAGTATATCGGAGGGCTGAAGGTGGTATGCGGGTTTGTATTTTTGATATAGGGTGTCAGACTCGGTGCCTATGTCTCGGAGAATAGTGAGTTGGCGTTGTTGGGTGCAGCTAGTTGTTGAGAGGATTATTGCCGCTATGATTAGAGTGTGTTTTAGGTGTTTCATGATTTTTTCTGAGTTACTGGGTTTGGGGTTATCTGTGTAATCTGGTTAATCCGTTTAATCTGTGTGCTTACTTTTTTTATTGGTTTTCGGACCTTCTTAGAACCTCTATTCTAATGAGCAAACTTACTATCCTTTCACAGCTCCGCCCCGTTAATCACATTTTCTATTTTGAAAATGCGTTGTAATACTCTAATTATCAGCTATATATACACTCACCTTCTCCCCCTCTTTCTCCCTCTCCTTCTTTCTCTTTCTCTTCCTCCACTTCCTCCTCTGCCAAAAAAACATACCCACCCTCAACTACAACAATGTTCAATCGTCCATGGTCTATGGTCCAAAATCTATCATCTATGATCCATCATCCACAACACAAAAACCCCTTCCCCATTCACACTCTCCATATATTCATCACATTCCAATTTCGAATATACTATATATCTCAGTCTTCTTTTAATCAACTTTTCCACTTTTTCCACCAGCCGGTACAAATATCACGGTCGATTTTGCTTCCAACGAAAATTAAATCTATAATACTACTGTCGAGTCCTTTGGCAAATTCGCCGCAAAGGTATACTTTTTCCAATTCCCCAAGCTTATTAATTACATTTTCAACTATAATATCAATCCCAACATATTTGCGAACGATATTGTTTATGTCGGGATATAAGGGATGGGTGGAATTTGCCTGATAATATTTTCTGTTTCCGTTGGTGGAAGAGGTCAGCAGGCCGGCTTCTTCGAATCTGTTGAGTTCCAACCGTATTCCATTGGAGGATCCGCCGAACTCCGACTCCAGATTCCTTAAATACGACACTGAATTGCTGTTGAGGAAAAACTTCAAAAGCAGCTTGATTCTTGTCTTGGAGGTGATTAAGGCGTCGAGCATTGTGGGTTTTTGGGTGGTTTTTGAGTAGGAAAATTACTCGTTTTATTTTAGATGTGCAAGTTTATTTTGGTGGGGTGGTCTATTTATGATATGCTGCTTTTATCAAAAAGGGCTGCGCCTTATGACATTATAAACGAATATGGGCATTTCCAAAAGGAGGGGATGGCTTATTTGGCATTGATGAAAAAATCTTTTTGCTCATCTCTTATTCCAGCAAAATACAAGCAATCAACTTCAACCATACGCTTTCTGCAGAAACACGGTATGAATCTTAAGTTTGGGTTTTTAACTTATTTCAGGTTTTTTATAACCCGGATTCCAAAAAAAGCCTTCTTGCACTATTTTGTGAGGCCGTTTCGCGCTATATGGGATAAAAAAACGAGAGATCATCAGTTCTCGAGAATTGGAAGTCGGGAGGCTTGGAAGAGACATTTTCGGAGTTATGGGAGGACGTTTTATAGGCGGTAGGGGATGGTGTGGTAGTGCATGGGTGGGCTAGTGTGCTGATTTCGGACCTTTGGCCCTGAGGAAGAGCTTTAAGGTGTTTTTTCTTAAAAGCGGTGACCATTCACGCTCCTTTCCGCGTGCCGCTGAAGCTTCAGAGACAGCGACAGCGTGCGGAAGCAAAAGGGGAGAGCCTGTCCCAAACTTGTTTCGGGAGTTAGGGAGGAGTTTAGTGAGGAATTTTTTTCGATGAATTCAAAAAAGATAATTAATAAAAGAGTGTTGAATTTAAAAAAAATCACTCTTACTAATCCCCACACTCATGATACACAAAGTCAAAGCCAATTTTACCGGCAATAATTTCTCCCAATTCCATAATTTCGGGATCGGTAACACTATAATGCCAGTTTACGATGACCTTTCTTGAACTGTTGATTTTGGTGAGGGAGTCGAGGATTTCGTGAAAAGACTTCGCCGAGGCCGTATCCATGTATTCAAGCTTAATATTGATTATGGTAAGCTTGGGTGCCTTATGAACATATACATCCACCCAATCTTTTATGGGTGTAAAAAACTTCCTGGGATCGTTGATAATGGACCGACCCGAAAAATTAAGAATCCCCATTCTTAAGTCAACGGCGAGAGATTTATCTCCTTCTTCAATAATTAAATTCTTCATAAAAATAAATGTTCAGCTGTCTTATGTTAAACTAAATTACAGTTTTATATTTATTTTAAAAACATTAGTTATCACATAGTGTTAATTAAATGTTCAACCTGAAAGTAAAATCTTTAGCATATTTTGAAATTATGGGCATTTATAAGGCTTTCTGAATAAATCAATTGTTTATAACTTAAAGTAAGTATTCTGAATAAATTTCAATACCCGTTTTTAAGGAATTGTAGTTTCTGAAGGCCGGTTTTTTTTAACGACAGCTAAATTTTTAGAAAACTGTCCTCGAATTACTTAACATCTACAGCAATGACAGGGTTTACGTATGTTATGGCTTGGGAGGGGGTCGGGTTCCGGCTTCGCCGGAAC
>JAIPBB010000019.1 GCA_021739805.1 Saprospiraceae bacterium | reverse complement strand
TTATATTTCTTATATGGTTAATCTTTTTTGAATTTTCAATTTCATAAACTTTTATGACCTTTTGTTCCTAATATGGTTAATCTTTTTTGATTTTTTTAATTTCTTACACTTATATGACCTTATATTTCTTATATGGTTAATCTTTTTTGATTTTTTTAATTTCTTACACTTATATGACCTTATATTTCTTATATGGTTAATCTTTTTTGAATTTTCAATTTCATAAACTTTTATGACCTTTTGTTCCTAATATGGTTAATCTTTTTTGATTTTTTTAATTTCTTACACTTATATGACCTTATATTTCTTATATGGTTTATTTTTTTATTTGGATTTAGAAGTTTTAATAATAGACTCCCACAGCTTATCAGCAGATTTTTGCCATGAAAACTCTTCTCTGCGAATTCTTCCTTTTTCTATCAATTCATTTCTTAGATTTTCATCATTTGCAATTTTTATCATTGCATCTTTTATCGAATCTACAGAAAAAGGGTCAACTAAAAGAGCAGCCTTATCAGCAACTTCCGGCATTGAAGTTACATTTGAAGTAATCACCGGCACATCGCATTGGAAGGCTTCAAGGATTGGAATTCCAAAACCTTCAAAATATGAGATATAAGTCAATGCCAGGGCAGAGCCATAAGCATTTATCAAATCTTCTACCTGCAATCTTCCGGTGAAAATAACCTGGCTTTTAAATTTTAAATTGTTCAGAATATCATCCAATTCATTGCTTTTCCACATTTTTTCGCCGACAATCAATAATTGGATTTCTGAATCTTGTTCATCTTTGAACTTATCAAAAGCTTTTAAAAGATTTGCCAGATTTTTTCTTGGATGAATTGAACCCACTGAGATGAAATAAGGTTTTCCATTAGTGAGTTTTCTTTTTGTTGATTCTTTTATTTCTTGAGAAACAGCTTTGAAATTTTCGTTTATCCCATTAAAAACTACATCAATTTTGTCCTTGTCAATTCCATAATTATTTACGATATCCATTGCTGAATATTTTGAAACAGTTGCAATCCTTTTCGCTTTTGCTGCAAATTTTGGGAAATAATATTTCAAATATTTTCTCACAAGCCATGGCAAATCTTTTGGATAATGTTCAAAATTCAAATCATGAATCACAGCAAGGGATGGAACTTTGGTTTTCAATGATAAATAACCATCGGGTGAAAGAAAAACATCGGATTTGGTTTGTCGTAAAACTTTTCTTACCGAAAATTCAAACCATAAATAAAATAAAATAGGATGTCTTGCAGGTGGACCAATTACGATAGGTTTAATATTATTAGAAAAAATAAATTCTTTGTCAAATTTTCTGTCGAATATAAAAATAAACTCGTGTTCAGGATGCTGTTGAGTGATTCTTTTAAGAGTCTCAAAAGTGAACCAGCCAATACCTTCAAGTTGGTTTTTTAATAATAAACGAGTATTTACAGCAATTTTCATCTGTATATTTTGATTCGAAGATAATAATTTTTTCCAATCTTAAAATTGGATACCTTTGCAGCAAATATCTGAAAATAATGAAGAACATAGTAAAAAAAATCCTACAAACTCTGTTTGGTTTCGATAACTATTTGTTCTTATTCGCTTTATATATCATTTATACTCTCAGATGGAATAAACGAGAAAAGGATTTTCTTTGTTTTTTAAATATGCTCGATGATGAAGGAATTGTTTTAGATATTGGAGCTAATATTGGTGTTATGACCAAGTATCTATCAAGAAAATTTCCAAAATCCAAAATTTATTCATTCGAACCTATTCCACATAATATCACTGCCCTAAAACGTATTATTAAATATTTTAAACTACAAAATGTTAAAGTTTGTGAGTTTGCTTTAGGTGATGAAAATGGTCAGATTGAAATGATTATGCCTATTGACAGAAAAGTAAAACTTCAGGGATTAAGTCATATTGTTCATAAAGATATAGAAGAGTTTAATGAGGGTGAAAAATTCCATACAGAAATAAAACGACTTGATGATTTCGAAAGCCTTAAAAAGGAAAGTTTGCCAATTAAAGGAATTAAACTTGATGTTGAAAATTTTGAATATTATGTTCTAAAAGGCGGAATAGATATTATTAAAAAACATAAACCGATTATTTACACTGAACTTTGGGATAATAAAAATCGCCAAAACTGTTTCGAACTATTAAAATCATTTAACTATTCAATTAAAATACTGGAAAATGGTGAGCTAAATGATTTTGTTGACCAGAAAACTCAGAATTTTTTCTTTTTACCAGCTCCAAAATAATAAAAGAATTTCTTAAACCCAACAATAACTTATTGTATAGATAAGAGCATATAATTATATGTAAAAAAATATGAATATTAATTAGATTACAGCTAACTAATTATTTATATTTGTTGAACCAAATACTGGTCACCTAGTTGAAATAAAATATCGGTCTAAATATGCAACTGATATTTATGAAACTTATTCAGGGGATTATTGGTCAAATATGATTAATGTTCAAATTTATTTTAATCAAAGCATGAAGTACCTACGAGATTTATAATTAATCTGATAAATAGATGAAAAAGTTTATTATTTTTATTAAAACTAATATTCTAAGAATTTTTCTTTTAGTTGCTCTTTCAACGATTATTCAGACAGGATTTTCCCAAAATTTAAATTGGTTTAATAGTTATCAAATAAAGTTAAATTCGGGGCTTCGACTTCTTCCTAAGTATCCTGTTCTTGGAGTGATGGGTGGAGTTGGTTTTCACCATCCTAAAAAAGCGATGGGATTAAATCTGGGAATTGATTATATGATTCCTAAGCTAATTCCTGTAGATGTAAATATTTTTCCTGACAAATCATATTTGATTTATTATTTTGAATTGACATATAAAGTTCTTTATTTTAATGATAAACCATTGCTTATAGGAGTTGGTCTGGAAAAACCTGCTTTAGCAATTGACCCATTCAATAAGTCCCATTATTCCATGAATTCATTATTTATTTGTTTGCAAAGGCAAATTTGGATTACTGATTTATTTATTCGTTATTCTGAATCAATAGGAAACCGACATATTGGATGGTATTTTACTAATCATCGACATATAACTTTAGGAATAAATTATTCTTTTGATATAAGCAGAAGAAAGAGTAAGTTGAATTTAAATTAGTTAAATTACCCTCCCAGAGTTTAAAACTCTGGGAGGTATTTCATACAAAGTTGCGAACTTAAAGATTTTCTTAAAAACAAAATCAGAATTTTTTCTTTTTGCCAGCTCCAAAATAATAAAAGAATTTCTAAAACCCAACAATAACTTATTGTATAGATAAATCTAAATAATTGCATATAAAAATATATGAAAATAAATTAGGTTAGTGGCAACTATTTCATTATGTTTGTTGTCTATATTTTGATAATTGAAAATTTGTTTGGACAATTTAAGAAATTTAAAAGCAAAAAAATGATAAAAGAGCTTGCATCAGTTATTAATTCTTCTAAGAATTCTACTATTCTCAAGCTCTTATTTTCTCCATCACACACACACACAGCTTTTCAGCATTTAACAATAAAGCAACCAAAAATATTTCTAAAATTCTTATTAAAGAAAAACCCCCTATTGATTATTTATATGGGGCTGTAACGCTAATTATTAACCACAAAAACTAAAAATAGGAGGCTTTGCAAATGTAAAATAAAATTTGATTCTAAAAATTGCGATAGTGATGTTTTAGAAAAATAATGAAAACCCAATTTGAAAATTGGTAGAATGAATTTACTCCCCACCTTAATTGGTGAACTCTGCTATACCCACTTTAATATCAACATCAGATGGGAATTAATACGTATAAAAAAAAAGAAAATAATTTAAAAACTAATAAAACTATAAAATGAAACATAAAATATTAATTTTGTTATGTGCAGTACTAATTTTTGGCTGTAGTGACAATGAAGATTTAATGCAAAATAATAAATCAGTATGTAGAGTTTCTCAAGCAACGGTTTATAATTTATTATTATGCCCAAATGACCCAGATGAGGAAGCAAGAAATATGATACAATATGATTGGGGAATTGAAGCAAGAACGGTTATGAGTAATTCAAATGATTATGCAACAATATTAGCTGCCCTAATTGCGGATAATGATCATACTATGTTATTTGATGATTTAGGAATTAATACTGCTATTACCGAGTTAACTGGAGCTGATAGTGTTGTATATGAACCATATTTATGGCTATACAATGCAGATTTAGACAATTTTAATGAAGAGTATGAGCCTTTTCTTTGTATCGGGGAAGATATTGATATTGATTTAGCTGATTCGGATTTCTACACTAATGATGATGACCAGGATATGGATGATGAGTTTATTCCGGGTTGGAATTTTGCCACTAGTTTTGGAAACGAAGTAATAAATGAAACCGAAGCAAATGATATGGAAGAACCATTATTTATAGTAATATTTGCAGAAAAAGATGTTGACCTTGGGAATTCTAATCCAGTTGGCAAAGAGGGCAATATAGATCATCCTGTTGATCCTGAAGCTGGTCAAGTACGATATTGGTCAAAATCTTATCAAATCCATAAAAGGTTTGAAAATTGTGGACGCTCAGAAGTATGTTTTAATTATCGAATGGAAATTAATAATGATTTAAAGACAATGATGCATTCAAAAAAATATAAAATTCATAAAAAGTATTTAAATCAATGGAGAGATGTTAGTCGTCCATTATATTGGTCGGAATATAATTATAACTTAGGTCTTTGGGTTGATCAACCGATTGCATCTACTGATATTGTAAATATGTATGGAGTTGTTTATGAGCATGATTGGTTTAGAACCCCTAAGATGAAAATTTTGCAGGACCCATATGGAAATACTGCAGAGATAAAATATAGAGCTAAATATCAAAGTGATTTTTATCAAACTTTTTCTGGTGATTGGACACTTATGGTTCTTGGTCATATGTATGGAGGTGGTATTAATCCAGGTATAAAATACATTAAAGATTTGTAATTATATAGTAAATGATAAAGTTTTTTGTTTTTGTAAAAAAGAGTAATTTAAGAATTTTTCTGTTAATTGTGTTATTGATAGTTTTCCATGCTGGATTTACTCAAAGTTTAAATTGGATTGACAGCTATCAATTAAAGTTAAACGTAGGTGTTCGAGTTAAACCATTTAGTCCTGCGTATGGGGTAGTGGGAGGATTTGTGATTCAGGATAAAGAAAAACCATTGGGTATAAATCTTGGAATTAGTTATTTAATGCCTCGTTATTTTATTGATACAAGTATTTATGTTTACTATTTTGACTTGACTTATAGACTTTTATTTATTAAACAAAAACCATTTATTGTAGGACTCGGCATTGAAAAACCATCCTATCATTTCAATCCTTATCATTATTGCAGATATTGTTTTTTTAATAACTTAGCTTTATCTTTACAACAGCAGATTTGGATTACGAACATAGAATTTAGGATTTCAAAAGGGATTGGAAATAAAAATTCCGGATGGTTTTTACGTAAATATTATGGATTTAGTTTAGGAATAAATTATTCATTTGATCTAAGCAGAAGAAAGAGTAAGTTGAATTTAAATTAGTTGAATTACTCTACCAGAGTTTTGAACTCTGGGAGGGTTTTCAAGTTGTTCCTGAATATGTTATTCCACAAGGAATTTTAGTAAATGTATTTAGGTTTGAAGATAATTCTCAATTGAGCATATTAACTATTAAGAATTAATAATACTTGAACTAACCCAATAATCAATATTGGGTTAGTTTTTTACTTATTTTTGTATATACACTAAAACAATATTAAAATGAATAACTTAAAAAGATTTCAAATTATTGTATTATTTGGCTTGCTAAATCTATCAATTAACGCCCAAATAACCACAACTGTTATTAACCAAAATACTATTGGTGGTATAAACGAGGAATCATTAAATGCATATAAAGCGACTTCTGATGGAGGATTTATAGTGTGTGGTTTATCTGATTCAGATATATCAGGAGATAAAACTGATAGCTTAAGGGGAAGTTGTGATTTCTGGTTATTAAAACTAAATGCTGATTTAACTATAAAATGGCAAAAAACAATCGGTGGCAGCATATATGATTCGCCTTCCGAAGTATTATTATGTGATGATGGCGGATATTTATGCCTTGGTTCTTCTGATTCTCCTATTTCTGGTGAAAAAACAATATCATCTTATGGTGCTAATGATTATTGGCTTATTAAACTTGATAGTTTAGGGAATATTCAGTGGCAAAAAGTATATGGAGGCAGTGGTGAAGAGAGAGCTATTTCAATAATTAAAATGAAAAACGGAAATTATATTATTGGAGGCTATTCTGACTCTGACAGTTCAGGAGTAAAATCTGAAAATAGCCGTGGTTCATGGGATTATTGGATTGTTTGTATTGATTCTATTGGAAATTTATTATGGGATAAAACATTAGGAGGTTCAAGTTGGGATATTTTTTCTTCATTTATCAAAACATTTGATAACGAGATATTAATTAGTGGAGCATCTGCATCATCTGTTTCAGGAGATAGAACAGCATATCATTATGGAATGGGAGATATTTGGTTAGTAAAGTTAGATACAACAGGAAACATTATTTGGAATAAATCTTATGGTGGGAACGATAATGACGGAGGAGGTGTAATTTTAGAAAAAAATAATTTCTTTTATATTATAAGTTCATCAGAATCTGGAATATCAGGTGTTAAGTCAGAAGTAAGCAGAGGAGATAATGATTTTTGGATATTGAAAATTAATAAATCAGGAACAATTGTATGGGACAAAACAATTGGTGGAGGGTTGAGGGATAGTCCTAGTAGTGCTTCTTTTGTTGATGATAATAATATATTAATTTCAGGAATATCAAATTCTCCAATATCAGGAGAAAAGGATGAACCTTGGATAGGAGGATTTTATGATTATTGGATAGTTGATATTGATACAAATTCTAATTTATTATGGCAAAAAACTATTGGTGGTACAGGATATGAATCATTATGTGGTGCATACATTAAAAATACAAATGATTTTGTTCTTTTCGGAAGTTCGGATTCAGGAATTTCAGGTCATAAAACTGAAGCTAGCATTGGTGGATATGATTATTGGATAGTTGAAGTTTCGACCAATGTTGGAATTCAAGAGCATAAAATAGAAAAACTAAATATATTCCCTAATCCATCGAACGGAATTATAAATATTACTTTCGAAAATCAACTCGAAACAGTAAATGTTAAAGTATATAATCAAAATGCTCAATTAATTTATTCAGGTCAAATTACAGATTATTTTAGTAAAATTGATTTGTCCGAATATCCTAAAGGCATCTATCTTATCAAACTCGAAAACAAAGATTTTGTGAAAACGGAAAAGATAGTAATTCAATAAATTGCGTAGTAATTAATCTTAATTGTTTTAAAACTTTGGTTAGGGTTTTCATGCAAAGTTGCGAACTTAAAGATTTTCTTACCCAACAAACTTAGATTATTTTCTTTTCAGCAATTTCAAATTAGCCATCATTAAATTATTTCGGTATAACTAAATTTCTTTTCTAAATTTGCACTTATGCAAAGGAAATTTTTAACTAATCTTGGATTATTACTTTTTCTAAATATCCTTATAAAGGCATTTTGGATTTTATTCATTGAAGTGAAAGTTCAGAACTTAGTTGGTGCTGAAGATTATGGATTTTATTTTATAATTCTCAACTCAAGTTTTCTATTCAATATTATTTTAGATTTTGGTATAACCAGTTTCAATAACAAAAATATTGCTCAAAACAATCATCTTTTAAACAAGCATTTTTCGAGCATTGTTATTGTTAAGTTAATGCTTGCAGTTGCTTATTGGATTATTTTATTTGTTTTTGCACTATTAATGAATTTCGATGAAAGGGAAATGAAGTTTTTGGTTTTCGTTGGGATAAATCAGTTTCTCATTTCATTTATTCTTTATTTACGCTCAAATATTTCAGGACTTCATTTTTTTAAGACCGATAGCTTTCTTTCAATTCTCGACAGAGCATTAATGATAATTATTTGTGCCATACTCATTTGGGGAGGTATTACAGAAACATATTTCAAGATTGAGTGGTTTGTTTATGCTCAAACTTTGTCGTATATCATTACTGCCTTAATTGCTTTTACAGTCGTTATACGAAAAGCAAAATTTCAAAAATTGCATTGGAATTGGCCATTTTTTATTATGATAATAAAACAAGCATTTCCTTATGCGGTATTGATGTTTTTAATGACTTTTTATAATCGTATTGACACAATAATGATTAAGGTTATAATTACTGGAGAGCAGGCAAGCATACAATCAGGATATTATGCATCAGCCTTTCGCTTGCTCGATGCAGTGAATATGATTGCATATTTGTTTGCAGTGTTATTACTTCCGATTTTTGCCCGAATGCTTAAACTAAAAGAATCAATTGAACAAATAGCAAAACTTGCATTTACATTGTTGTTTGCAGCTGCTATTATTGTTGCTGTCGGCTCATATTTTTTCAGAATGGAATTAATGGAATTATTATATCCAACTCATGCAAAAGAATCAGCAGCAATATTTCCAATACTAATGACCGGATTTATTGCGATTTCAACAACCTATGTTTTTGGAACACTATTAACCGCAAATGGAAGTTTAAAACAATTAAACTTGATTGCCGGTTCAGGAATGATAATATCTTTGGTGTTAAATGCGATTTTAATTCCAAAATTTATGGCAGTTGGCTCAGGCTATGCAAGTTTAAGTTCACAAATGCTTACTGCGATTGTGCAGGTTTTAGTAGTTGTTTTTATTTTTAAATTTAAGTTTAATATAAGATATATCATTTCCCTTTTGGTTTATGTTTTAGGAGTTTTAATTGTGGGTTATTATTCAAATTTGATTCATGACAACTGGATTGTAAACTTTGCATTTCTAATAGTAGTTTCTTTAGTTTGGGCTTCTGTTTTGAAGCTTATAAATATCAAATCTTTAATACAGATTATAAAAACGAAATAAGGTTTTCAGGTGAGTACTCCCTTCGGTCTAAAGTAAAAAGGCGAAAGGAAAAAGGCAAAAGTAAAAAGTAAAAAGTAAAAGGCTAAGGCTAAGGAGAAGGCTAAGGAGATAAGGCTAAGGAGAAGGCAATTTGCGTAACTTGAAACCTTAGACCTTAAACCTGAAACCAAAAAGGCTAAGGCATCCAGACGGACTCCCTTCGGTCGAAAGTTAAAAGGAGAAAGTCAAATTACCGAAGTCTGCTTAAAATCTTAAATCAAAAATCGTTAATCTCCCGATACTACACTTACGGGTCAGGCTTGTTCTTAAATCAGTTTACTATGCAATCTGAACTCGAAACCCGCAACCCGCAAACCGAAACCTGAAACCAAAAAGGCTAAGGCATCCAGACGGACTCCCTTCAGTCGAAAGGAATAATGTAGTTGACAATGGCGAAACTTAAAATCAATTGACAATTGTCAATTGACAATTGTCAATATGGGAAACCCGAAACTTGCAACCTTAAATTATTCTTAGCTTGTATTTTGTCCAAAAAAGCAATGATTTGACCTTGTATTTTGTCCAAAAAATTGTAAATCTTACCTTGTATTTTGTCCAAATATCTGAAGATTGACCTTGTATTTTGTCCAAAAATGTATTATTTTTGCCTTGTAAAATATCCAAAAATTAAATAATTATGATTAAAAGATCAATATATAAGGTTTTAAAAGAATGGAAGAATGAGACTGATAGAAAGCCATTATTGGTTAGAGGAGCAAGGCAAATTGGAAAATCTTATATTGTTGAAGAATTTGGAAAAAATGAATTCTCCAGCTATATTACTCTCAATTTTGAACGGAATATTGAATATAAAGATATTTTTGCATCTTATGACCCTAATGAGATTATTGAAAAAATTACTTTATTCACAGGGAAACAAATAGTAATTGGCAAAACACTAATTTTTCTTGATGAAATTCAGGAGTGTTCCAGGGCGATAATGGCACTTCGTTATTTCTACGAAGAAATGCCTGAAATGCACATAATTGGAGCCGGCTCCTTGCTTGAGTTTGCATTAAATGCAGAAGGTTTTAAAATGCCTGTTGGCAGAATTCAGTATTTACATATGCACCCTCTGAGTTTTAGTGAATTTCTGGTTGCTAATGGTGAAGAAACTTTAAATGAATACATATCTAATTTTACAAATCTTTCAAAAATTCCTAACGGATTACATGAGAAATTAATTGAGATTGTCAGAAAGTATTTTATTATTGGTGGAATGCCTGCTGTTGTTAATGAGTATATTAAATCACATAATATTATTAAATGCCAGAAAATTCAAAGGTCAATTCTTGATACTTATACTGACGATTTTGGAAAATATTCAAGTGCAAATGCATTTCTTTATTTACAAAAGGTTTTTTATGCAGCTACTTCATTAATTGGTCAAAAGTTTGTTTACGCAAAAGTTGATAATAGTTTGAAATCTAGAGATCTAAAAGATGCCGTTAAGCTACTTGAGACTGCCGGAATTCTTATTCGTATAAAGCGAAGCAATGGCGATGGATTACCTTTGGAAGCTAATGTTAAAGATAATTTTTTTAAAATATTATTTCTAGATGTTGGGTTATTACATAATGCATGTGGATTATATGGAGAAACAATAAAGGAACCTGATCTTGCAAGTATTTTTAAGGGAGCTGTTGCTGAACAATTTGCAGGACAGGAAATATTAGCTTCACAAGATCCTTACAGAAAGCCAGCACTATTTTATTGGGCAAGAGAGGCTAAAAGTAGTAATGCTGAGATTGATTATTTAATTGAGTATGAAGGGAAAATAGTGCCCGTTGAAGTCAAGTCCGGTAATATTAGTAGAATGAGAAGTTTACATATGTTTATGGAGCAGTATAAATCATCAGTAGGTCTAAGAATTTCACAATCATTTTATAATAAGAGCGAAAAAATTACTTCTATTCCTTTTTATGGGATTAAAGGTTTTTTTACAAAATAGTTTATTTAGAAATTTAATACAAAAAAAACCAATTCACCAAATACTAAACTATATTAATCACAGTTATACAATATTGAATTTATTTTCCTATTTTTGGGCACACAAAAACCATTGAAACTTATAGGTATGACAGAGAAATTACAAGAATCAAACGATTTTAATTCCGTAAATCTTATTGCATTTTTATGGAATAGACGATTAATTTTAATTATCGTTAGTTTAGTGGCAGCAATAGCTTCTGCAGTATTTTCAGGACCGTTTTTTATAACGCCCAAGTTTAAATCAACAGTTGTTTTGTTTCCTTCTTCAACAAATTCGATATCAAAATCACTATTATCACAAACATCAGGAGCAAAACAGGATATTCTTCAATTTGGTGAGGAAGAAGAAGCTGAGCAATTATTGCAGATTTTAAATTCAAATGATATCAGGGCAAGGATTATTCAAAAGTATGACCTTATGAATCACTATGAAATTGATTCAACCGGAAAATTTAAAATAACTAATTTGTTTAAAGAATATCGAACAAATATTAACTTTCGTCGCACCGAATATATGGCAGTTGAAATATCAGTTTTAGATAAAGACCCTGTTATTGCAGCAAATATTGCTAATGATATATCAGATTTATTGGATACTACAAAAATCAAAATGCAAAAAACACGCGCTATTAAAGGTTTTCATGTTGTTGAAGCAGAGTATTTACAGCTTCTCAATGAAATTAAAATAAAAGAAGATTCTTTAGCTGTTTTGAGAAAACTTGGAATTAATGATTATGAATCCCAGGCTGAAATGATTAATATGCAATTGGCAATGGAAATTGCGAAAAATCCAAATTCAGCAGCTGTAAAGGCTTTGGAAGCAAAACTTGATATACTTGCACAATATGGAACACCATATGTTTCTATTAGAGACCAATTGGAATATGATAAAAAGCAACTTACTGAAATAAAAGGAAAATATAATGAAGCAAAAGTTGATGCTGAAGAGGAACTTCCTCAAACATTTGTGGTTGATAAAGCATTTCCTGCTGAAAAAAAATCATATCCCATAAGATGGTTGATTGTTGTAGTGTCAGTGTTTGCAGCATTAATTCTTTCAATTATTACAATTATTTTTGTTGAAAATATCTCGAAAATAAGATTGAAAGATAAGTTGAGCTAGTATATCCTAAAACATATTAACCTAGACGGGCAAGCTTGAAAAGACAAATAGCAAAAAACAAATTTCAAATAAATTTCAATTTTTTAATATTCAAATTCCAAAATGATGCTAAGAACAAATATTCCGATATACCGAAACATTATGCACAGCCAAGTTTGGTTTGGAATTTTATTAATTGGATTTTGGGTTTTATTTGTTATTTGATGCTTGTTTTTTGTTATTTTTTGCCAAATTAAACACTAAGATTATTGATAAGATTCTAACAGAATTCAAATAAAATTTGACTGAAAAACTAAAATATAGCTGGGTTTATGGAATTTGTGCAATTTTCATTGTGCTTAACTCTGTTTTAATTGCTTACGAGTTTTATTGGTTTTCTTTAATTCCTGTTTTAGCTCTTGTCGTATTAATGTATTTTTACGCTTTAGATAAGCTTTTACTTCTCATCACTTTTTTAACTCCTATTTCAATAAATATACGTGATTTTGATGTTGGATTTGGTGTTTCAATTCCTACAGAACCATTAATGGCTGGAGTACTTCTTTTGTTTATAATTAAGCAGTTATGGAAATCTGGTTTTGAAAATAAATTTTTAAAACATCCGGTTACTGTTACTCTTATCGTGTATTTAACATGGATGTTTATTACTTCAATTACGAGTGAATACCCTTTGATTTCATTTAAATTTTTTATTTCAAAATTGTGGTTTATTATTCCATTTTATTTTATTGGAGTTCAGTTGTTTAAAAATAAGAAAAATATTAATCTTTTTACATGGCTTTATATTATTCCGCTGATTGGAGTTGTAATTTACACAACTGTAAGACATGCTTCTTATGGTTTTGACTCTGCTATTGCCCACTGGGTAATGGAGCCATTTTTTAACGACCATACTGCTTATGGAGCAATACTTGCCATGTTTATTCCTGTTAGTTTTGGATTTATATTTTTAAATGATTTGTCCCGATTTCAAAAGATGTTAGCCATTGGGGCATTCGTTATTTTAATGATGGGATTGTACTTCTCAATTAGTCGGGCTGCCTGGATTAGTGTTGCCGGAGCAATTGGTGTTTTTGCGATAATAAAACTTCGTATTAAATTTATTTGGGTATTTTCCGCTGTAGCTATTGTGGTAATATTATTCTTTTCTTTTCAAAATCAGATTATTGATAAAATGGCAAAGAATAAGCAGGATTCATCTGCCGACCTTGCCGAACATGTTAAGTCTATTTCAAATATTACTTCTGATGCTTCAAATCTTGAAAGACTTAACAGATGGCAAAGTGCTATTCGTATGTTTAAAGAAAGACCATTTTGGGGTTGGGGTCCGGGAACCTATCAGTTTATTTATGCTCCATTTCAACTTTCGAAAAACAAAACTATTATTAGTACAAATGCTGGAAATAAAGGAAATGCACATAGTGAATATATTGGACCACTTTCTGAGTCCGGAGTGTTGGGAATGATGACATTTTTAGCTATAATTGTCGCAATAGTTTACACAGCTTTAAGAGTTTATAAACGAGCTGCTGACCCAAGAATAAGATATTTGTGCCTTTTGTATATTTTGGGCTTATTCACTTATTTTGTTCACGGAACATTAAACAACTTCCTTGATACCGATAAAGCTGCTGTTCCATTCTGGGGATTCACGGCTATAATTGTTGCTATGGATTTATATTATGAAAAGCGAGTTGAAAAAGATATTTAAATGACTATTTCGATACTTCCAATTTCAACACCTACCAATATTAAATTGTTATATTGTTATATTGTTAAATTGTTAAGAATGGCTTCATATTTCCTTAGCCTGAGCCTTCTCCTTAGCCTTACATATTCAATGCCCTATTAAGAAAATTATTAAGTGGACTCATTACATGAAATGCCTTAATGACAGTTTTAAGAATATCTGGTGAAGCAATTTGTTCATCGGTTAAATTATGACCACAAACAAAATGCTTTGCTTTTAGTAATTCAATATCAGGAAAGTCGGCGGGGAAATCTTTTGGTGCTTTTTTTAGGCTATCACCCATATCGCTAATTTCTCCAAAATATTTTTTAAAGTTTTTATCAGCTAAAATTGCCTTATACTCATCAACATTATAATAAATTTCTTTTCTGATGGCTTTTAAATTTTCTGCTTGGGGCATATAAATTCCCCCACCAACAAATGATTTACCCGGCTCAATATGAATATAATATCCTGAATAAATGCTTTTCCTGCCATCTTTTGCAATAAATGCTCCCATATTTGTTTTATATGGCTCTTTGTTTTTAGAAAACCTTACATCCCTGAAAATTCTAAAAAGAGTATCTTTTGGTAAAATCCCACTTATAGTTTTATCAAACTTCTGAAGTTCTGGTAAAAGTTCACTAACAAGACTTTCAAGTTCAGCTTTTGAATCAACGTATTTTTGTTTGTTAGCGTGATACCATTCTCTGTTATTGTTTGCAGCAATTTCTTTTAAAAATGAGATTATTATTTGTCCATTCATGATTTTTTATTTTTTGCTAAAGTAGGAAAATTTTAAATAATTGGTCATTTGCCCTTCGGGCGTCATTAAGTAGTCATTTGCTTCGCGTCATTCAATAGTCATTCGGTTGTCATTCAGTTGTCATTCAATAGTCATTCAATTGTCATTTGCTTCGCTTCATTCAATTGTCATTAGGTTGTCATTCAATAGTCATTCGGTTGTCATTCAGTTGTCATTCGATAGTCATTTAATTGTCATTCGCTTCGCGTCATTCAGTTGTCATTTGCTTCGCGTCATTCAATTGTCATTTGTTGTCATTTGTCCTTCTTTTATTATAAAGTTGTCAATCTTGCATCTTGCATCCTGTATCCTGCATCTTGCATCTTGTATCTTGCATCCTGTATCTTGTATCTTGCATCCTGTATCTTGCATCCTGTATCTTGCATCCTGTATCTTGTATCTTGTATCCTGTATCTTGCATCCTGTATCTTGTATCTTGCATCCTGTATCTTGCATCCTGTATCCTGCATCTTGCATCCTGCATCTTGCATCCTGTATCTTGCATCCTGCATCCTGTATCCTGCATCCTGTATCTTGCATCCTGTATCTTGCATCCTGTATCCTGCATCTTGCATCATGTATCTTGCATCCTGTATCTTGCATCCTGTATCTTGCATCTTTTATCTTGAATCCTGCATCTTGAATCCTGCATCTCCAAACTTCGGACTTCCGACTTCCGACTTCTGTCTTTTCAACAAAAAACTCCCCACCGAAAATTTCAATGAGGAGCTTAACAGTAGTTTTGGGTTAAACTGTATATGGGGATTAGGGAATTTAATTTAGTGCTTTCGCAATCTTTACAAGCTGAATAAACTCTGCCCTATAGCCATAAGGGTCTTCCTTTGAAGCTTTTCCAGCTCTTTTTAAAACAGCAGTATAAGTTGCATTTTCCTTAAATTTTGAATCTCTGAGTAATAATCCAAATTCAGCAACTGATGAGGAGAATAATAGATTTTCTGATGTTATTTCTGAGCTAATATCTTCTGTGCTTATGCTTTTGGTAATTAATTTACTTTTTGTTCCATCCGGTTCTTTATAGCGAAATTTTACGGTTAATAATTCATCGCTTTGAATAATTTTATTGCTTTGATATTTAAGGCTGTCGGTTTTTCTGGCTTCTTCTTTTGAGTCAGCAGGGATTATTTCATACAAAGCTGTAACACAATGTCCAACACCAATTTCGCCTGCATCTTTTTTATCATCGTTAAAATCTTCGGCAGCAAGCATACGGTTTTCATAACCAATCAATCGGTAAGCTTTAACTTTTGCAGGATTAAATTCAATTTGAATTTTAACATCTTTTGCAATAGTGTAAAGTGTTCCCCAAAGCTCCGTTCCAAACATTTTCTGGGCTTCAAGAATATTGTCGATGTAAGCATAGTTACCATTTCCGGCATTTGAAAGTTGCTCCATTCTATTGTCTTTATAATTTCCCATTCCAAAGCCAAGTATTGTTAAAAACACTCCATCTTCACGCTTTTTCTCTATCATTTTCACAAGAGAACCATTATCACTTACTCCAACATTAAAATCACCATCAGTAGCAAGAATAACACGATTATTGCCTTCTTTCAAATAGTTCTCCTTAGCTATTTTATAAGCTAATTCAATTCCTGCACCACCAGCTGTTGAACCACCTGCCTGCAATCTGTCAATAGCATCATAGATTTTTTCTTTATTAGCTCCGGATGTTGATTCCAGCACACATCCGGCTGCTCCGGCATAAACAACAATTGCAACTTTGTCTTCTTTGCGGAGTTTATCAACCAGGAATTTCATTGATTTCTGAAGCAGAGGTAATTTATTATAAGATGACATCGAACCTGAAACATCCAGTAGAAATACAAGGTTACTGGGTGGAATTTCTTCTGAGCTGATTTCTTTGCCTTTTAAACCAATCTGAATTATTTGATGTTTTGGATTCCAGGGACATATAGCAGCTTCAAGATTAATTGAAAACGGATGTTCGCCTTCAGGAGCAGGGTAATCGTAATGAAAATAATTTACAAATTCTTCAATTCTCACTGCATCTTTTGGTGGCATTTGATTATTGTTTAAATACCTTCTGACATTTGAATATGAAGCTTTATCAACATCAACCGAAAAAGTTGATAAAGGATTTCCCATAACATCCATAAATTCATTTTCAACAATATTATCGTAGGATTCGGTATTATGTTCTACTTCAACTCCATCATCATAATAAACAGTTCCAGATGTTCTGGCTCCACGGACACTTCCCATTTCACCTGAATTTGAATATACTCCGCCTGTTACAACTGATTGATTTTTATTATTCCTTCTTTGAGCCCGATTTGCTCTAACACCTGGCATAGATTGTATTTCCTTTGATTTTATTACTTGATAGCTTGCACAATCGTAGCTAATTAATGGAACACTATATTCAACAATCTCAACAGTTTCAAGAGTTTGAGTTGCTTGTTCCAAATCAATATTTTGAAATGTTATTTTATCAGCATAAATTATCACATTTTGTATCATTTTTTGTGTATAACCGATATAAGTGATTTTTAAGTTATATGTGCCCGGATTTATTGGTTTAATAGTGTAATTCCCGTCAAAATCAGTTGTGCTTCCACTAATTTGATTATTAGCGGTATCTGTAAGAATAACATTTGCAAATGGAATTGCTTCTTTTGTTTGTTTGTCTGATATTGTTCCTTTTAGAGTTCCTGTTTGTGCAAAACCAGAACTAAAAAAAAGAATTAGCAGAGCTGAGATAAATAGTTTTTGTGCCATGATTCCTGTTTTAGTTAAATAAAATTTCCGTGAAAATAAAGCTGAAAAGTTCTTTAGAAAATAGTAAACCAGTAAGCGGTAAGCTGTAATCAGAGAAAGGTGGGATTTGGGAAGTTATGGTTGTATTCTGTATTTCTTTAGAGTAGAATTTCGGATTTTTGAGTTTAAATAGTTAGAATATTTCATTTTTTGTAATTTTATTTTCATTACTGTAAACTTTTTGCCTTTTATTTGTGTCTTATCAGAGAAATTCATTAAAATCCAATTAATATATTTTAAGGATTATGCGTATTAAATACCTTAGAAAATTTTTATTATTGTTTTCTTTATTATTGTTTAACAGTTTTTTGCTGGCTCAAAAAGAAGGAAATATTTGGTATTTTGGAGGTTATGCAGGAATTGATTTCAATGGAGCAAACCCTGTTGCATTAACAAATGGTGCTCTTATTACAAGTGAAGGTTGTGCTTCGATTTGTGATGCTTCCGGGAATCTTTTATTTTATACTGATGGGAATTATGTATGGAATAAGAATCATTCAGTCATGCCCAATGGAAGTGGTTTAATGGGTAATTCCAGCAGCACTCAATCTGCAATAATTGTAAAAAAACCCGGCTCAAATACAATTTATTATCTTTTCACTGTTGATGCTGCTGAAAATAATTTAGCAAATGGATTAAGGTATTCAGAAGTTGATATGAGTTTACTAAATGGGCTTGGTGATATAAATATGAATAAGAACATATTAATAGTTTCTCCAACTTGCGAAAAAATAGCAGCCATAAAACATAAAAATAATATTGATTTTTGGATTGTAACGCATTTGTATGGCTCTAATGCTTTTCATTCATACTTATTAACTTCTTCCTGTTTAAATATGACACCAATTATCAGTAATATTGGTTCTGTAATTTCAAATGCATTTACCAATTCTGTTGGTTATTTAAAGGCATCTTCATCTGGCAGTCGTATTGCTTCTGTTAATTCTAATATATTCAACTTTGAATTATTTGATTTTGATAATTCTACTGGGCTGCTAAGCAATATGATGACATTTGGTGGATTTACCGGCTTAACAAATGCTTATGGAGCCGAATTTTCACCTAATGGAAATCTCCTGTATATATCATCTTGGAGTCCTTTGGCAATTTATCAATACAACTTACTTGCAGGTTCAAATACAGCTGTCAATAATTCAAAAACAACTATTTGGACAGGAAATGGAAATAGTGGAGCTATTCAATTAGCACCTGATAATAATATTTATTGTGCTAAATCTAATAGTGATTATCTTGGAGTAATTAACAACCCTGATTTAATTGGAATTTCTTGTAATTATGTTGATTCAGGGTTTTATCTTGCAGGAAAAAAATCAAGTCATGGTTTACCCACATTATTTAATTCAATTTTTTCTGCTCCTTTACTGTCAGTAAAATATTTCTGGTATGGAGATTCTACTGCTTTTATTGCTTCTTTAGTTTCAGTGGATTCAGTTTTATGGAATTTTGGGGATATAAATAGTGGAATAAGTAATTCTTCTAAGCTGATAAATCCAAAGCATCTTTTTTCTGATACTGGTAATTTTGTTGTTACTTTAATTTATCATCATGGAAGTTTACAAGATACTATTGTTTATCCAATAAGAATTAATCCATTTCCCATAATTAATTTAGGTAATGATACCATCTTATGCGATGGATTGACTTTATTGTTAGATGCAACAATTCCTAAAGCCAGTTATTTATGGCAAAACAACTCCATAGATTCCATTTTTACAGTTTCTCAATCTGGTCAATATTGGGTTGAAGTCACTTTGGAACAATGCAAAGCATCTGATACAATAAATGTTAATTATAATCCATTACCCTTTGTTGATTTAGGAAATGATACCTCATTGTGTGCCGGAAACAATTTGCTTTTAAATCCGGGAAACTCAAATTCAATTTTTATATGGCAAAATAATTCTACTGATTCTACTTTTAATGTGACTAAGAAAGGAACTTATTGGGTTGAAGTAATAAAAAATAATTGTAGTTCTTCTGATACTATTTTAGTGAATTATTATAATGCTCCATTTGTAGATTTAGGCAACGATGCAACAATTTGTCTTGGAGAAACTATAATCTTAGACGTTTCAAATTCAAATTATACATTTCAATGGCAAGATAATTCAACAAACCCTACTTTTGAAGTTATTCAGCCAGGTTTATATTGGGTTATTGTTAGTGATAGCAATTGTAGTACAAGCGATTCAATTATTATTGATTCCAAGGATTGTGAAATAATTTTTGAAATGCCAAATGTCTTCACTCCAAATGCTGATGGATTTAATGATTTTTTCCTACCCAAAGAAGTCCTAAATATTACTCATATAACCATTGTAATTTACAATAGATGGGGACAAAAACTCTTTGAAACCAATAATTATTCTGAAGGTTGGGATGGTAAATTTGAAGGGAAAAATTGTCCTGATGGAACTTACTATTGGATTGCCCACTATTTTGACATTAATGAAATAGAATATAATACTCAGGGATTTTTGAGTTTGTTTAGAAAATAAGCCCACCATCTTCCCAGACAAATACTAAAACAAAATTTCATCGTTTATTTAGAGTATAATCTATGTTTAAATGAGCCGAATCAATTTCTACATTCTGATAATTCTAAGCATTGCTATAATTAGCTGCAATCAGCCCAAATCAAAAGAAGTTTCTGAGCAAACAATTAAAATTGCTGATTCATTGAGTAAGGATTCAGCAAATTCTGAAATAATAGTTGTTGATTCATTTTATGCTAATCCAGATTACGAAGAAACTTTCAACGATGAATATGTGATTGATTCAGCAGCAGTTGGAATAAATTTCAAAGCAAAAGGAAGTTATGCGAATTTGAAAACAACAATGATTGCAAAACAGCAAGAGTTTAAACAAGCATATAATTTACTTACAGATTCATCTGAAAAAAAGGCTTTCAGAGATAGTACAGCAAAATTCTTAACTGATAAATTACTAAATGATTTTATCCCACATTGGTATGGAACCGAATGGGATTATAATGGAACTTCTGAAATACCGGGAAGTGGATATATTGCATGCGGCTACTTCGTTTCAACTACTTTAAAACATTTGGGTTTTAATTTGAATAGATACAAATTTGCACAACAATCTGGTTTGAATGGAGCAAAGACAATTCAAATGGGCGAAAAGCTTAAAAAATACTATAGCCGAAACGATAGTCAAATTCCTGAAACTTTGGTTAAAGAGTTAAAGCCCGGTTTATATCAGGTTGGTTTGAGTTGCCATGTTGGCTATCTTTTAATAAAAAATCAAAAAGCATGGTTTATTCATTCAAATTATTTTCACTCCGGTGTAATGATTGAAAATGCAGCACATTCCGATGCTTTTGCAAGCACTATTTATATTATTTCTGATATTACTTTTAACGATAAACTTATTGGAAAATGGATTTTGGGTGAGGAGATTGAGATAGTAAGAGAATAAAAAATATCCATAATTAATTAAATGTTTCGCTTCACTTGCAGTGACGAACCTTGAACCTCGGAACTTGCGAAGCGAAGCATGCCTGTATGGGAAATCTAAAACTAGCGAAATCTGGCAATAACCGTCTTTCCGCCTTTAACTTTTTGATTTAGTTTAACTTTAACATCGACATCAAGTGGTAAGAATAAATCAACTCTGGAACCGAATTTAATAAAACCCAACTCTTCTCCCTGAACTGCTTTATCACCTTCTTTAACTTTGCATACAATTCGTCTTGCAAGTGCTCCGGCAATTTGACGAATCAACACTACTTGATTTTTATCGCTCTCAACAACAATTGTTGTCCTTTCGTTTAGAGTGGATGATTTTGGATTAAAGGCCACTAAATATTTTCCGGGATGGTATTTGAAATACTTAACTATTCCACTAACCGGATATTTATTTTGATGAACATTCAAAGGAGACATAAAAACAGAGACTTGAATCCTTTCATCTTTAAAATATTCTGGTTCAAAAACTTTCTCAATCACCACAACCTTTCCATCTGCTGAACTTATAACTGAATTCTCATCTAAAATTATTTTTCTATCCGGAACACGAAAAAAGCAGACAATAAGAATAAAAAAGATAAGAATTAACAGGTAAAATATATAGTGAAAAATGCTTCTAACAGGACAGAAAATGTATGTCGCTGCAACTATAGAAGCTAAAATCAAAAAAGAAATAAGGATTATATTATAACCTTCTTTATGTATAAACATTATTAAAAGACTTAAGAAATTAAAGTCAAATATACAAAAACAAATGGTGCGGAAAACAATACTCCATCAAATCTATCAAGAATTCCTCCATGACCGGGTAGAATATTGCCGGAATCTTTAATGTCAACATTGCGTTTAAACATGGATTCAACTAAGTCGCCAAAACTTCCAAATACTACAATTATTGCTGCCATTCCAAGCCATTGTAACATTGACAAATCGATAAAAAACAAGGAAATAACATAGGCAACAATTAAGCTAATAATTGCTCCCCAGATACTACCTTCCCATGATTTTTTGGGAGAGATTCTTTCGAACAATCGATTTTTTCCAAGCCACTTCCCAAAAATATAAGCAAAAGTATCGTTTAGCCAAAGAATAATAAAATAGCCAAGTAAAATCTTGTATGTAAACAATTCCGCTTGCATCCTAGGATTGAAAAAGAAATTTAGCAAAGCAAGAGGAAAGGCAACATAAATAATTCCTAAAATTGTATATGAAATATTACTTATTGCGGATGTAGTTTTGCGGTAAAGCTCAATTATAAATACGAATAAAACAGCAGGAATTATAAATAATAATGTTTGAGGTGATAAAATTTTTGCAGAAACAAATGACAGTAATAAAAACACTATTGAACCTATTATCAAACCACTCAGTTTTTGTGGTTTTACATTATTAGTTTCAACCATTTTGTAAAACTCCCAAATTCCAAGCAAAACAATAAGTTGAAATACTGAAATAAATACAAATTGATTCCAGCAAATAGAAAAAACCATTACTGCAACAAATGCGATTCCTGTTAAAGTCCTGGTGAAGAAGTTGCTCATAAATCCGGATGCTGTTCAATAATTTGCAAAGCTTTAACTGAATCATCATTATGCACATATAATTCAATATCACCCATCAACATTGTTGAATCCATTTTGTTTAGCATATTACTCTCAATTCCGGCTTCTTCTAATAATGCCTGAATTATTTCAATTTTATACACTTTAAAAGCTGTGTAAACTAATGTCCAATTTTGTTCCATATTTTTTAGTTTTTATCATCAATTAAGAAAACGTAAAGCTCTTTTGGTCCATGTGCTCCCATAACCAGAGTTTTTTCTATATCAGCAGTTCTGCTGGGACCTGTAATAACTGAAATCATTGAAGGAAGTTTACCGTTATATTTCTTTTTCAGTAAATTTAAACCTTCCTTAACATCTGCAACTATCTGCGAAGAGTAAGCAACAATGATGTGAACTTCAGGAAAAACATTCAATCTTCTACCTGACTCCATGCCGGATGACACTATAGCACTTCCCAGCCGTGCAACAAGAAATTCGCAATTAGTAATTCCAACATTAGTCTTAAGGAAATTATTCTCATCAGAAGAGAATGGAATATTTCCGGAGCTTAACAGCTCTTGTAGAATTTTTTCTTTAACAAAAATATTCTTCCAATTATTCGTAGGAATTAAAAGTTGCAAAGTGGATAGTAATTCAGCCTTATTCTCACAGTATATGAATTTACCAGCAATATTTGTTAATTCTTTTGCAAATAAAATATCAAGAGACTCGTTGTTTTCAGGATAAATAGGTGAATCGAAATCAATATCCAGAAATGAAGTTTCAGCTCTGGATATTAAAGCATTTCTAACATTTTTAAGTACTTTTTCTCTTGATGTGCTTTCTTCCATAAAAATTTGAATAAATTACTATTTCTCAGTTGAGCCTTCGATTTTTGTTTTCACTTCGGTTTCTGTTTTCTTTTTTATAGCGGCTTTCTTTGGAGTTTTCTTTGGAGTTTTCTTTGGAGCTTTGTTAGCTTTTATAATAGGTTTTATTGATTCCATTTCAGTGTGGTCGTTCCATTCTCTTTTTCCAAAAATATCCTCAACATCTTCCCTGAAAATTACTTCTTTTTCAAGTAAATAATGTGCTAATTTATCAACTTTTTCTTTATTATCTCTTAATAATTTCAAAGATCGCTGATAAGCACTTTCAACTAGTTTACTTATTTCTTTATCAATTGTTTCGGCAGTTTTTTCGCTATATGGTTTGTGAAATGAATATTCTGATTGTCCGGATGAGTCGTAATAGCTGATATTTCCTATTTCTTTATTAAGACCGAAATAAGTAACCATTGCATAAGCTTGTTTTGTAACTCTTTCCAAATCGTTCAAAGCACCGGTAGAAACCTTTCCGAAATTAATTTCTTCGGAAGCTCTTCCACCTAATAAGGCACACATTTCGTCAAACATTTGCTCAAATGTTGTGATTTGTCTTTCTTCGGGAAGATACCATGCAGCACCTAATGCTTTGCCTCTTGGTATTATAGTAACTTTCACAAGAGGATTAGCATATTGAAGTAACCAGCTTGTAGAGGCATGTCCTGCTTCGTGATATGCAATAACTTTTTTCTCATCGAGTGAGATGATTTTACTTCTCTTTTCTAGCCCACCAACAATTCTGTCAATTGCATCTAGGAAGTCTTGTTTCATTATTGTTTTATGACCTTGTCTGGCTGCAATCAGTGCGGATTCATTACAAACATTTGCAATATCAGCACCTGAAAAACCCGGAGTTTGCTTAGCAAGAAAATCCACATCCAGCCCTTTGTAATATTTTAAAGGTTTAATATGAACACCAAAAATTGCTCTTCTTTCCGTAAGGTCAGGAAGCTCAACATGAATTTGCCTGTCGAACCGACCTGCTCTCATTAAAGCTCTGTCAAGAATATCAGCTCGGTTTGTTGCAGCAAGAATAATCACACCTGCATTTGTAGCAAAACCATCCATTTCTGTTAAAAGCTGATTCAAGGTGTTTTCTCTTTCGTCATTAGCACCAGTCATTGCATTTTTTCCACGTGCTCTGCCGATTGCGTCAATTTCATCAATAAAAACAATACAAGGAGCTTTTTCCTTTGCGGTTCTAAATAAATCCCTGACTCTTGAAGCACCAACACCAACAAACATCTCAACAAAATCTGAACCTGAAATTGAGAAAAACGGAACTTTCGCTTCACCTGCAACAGCTTTTGCCAATAAAGTTTTTCCTGTTCCCGGAGGACCAACAAGTAAAGCACCTTTTGGAATTTTCCCGCCAAGAGTAGTATATTTTTTTGGATTTTTAAGGAAATCTACTATTTCCATAACTTCAACTTTTGCCTCTTCTAAGCCAGCGACATCATTAAAATTTATGCTCACACTTGTTCCTTTATCAAAAAGCTGGGCTTTTGATTTTCCTATATTGAAAATCTGACCGCCTCCGCCACCTTTATTCATCATTCGTGTGAAAATAAAATAAAGTGCTACGAGCATAAGAATTGGAAATATCCAGCTTAAAATATCAGTACTCCAATCCTTTCTTGTTTCGGGAGCAATAACAATCCTGTTTTGGTCAAAAATATCTTGCTTTTCAATTATTGATTTACCTATAGTATCCTGTGCAATTATTCTTGCCTGGGCAGCTTTTAATTCTTCCTTAAAATCTTCATATGTAACAAAATCGAGCTTATAGTGTGGTCCGGGATTCAGTCCATCGCCATAACTTTTTTTCCTTACTTTTTTGTGTTGCTCTTCCGAAAGGAATTCTTTTTTTATATATATTTCGGCAAAATCTTGATTTACAACAACAATTTTATCAACCTCATGTTTTGCCAATATATCCTTTTCAAACTTTTGCCATTGAATATTTTCAAGACTTGAACCTGTGCCTAAAAATTGCAAAGCAATAAATATTACTGCAATAGCTCCATAAATCCAATAAAAGTTGAATTTCTTCTTATTATTGTTATTATTATCAGGCTTTGGGTGGAAGCTTGGTCTTTTAGGAGGATTATTCTTTTGTTCAGTCATCTTTTCTTTTTTAAAATAATTTAAGTTAATTAATCATACTTTTTGATTTCAGCATCAGCCCAAAGCTTCTCAAGTTGGTAAAAATTCCTGGAATTTTCCTGAAAAACATGAACTACAATGTCAAAATAATCAATAAGTATCCATTCTGAATTTTCAAATCCTTCCTTGTTAATTGGGGAAAGTCCTGTTTCTTTTTTTACCATCTCTAAAACTGAATCGGCAATAGCATTAACCTGAGTGCTTGATTTAGCCTGGCATATCACAAAATAACTACAAATCGAATTTGGAATATTTTCGAGATACAGACTTACTATTTCATCAGCTTTTTTTTCCTGAATACTATTTATAATAACTTCCAGAAGTTGAGATGTTTCATTTTTATTTTTCGCCATTAAAACTTAAATTTGTGTTGCAAAAATACGATTTTTTATATATTAATTGGTATCTATATTTGATTATAGGTCAAGCATTATCATAAACAAAGCACCAAAAAACAAATAATAAATTTCAAATAAATTCCAATATTAAAAACTCAAATTCCAAACTTCATACAAAAAACAAACAAAATTGCCTTTATTTAAACGATATTTGTAAATTGCGTTTGGAATTTCGTTCATTGTTGTTTGAGTATTATTTGTTATTTTCTGCTAAAAAACACATCTGAAAATTTAGACAAAAATTTTTTATTTATGTACAATTTAAATATTATAAAACTTGAGAAAACTGATTCTACCAATAACTATGCCCGCCAATTAATTGAATCAGGAAATATCTCAGAAATAACTGTAATAGCTGCAGATGAACAGTTGCAGGGCAAGGGACATTCAGAAAACAGATGGGAAAGCGAAAAGGGGAAAAACCTGACATTTAGTGCTATTTTGTCACCCCACTTTTTGGAAATACAAAAACAATTTATTTTGACAAAAGTGATTTCACTTGCAATTGCTGATTTTATTTCAGAATATGTTGATAAATCTCCTGTGAAAATCAAATGGCCCAATGATATTTATGTGAATGACAAAAAGATTTGCGGAATTTTAATTGAAAATGTTGTTAAAGGCGATTTGTTTGAATATTCAGTTGTTGGCATTGGAATAAATATTAATCAAACCGAATTTAAAAGCAATGCTCCAAATCCGATTTCTCTAAAACTTCTTAATGGAACTGATTACAATCTGAAAGAGCTTTTCTATAAAATTCTAAAACATATTGAAAATCGTTATGCCCAATTGATGAATCCTGTCCTTAATACACTCGACAAAGAATATCTAAATTCGCTTTACAAATTCAATGAGCTTGCTGATTATAGATTTCAAAATAAAGAAATTAAAGCAAAAATCATCGGAGTAACAAAATTTGGGAAATTAATTGTAAAAACTGCGGATGAAGAATTGATCGAATGTGATTTTAAGGAGATTGAGTATATGTGAAAGTATTGTTGGATTGTTAAATTTTTCATTCATTAGCTTAAATTAAAAATCTTACCAGATTTAATTTATTAATACATTTGTTTTATATTTGATTTGTCATACAAAATTAAATTTAACAACAATATGCTCAGCCTGTTTCAGAAACTCATAATAATTTTATTATTGCTTTTTTTCTCAATGAAAATTGCAGGACAAGAAATGGGGTTTAAACTCTACACTACTAAAGATGGATTATTGAGTAACCAGATTTGGAAAATAAAACAAGACCCAAAAGGTTATTTATGGTTAGGGACTCCTGAAGGATGCAGCAGGTTTGATGGTGAAGAATTTATTAATTTTACTAAAAGCAATGGATTAAGCACTACACAGGTTTGGGATTTTGCTTTTTTTTCAGATACTGTTTTTATTTTACAAAACAATGGGATTGATATTATAGTTAACAATAAAATAACAGATTATATAATGCCAAACCAATTGATAATTAAAGGAGATTGTTTTTTGTATTATAATGGAGATGCATGTATTTATTGCACAATTGAAAAATCAAATCAACGTCTTATTTATAATTTAAGAAAAAATCAAAAAGTTGATGCATTTGATAACATATTAAAAAAAATTTTAAGTCCTTCGGGTATAATGGAATTTGACAAAAGATTTTTTATAAGTATTGATGAAGGTAAATATCTACGTTTCATAAGTATTGAATTAAACTCAGAAGGAAATTATGATACTTTGAATCAAAATAAAATAACTTATTTTAATACACTTATTGATGAAATTTCAGAATTCCCAAATCGTAAAATTACATTGCCCAAAGAATATCCTGATAAAATTGTTGGCAATAATTTTTTCTTTGATTTGGATCAAAATCTTAATTTGAAAATTGGTAAAAAAAGATATATAATTATTCGAGACAAAAGGATATTTCTTTTAACAGATAATAAAATAACTAAGATTAGTTTTGATTTTTACAATACATTTTCAAGCATTAAAGCCAATGATGGAACAATATGGATTGCTACCGATAGAGGGCTTGTTAAGTTATTTGCAGAAACTATTTTAAACTACCCATATTATGCTGGATATGTTGATTATACTTGGAGTATATTTCCAGAGACAGAAAGTCGTTTATGGCTTGGTGGTTTTAATAAAGGTTTATTTTGTTATGAAAATGGTAAATGCATAAAATCAATAAATTCAATTAATGCAAAAGAAATTTTTAGCCCTTATTATGGTTCTGAAAAAGGATTCAAGAATGATATGGTTATTCCTACTGGTCACAAAGGATTGTTTGTTTATGATTTTGATACAGATAAATACAGGATTATTAGATGCAAAAGAAATGATGATGCTTTTTTTGTTTGGAAAGATACAATTGACAAAAAGATATTAACTGGCAGGAATACTGCATACTGCCTGAATGAGGATTACTCATTTGATTCATTATTTACTATTGATTCTGAAGAAAGATTACAAAGAATTAATGCTGCAACAAGAAGAGCAAATAATTATTACTTCTCAACAGGGAATAATATTTTGGAGTTTAATATGCTCAATAAAGAACAACGCTGGCTTAATTTTAAGGATATTCGATTTAATAGCATTTCTTGTGATTATCAGCAAAATCTCTGGGCTGCTTCCGATGAAGGAATATTTGTTATGACACCAAAGGATACAATGAACTGGTTGAAAGAACAACATTTTTGGGCATTGATTATCGACAAAAAAAACAGGCTGTTTTCAGTGAGTAAAGATGGTTTGTATGTTCTCGATTTAAATGAATATTATAAAAGTGGATACGCTCAATTTTTTCATTTTGGAGAAGATGAAGGATTTTATGGCGCAGGTGATGAAAATGCTTTTTATCTTGATGAAGCAGGAAAAATTTGGCTTCCGGGAGCAAGTAATAATGTTGTTATATATCCTGATGAGCTTAATCTAAAAGTACAAAAACTTAAAACAAATATTGTGATTGCTGAATGTATTTCTGATTCAAATAATTTAAGCATTAATTCATTTACTGATAATTTAGGACCATATAAAAACAAAGATTTTTATTTTGAGTTTCATTCGGTTTGCCTTACTTCTCCTTCAAAAGTAATGTATCAGTATAGATTAAAAGGATATGACACGAAGTGGTCTGAACCTACAAAAATAAGAAATATTCGTTATACTAATATCCCTCACGGTGATTACTCTTTTGAAGTTAGAGCAGCTTTGTACAACCAATTTGATGATGCAGAGATTAGCTCAATTTCATTTACAGTTGCATCACCATTTTGGTTTAAATGGTGGTTTATTAGCTTGGCTATAATTTTTCTAATATTTCTAATAATATTGATAATTCGTTGGCGAATAAAAGTGGCTAATAAACATATACTTATAGAACGAAAAATTCAGCAACTTGAGATGGAAGTATTGCAAATGCAGATAAAACCACATTTTATCGGTAACAGCCTGGAACTCATACGAAATTATATAACAACCGAAAATTACGATAAAAGTTTAATTGCAATACAATCATTTGGGACGATGCTACGAAATGTTACCCAAAATATTAATCAATCCTTCATTAGTTTAAAGCAAGAAATTGAAATTATTGAAAATTACCTAATTTTTCAAAAACTTAGATTTGAAGATAAATTCGAGTATAAATTACCAATAAAAAACTGTGATTTGTTAAATGAGATTGAAGTGCCTCCACTTATTTTGCAGCCATTTATTGAAAACTCAATTGTTCACGGTTTTCAATCATTAAAAATGAAAGGTTTGTTAACAATAGACTATTTTTTAAATAATGGTAATATCTCAATTGTAATAATTGACAATGGTGTTGGAAGAAAACATAAAGTTCAAAACAAAGACCATAAATCTGTTGGTATCACAAATTCTATCGACAGGCTTAAGTTATATGAAAATTCAATTCCTGAACCAGTTTTAATTTTTGATTTAGAACAAGGTACAAAAGTAGAAATCAAACTAAAAATATGATATGAAAGCAATCATTGTTGAAAACGAAGACTATGTAGCTGAGAATTTAAAAACAATGCTATCAATAGTTGCTCCTGAAATTAAAATAAAAAGTATTGCTAAAACTGTTGATGCAGCGTTAATTGCCATTGGTAAATTTCAACCGGAAATAATCTTTCTTGACATTGAACTTGATGGAGAAAAAACAGGAATTGATTTGCTTAAAGAAATTGAAAAATGCACTTTTAAAGTTATATTCACCACTTCTTTTGATGAATATGCACTAGCTGCATTTAAACTAAATGCGGTTGATTTTCTTTTAAAACCTTATATAGAAGATGAATTATCTAATGCAATCAAAAAAG
>JAIPBB010000018.1 GCA_021739805.1 Saprospiraceae bacterium | reverse complement strand
CAAATGTTCTATTGCCGTGTCCAAAATGTCGAAAAACTTTTTCCAATCGTAAATCAACATGGCTTTGTTCCCCATCTTCACAAGTTTTTTATCATATGTTGAAGGTGCTTGTTCTGGTTCAATTTCTAACCAATGTAGTGAACAACAATTAATCTTAGGGTTACTTATGTGCTCCATAAATTGTCCACTAAAATCTTTCAGGACTTCATGTAGGTGTAATTCTTTAGAGCCAGTAGTTACTGTTATGGTAGTTAATTGCTCATTTTTGACATTGAGTTCTCTTGGATCCAACCTACCTGATTGGTCTTTATTCTCACCTCTGAAATCCTTTAGGCTTTTAAAGTACAAGTACTCATTTTGGTACATATCTTCAATGTAGTTCGCTTTATTTATTTTGGTTAGAATTAGCATTTTTTATTAATTGAACCCACATCTAGTTAATGAAAACTCAATGCTCCATATTTTTGCTTTAGCTCATGATATTGGTTTTGTAAAATTATAGATTTTTTATGGATTATAGTAGAGTTGATTTATTTTATTATCCTATTCTTTAAATCCATTTTCTCATGCAAAATTCTTGTTATCTCAACTTCATCAGGATTTATTTTTCTATAAAATATAATATGTTTTCCAACTCTATGCCTAAATAATCCTATTACTATTTCTTCATAATTTCTACCAATATCTGGGTTTTTAGCAATTTCTGCACAATTTTCCAATAACATATTGTAATAAGTGTCAGCCTGGCGTTCAGACCATTTAGTATAGGTGTAATTCCAAATTTCAGTTAAATCGGAAACTGCTTTGTTGGTAAAAATAAACTTAGCCATTCGAATTCTTTTTTGCCTTTAATTCCTTCAAGTGTGCTTCCGGATTGAAATCATTTGCAAGTCCACTATCTATGCCTTCGTGTATTGCATTTTTTAATGCGATAATTTTATTTTCATCTTCTTCCAGCAGTCTTAATCCTGCTCTTATTACCTCGCTTGCATTCTTATATCTTCCTGTAGATAAACGATTTTGAATAAAGCTATCGAAGTAGCTTCCCAAGGATATTGATGTGTTTTTACTCATAACGAAATTATTGTTTTACAAAAGTACCAATTATTGGTATAAAAACAAGGATTATTTTTATGAATAAATTTTCAATTTTATTCCATAAAATGTGTAAACACGTAAACACAAAGTTTATTATAATTTCTCAGTGTCCTAAGTGCCTTAGTGGTAAATCTAAAACTGAAAATAAATAAACGGTTGCATTTCTGATGAAATCGATTTACAGATAATAAAATAATATATCAAATTTAGTCATCTTTTGTGTTCGTTTTAAACTGTCGACAATTTATCGACAGTTCAATACCAATTCCCTTTGCATAGAATTGTTAAAAAATAAAAACTGTATCAACTTTTGCTGAAAAGGGTGAATATTGTTAGTAATAGGTTTTTCATTTTTAATAAATGGTTGCGTTATTAATAAAATGTCTTTCAGATGATTTTAATATTTTGTCATATAATGCTATTTTAATATTTTCCAATCGCCAGTATCCTGCATTAAATCTTTAAGATATTGTGAGCCTTTTTCTTTTACAACTAACTCCATTTTTTCATAGAACTCTAAATTCTCTTTTTCGTCTAATGGTTTTTCTCTTTTTATAGGAATACTTGTTTCAAGTGTAGCAAACTCATTCTCTTGAACAAGTATATTATCTGCTACAATATAATGCCTATAATTATCTTGTTCTATTACAAAAACCTTCCCTATTTCTTCATAATTAAATTTAGTCCTTATATATTCTACGTCATTTTCTTTTCCAACTGATATTTTACAATCATTAAGATAAATTGGAAGTTCAAAATATTGAACACCAGATAGAAGGATGTCAACATTCTTCTCAGAATCCTTATATGCTCGATAAAGTACTTGGTTATGAGTAATTGAATGATCAATTAATCGAAATCTACCTTTTTCATTTATTTCGCTTACTGTTTTATTCATTTTATGCAGCCCATTTTTTGGTTAACATTCTCTCAATGCCCCTTAATTTCGCATTAGCAAATATTGTTGGTTTTGCTAATTTAAAGATTTTGTTAATATAACACCCCTCTGGGGTTTGTTTTTTATATTAGGCATATAGCTACAAATATAATATCCCTACGGGATAAACTATTTGCCACGTGTCATATTTAAAAAACTTGCCAGCATGGTAATCCCTACTATATAGAATTAGCTCCGCTAGGAGCGATATGTTTGTAGAACATATAACACTCAATAATTATTAGCTCCGTAGGAGCGACATATTAATTATATCCAAGATTTTACCAGATATAATTTTACAACTAAACAAGGAGTCACAAAAACACAGAGCTTTTTAATTTCCTAAGAGCCTTAGTGGTAAATCTAAAACTGAAAATAAATAAATGGCTGCATTTCTGATGAAATTGATTGATAGACAATAAATACAACTATTGCTGAAATAAGAACCTGCAGCCACATTGGTGAATTAATAAATCTATTGCTCCACTTTTCTTTAAAGTCGTAAGAAAGCCAATGAGTAACAAATCCAAACAACATCATTGCGAAAACATATTTGTAGGCTACGATAATTGTAGGTATCATTTTTATTTCTTCAATTGCAGTAACCACAGGAATTTTCCCTTGAATTAACTGAATCAAATCCTGAATAAAATAATAAGGATTTACCATTTGCCCGATTTGGTGAAGCATTCCATTTACTACTTCCATTGATTCGGAGCGGAAGAATACACGGGTGAAAGTTATAAAACAAAAGGTAATTGCAATTTTCCATATTACTGAAATTCGCCCTGTTTTCTTTTCCCATGGACTGATTTTTCGCCAGAATTTGTAGGTAACAATTCCAATTCCGTTTAATCCGCCCCAAATTACAAACTGCCAGCTCGCTCCATGCCATAAACCTCCAATAAGCATTGTCAGCATAATGTTGATGTTGGTATTTATATAGCTTTTCACTTTTGGGAAAATTCTAGCAAGAATATAGACACTCAAAATTACTCCTGCAAAAAGGTAAACCAGCCAAAATAATTTTGATAGTGAAATAATAAAGAATAGTACAAATGTTAAAGCCAGATAAGTAAAAAATGTTCCCTTTCGGTTTCCTCCCATTGGTATGTAGAGATAATCCTTTAGCCATGAAGAAAGAGAAATATGCCAGCGTTTCCAGAAATCTCCAACATTTTGTGCTTTGTAAGGAGAGTTGAAGTTGGTTGGCAATCTGAATCCCATTAAGAGTGCAATTCCAATTGCAATATCCGTATATCCCGAAAAATCAACATAAACCTGAAGTGAATAGCCAAACAAAGCCATTAAATTTTCAAAACTTGTGTAGGTTAATGGATTGGTAAAAACCCTGTCAACAAAGTTAATTGCAATATAATCTCCAATGAAAATTTTCTTAACCAAGCCTTTTAAAATCCAAAATATTGCCAGCCCGAATTCATAGCGTGACAGCTTAAATTTCTCATAAAGCTGAGGAATAAAATCAGCAGCACGCACAATTGGTCCTGCGACTAATTGTGGAAAGAATGAAACATAAAAGCCAAAGTCAAGAACATTTTTTACCGGTTCAACCTTTTTGCGATAAACATCAATTGAATAGCTAATGGTTTGAAATGTGAAAAACGAAATCCCAACAGGTAAGAGAATTTGTGAAACTTCGAAATGAGTTCCGGTGGAAGTGTTTGCCCACAAAGCAAGGTAATTAACAACATTCAGGTCTGATTGCAAAATATTGTTTAAGGTATCGATGAAAAAGTAGGAATATTTAAAATAAATTAACAGACTAAGATTTACACAAATACTAAGAGCTACAAGTAATTTCCTTTTTAAAACGGAAGTTGAAGCACTAATTTTCTTCCCAATAAAAAAGTCAACCAGGGTTGAAAATATCAATATAAAAAAGAAAAATCCACTTGATTTATAATAGAAAAACAAACTGGCAAAAAGCAAATATGCACTTCTCGACACTCGTTTTTTAGCCAGGAAAGTATAGCCAAAAAGAACAATAGCAAAGAATGCCCAGAAATAAAACTGAGTGAATATCAGCGGGTGTTCCTTTGAATATAGAAATATGTTTTTTAGTGTTTCCATTACTCGTTGCTCGTTGCTCGTTGCTTGTTACTCGTTACTCGTTTCTTGTTGCTTGATGCTCGTTTCTCGCTGCTGGTTTCCTTCGTCATTGCGAGCGAAGCGAAGCAATCCGTTTATTATCAGTGCTGAGCTATATGCAATGGATTGCTTCAGTCGTTCCTCCTTCGCAATGACGCTTTTAATTGTCTTTAGTTCAGGATTCTCACTTCTTCAAATCTCCCAGTCTCGTGCTCTCATGCTCACCCATTCTCCCACTCTCCCCTTCACCCATTCTCCATCACATTTGCCTTTCTACCCGCATTTGACATTTGACATCTGACATTTGACATTAAATCATTTGCCTACTCCCTTCTCCCACTCCTCATCAAATGCGCGTCATAAGCCCTCAGCATCGCATTAAAAAATAAATCTCCTATAATAATATATCCTTCTTTAGTAAAATGTATTTTATCTCTTTTCGCCATTCCAAGCTTTTGCCAAATCACAATTGAATTTAATCCTCCCATCACAGTGTATAAATCCCAAACTGCTGCATTATGCTTTTCGGCAATTGAAAACATGGATTCCCTTACCAATTCCCCGTTTCGGTTTACATATCTTTTGTATAAATAGCTATCGTTATTTGTTGTCAAAATAATTGGCACATTTGGCACTGCTTCCCTGATTCGCCTTATTAAAGTATCATAAGTGAGTTCAAAAGTGTAAGGGCTGAATTTTTTACCGTAGGCATCATTTATCCCCAGTGAAAGTATTACCAGATCAGGATTCAGAACCTTTACTTGTTGCTCCAACATTGAACATCTTAAAAAGGATGGAACGCTCGCACCGTTTACGCCAATAGAATTATAAATTATTCCCGGATCATCGTTTTCTAAAATAATTCCGTACAAGGTGAAATGGGTTTGATTTGAGTCGGTTTTTACTATCGATAAATCAAGTGTGTCAAGGTGTTTTTTAAGATAATAAGTTGTATAGCCATCTTTTGTATTAGTGACTTTTTTCTTAACAATTCCTTTTTGATTAAATTCAATATCAAAGCTTTCAGCACCTTGGTCGGAAAAGACTTTCACTTTATTAAAATCATAATCGGGATAATCAATATTTGCTCTTTTGAACAGTTTGATGGTTGAAATGCTGTCGAGGGTTGTAACTGAAATTCCTGATAATCCAAGAAGGCAATCTTTTTTCCTTTCCACATTTCTGCAGGATTCCCATTCGCCTGTATATTCAATCCAGTAATCGGCGGGTGAGTTGGTTTTAGCTACTCTGTATGGAAAAACAAAGCCGCGTGCTCCTTTCATACCTGGAGAAAGAGTTTGAATTCTTTGCCTTATTCTGCCTGAAAAAACATCTGCTTGTATGTGTGAGCCACCAATATGAAGAATGTTGATTTTCCCATCACCCTGAAAGATTAGCTTATCCAATGATTGATAAAATGCTTCAAAATTTGAGCTGTCGCCAAAAAAAAGAAGTTTGTTATTATCATAATCAATAAAATCATAATGAACAACATCGTAGGGATAGGACTTTTGTTGTGAAAAAGAAGGAATAGAAATTAATAAGCTAATTAAAACCAGCCAAAATGAATATGATATTTTTTTTCTTCTCTGCACTATTCTTTTTTTGAATATCGATTAACGAATAATGATTTTAGATTTGTTAGTGCATCGCAAATCAAAAATCGTTAATCCTTGTTCTTAAATCAATTTTTTTTCTCCGTCATTGCGAGCGAAGCGAAGCAATCTGTTAATTATATTCACAACATTAAATTCAACGGATTGCTTCAGTCGTTCCTCCTTCGCAATGACGCTTTTAATTGTCTTTTGTTCAGGATTCTCACTTCTTCAAATCTCCCAGTCTCGTGCTCTCATGCTCACCCATTCTCCCACTCTCCCCTTAACCCATTCTCCATCACATTTGCCTTTCTACCCACATTTGACATTTGACATCAAACATTTGACATCCCTCCTCCTTCGCCTTCGCCTTCTCCTAAGCCTATTATTTCTTATTCAGATACTCCTTATACTCAATAATCAACGCATTATAAAACATATTAGCCACTACTTTTGCTCCTTTCGGGCTAAAATGAGTATAGTCGGGTGCTGCTAGCGGTGGGTCAGCATTTACCCAACTCGGCATTGAATTTTTCCCACCCATTGCTTTATACATATCCCAATAAGCTCCGCCTGCTTTTAATGTTGCGTCTTTCAGAGCATCTCTAACATCTTCCAAATGTTCGTAAGTAACAAATTTATCCTTTTCCTTTATCGACATATCTGAAGGGCCGATTACAACAATGGAAATCCCCGGAATCATGGTTTTTAAAGCTGCGAGTTGGCTATAAAAATATCTTCCATATTGCTCGCAGGCTGCCTTGTCTTTAATATACGGCATTACATTTCCACCAAATTGCAGGATTAACAATTGTACATTTAACTTGCTGTACATTTGCTTTAGATTTGCTCTGTCCATCTTAGTGAAAATCGTACCAGAGCAGCCTCTTAATCCAATATTGTCAACAGCAACACCTTTAGTGTCATCGAGTGCAATTGCGTAAATATCGGGACTGTCTTTTCCTTTAAGCTTTACGGTGATTTCTTCGGCATAGTCTGAAAGTGTATAACTGAATATTCCTAAACCGTTTGTTGGTTTTAAGCTATCTGATTTCAGTAAAACTTCACCTTTATACAACTCAATAAAAACTGATTTTTTGTTGTTGCCATAAAACATTTTAAAGCTTTTAAACTTTTTGGTGTTTGAGAAGGAAATATTTGATTTTTTGAAGTTTACTGTACTTTCATAAATTACACTGTCGTTTATAACTGAATCGTTTTGAATAGGAGCAAAGCGGGACATCGCAGCCAAAACACCATATTTGCTATGTTTAAGAGAAGTGTCTTTTTTCCCGTAAATTGTATATCGTTTCCAGTTGTCGGATGAAGTTTGATTTATTGCAAAAGTGAAATCATAGGGTTGAACCGCAGGCATCAATCCCGGCCCACAGCCACCATGATTATTTTGAAGTTTAGAACGCAAAAAGGAAGTAATTCTATCGCCTTCGATTTGAGAATCACCATAGTGCATAATCCTTATAAGTTCTGAGCCGGTTGAGTTTTTTAGCTTATTAAAGAAGGAATACAAAACAGATTTATCACCATCTTTAAAAGCCATTCTAACAATAGACTTTGTGAGTTTATCAGCATTTGCTTTGATAGTGTCATGAGTAATGCTATCAATAATCAAAGTCAAATTTTTGACAGTATCAATATCAATTTGATTTTCAAGGATTTTGCTAATGTCAACGGTTTTGGCGTTATCACTAGAGAATAGTTCCTTGAAAGTTGGAAATTGCAAAGTGAAATTTTTATTTAGCTTAACTCCATCAGCAGGCATAGCAACCATAACAATTGCCAAAACTCCTAAAACTGCAAGTACAAAAATTAATACTTTGGTTGGTTTCATTTTTTCTCGTTTCTCGTTACTCGTTACTTGTTGCTTGTTGCTTGCAAAGCTTGCTTCGTCCGTCTGGATTGCTCGTTTCTTTCGTCATTGCGAGCGAAGCGAAGCAATCTGTTAATAATATTCACTACACTTAATTTAACGGATTGCTTCAGTCGTTCCTCCTTCGCAATGACGCTTTTAATTGTCTTTTGTTCAGGATTCTCACTTTTTCACATCACAATTCTCGTGCTCTCAGGCTCTCCCCTTCACCCATTCTCCAACTCACCCCGTCACCCATTCTCTATCACATTTGCCTACTGCCTTACTACCTACTCCTTCGCCTCAGCCTTAGCCTTCACCTATTTCCTTTTTATCTTCAACTTCTGTCCAATCTTCAAACTTCTCGGGTTAGAAATATCGTTTAATTTCATTATATCATCTTCGCTTACACCTTCATATTTTTGTGCAATTCCGTAAGGTGAATCACCTGATTTTACAGTATAATAAATCCAATCATTTCCGCTGGAATTACTATTGTTATCTGTTGTCTCCTTTTTAGGTTCCGACTCTGCAGTTTTTCCGATTCTTGCCTGCTTCCTGGCATAGCTTAATCCGTTAACAGCTTTATAATATTTCACTTTATCATTTGCAACATAAATTACCAGACTCTGACCAATATTAATTCTTGAGCTGTGTAATCCATTCCAATACATAATGTCATTCACCGAAACATTATACCAATTTGAAATCAAACCTAAATTATCACCCGATTTCACAGTATAATAAACTTCTGAAAGGTCTTTTGGTGATTTCCTTGATTTATAGGTATTCTTAGCATAAGTTTTAATCTCTATTGGCTTTGAAATATTAAAAAGAATAGAATCTTTATAAGCATAGATTGAATCCTGAAGGCCTACAAATTTTTCTTTGTATGAAGCAGGAATTGATAAAAAATATTGTCTTCCATTGTGTGGAATCACATCATGTTTGAAAATCGGGTTTAATTCCCTCACTTGTTCAATAGGCAATTGCAGTACATCTGCAACCTGCTGAAGATGCAGCTTTTCTGTAACCCTAACAGTGTCGGGAGCAATTTGTAATTCGATTTTATAAGGAGTGAGATTGTGTTCCGGATAATAATTCGCCACATAAACCATTGCAATATATGCAGGGACATAATCACGAGCTTCTTCAGGTAGCCAGGGATAAATTTCCCAGAATTTAGTTTTTCCGCCTGAACGCCTGATTGCTTTATTAACGTTTCCCGGGCCGCAATTATAAGCTGCCAAAGCCATTGTCCAGTCGTTGTAAATTTCATGGAGATTTTTTAAAACCTGGATAGCTGCATAAGTCGATTTTTGATAATCTCTTCTTTCATCAATATATGAATCAATGTATAGATTATAATATTTTGCGGTTGGATAAGTAAATTGCCATAAGCCCGAAGCACCAGAGGGTGAAACTGCCGATGGATTTAATGCAGATTTTATAAGTGGGAAATACTTTAACTCTTTTGGAAGTCGATTGTCCGATAAAGCCTTAACGAAAATTGAATCATAATTTTCAAACAAACCAAGTAATATTTCAACATTATGTCTTTTTTCGATGGTATAAATCTCAATAAATGATTTAACTTTTGGATTGTAAGTTAAGGGAATATGCATTTCGATTTCCTTAAGTCTTTCCTTGTAAACTTTATCGGAAAACTCCTGAAAATTCAAAACACTATTAGGTTTTAGGCCTATCATTGATTTATCAACCGACCAAATTTTAACTATGCTATCGAGATGAGTAAGAGAATAAATTTGTGCAACAGGAAGATTAAGAACAGAGTCCAGGAAATTATTTTGACCGATAATCAAAGTTGAGCAAAAACAAAGGAATAAAGTAAAAAGTTTCTTTATATGCATATTTTTTTATTGTCGAAATTGAAAACGTGCAAACTTAAAAATTATTTGGGAAATATTTGAAAAAAAGGATTAACAGGATATTGTGAAGAACAAATGGATTTCCAGTTTAGTTAGTTTATTTCATATGTTTTTTTACAATTTATTTCAACATTAATGAATTAATTTCTATTCGTTCATTATTCTTGCCAACTATTATTAAATCACTAATATATACTAGAGTTACACCTTTTCCTGCAACTTTTAATAATTGTTTTTTATTATTATCAATTATATTGTTTTTTGAATTTGAAATTTTCATACCACCTCCATAAGTAATCCCAACCTCAAAACTTTTAATTTTGTATTTTGCATCCAATAAATATAAGGAATCAATTGATTTTATTTGATGGTTGTTTAAGGGGAAATAATTTCGCTGGTTTTTATCGGTATATATTGTTGTAATCAGTATGTCTATTGAAATTGTATCTTTTAGTATAAATACAAGTGAAAATGATACTTTAGCATGTGGTTTATTATCCGAATATTTATAAAAGTACTCTTGTATAATTTCTTCACTTCCTCCATTTTCTTTATCGTACACTTTCTTTTTAATAATCCATCCTTAGTATATATCCACTTTATACCACTTGCATATATTGGATTTGCATTAAAGTAAAGTTCATAACTTGATAATAAATTGTCATTATTGTTAAAACTACTATAGTAGCAAGATAAATTGGTTTCAGGGTTTGGATATAGCTCACTAAGAATTCTTTTAAAGCTGTTTATAGAAAGATAATTATATCCTGAAGTTTTATAATCAACTTTATGACCTATTGGAATTTTATATAATTTTTGTATGTCAGAACCATCTTTTTGAATTTTCAATATTTCTTCTCCAGAATTATATAACTTTTCACATAATGTTTTCCCATTAATGGTTTTAGTTACTTTAATTATTTCATCATTCTTTCTGGAATCCAAAATGTAATGATATTGAATATTGTAAAGTAATTTCTTACCTAAAAAGGAGTTTTCCTTAATAAGTTTCTTGTCTTTATAAACTAATTCAATTTTTCCTATTTCCTTTATGCTATCTTTTACAATCACTTTCGAAATGTTACTATCATTTTTATACGAAATGATATATTCATAATCAAAAATATTTTTATTTAGTGATTTGTTGTATAAGTATACTTTCAAATTGCTAAGTAATCCAATATTATTATAACTTATAGTGAAGCTAGGCACTTGACCCATTATGTAATCATAAGTTCGATAATATTGACCTTTTGAATCTACATATCTTCTATAAAAAGTTAACCTTTTATCGTTCAAATGTATTTTTGAAATTCTTCCATTTGTGTCGAAGTAAACTCTTGAAGTGTCAACATAATCGCTATAATCAACTTTAAAATATTGTTCTGTGACTTTTATTGATTTAATTAGCTCTTTGTCCTTATTTAATTCTATGATTGTTTTTTGAAAATCTTCAGGTAAAATTATTTTCCAATGAATTTTTTCTTCTGCGTATGATTCTTGAGAGAATGAATTTTTTGATAAAATTATTGAAAGCAGTATTAATAGGAAATATCTCATAATGTAAATTTTAATCGTATAATATAACTCTATAAAATTAGCAAATATTTCAAGCAATCAGAGGTTTTGAAAAGGAATTTTAGTTTTGTAAATGTCATTGATAAAAACTTCGCCAGACATCTCATTTATTATTTGGATAAACTGTTGTGATAGATTAATTTTGTAATTATATTTGTCATCAATAATAACAAGGAAAAAATCGTAAACAGAAAAATAAAATAATAGTACACTATCAAAACTTAAGCTGATGCTACATACTTATAAAATATTATTATACAAGGAACCGGAAGGGCAATATACAGTTACTGTACCTGCTCTTACCGGCTGTGTTACTTTTGGCGAAAACATCGAACACGCTATTGAGATGGCAAAAGAAGCCATTGAACTTTATATTGAAGAATTGCGGGAAAGAAAAGAGCAAATACCAGATGACACTAATACATTAGAGTATTCTTTAAATATTTCAGCATGAATCTTTCGGCTAAAAAACTTATACAAATTCTTCTAAAAAACGGATTCATTTTTAAGCGAGCTAAAGGAAGTCATCAAGTTTATTATAACGAAAAATCTAACAAAACAGTTATTGTACCATTGCACGGAAACAAAGACCTTCCAAAAGGAACTTTCTTTACAATAATTAAACAAGCCGGATTAGATAAAAATAAATTATTTTGACCGATAATCAAAGTTGAGCAAAAACAAAGTAATAGAGTGAAAAGTTTCTTCAAGTGCATATTTCTTATTGTCGAAAATGAAAACGTACAAACTTAAAAATTATTTGGGAAATATTTTGTTTAACTTGAATTTATTAAACCACATTAGTTTGTTAACAAAATCCTTTAATGTTTTTTGTACCTTTGGGAAAAGATTAAGATTTCTATAACTGAATACTATTTTTTAGGATAGGAGCGTTAATGGTTTTAACAAATTATACCATATTAATTATGAGAGTATCAACAACATTTTTAATAATAGTTTTTGTTTCAATATATAGTTATGCTCAAATTACAATTATTTCTTTGCCTAAAACAAATGTCGCATATTTAGGTATTGAAAACCAGATGAACATTTTAGCTGAAAATAGTTTTTGTGATTCAATTATTGTAAAAACTAATAATGGGGAGATTAAATCAAAAAATAAATGCACATATGTTTATTTACCTCTTAGACCTGAAGAATCTCAGTTTTATATATATTCCTTAAAAAGCAAAGACACAATTGCAATTGATACACAAACGGTAAGAATTAAATTGATACCACAGGAATGCATAATACCTACAGTGGAATTTGTAAGAAACGGAATAACTAATAAATTTCAACTTATTGCATCCTCAGGTGTTGGAGCATATCTTGATTGTTTTGACTCTGATTATAGATACAAAGTTTTAAACTACACAGTTCAAACATTTAGGAATGATACATCATTCTTTTTTGAAAATGAAGGAAATCTTTTCGTGCAAAATTTGATAATTGAATTTAGACTTCTTGAATCTGGTGATTCAGTTGAAATCTCAAATATTAATGTAATTGGTGGGGCGAATATCAAAAGGGAATTAAAGAACAAAATAAATTTCAGGATAGAATAAACATAGCTAAAATAAAAAAAATCATTGAAAATAGATTTTGTTAAAACCTTTTCTATCTGTTTGAATCAGATTCATTACCATACATAGATGTAATTTTAAAACTTCACCATGCATCTCATTTATTATTTGGATGAAAGTTGTGATAGATTAATTTTGTAATTAAATTTTGAGAAATATAAATCATGACCAACGAAATAATAAAAGAACTCAAAAAATTAGAAGCGGAATTAGATATTAAGATTTTATTTGCAGTAGAATCAGGTAGTAGAGCATGGGGATTTGCATCAAAGGATAGTGATTGGGATGTTCGTTTTATTTATATTCATAATATGGATTGGTATTTATCTATTGACACTAAGAAGGATAGTTTCGATAAAATTCTACCAAATGATATTGATTTAAGTGGTTGGGAATTAAAAAAGGCTCTTAAACTCTTTCGAAAATCAAATCCACCATTGATGGAATGGCTGAGAAGTCCAATTCAATATTACCAAAGCTACTCAATGATTGATAAATTAAGAAACTTATCTTCAGAATATTTCAATCCTAAATCCTGTATGCATCATTATTTGCACATGGCTGAAGGGAACTATAAAACTTATTTTAAATCAAATGAAGTAAGAGTAAAAAAGTATTTTTACGTTTTAAGACCTATTTTGGCTTGCTCCTGGATTGAAAATAATAATACGATGCCTCCAATGGAGTTTCAAAAGCTTGTGGAATCACAAATATCTGAACCAGCTCTTAGGTTAGAAATTGACCATTTACTAAAGAGAAAAATGGCAGGTGATGAATTAGATGTTGAACCTAAAATATCAATTATTAACGATTTTCTTGAACAAAAGATTGATTATTACAATGATTATTTGTCTAGACACAACTTCGTTATAAAACCAGATACAAATAAACTTAATCAGTTGTTTAGAGAGACATTACAAGAAATTTCTTAAATTAATTACTCGAAATTCTTTTATTTATTTTTTCATTGAGGATTCAAGATATCCTTATAACCAATAATTTCCTAACTTTGTTCAAAATTCCATAAACAATGAAACACAAGATATTTTTACTAATAATATTCATTTTTCTTGCCATTGCAGGATTTTCTCAAGGTTTCAAAGGAGGCTTGATTGCTGGTTTAAGTGCCAGCCAGATTTCCGGGGACAATTTATCCGGATATAATAAAGCCGGTATTTATGCCGGTGGATTTGTTAAGTTAAAGCTTAAAGAAAAATTCGGTTTTCAAATGGAACTTGCATATATCCAAAAGGGAAGTAAAAAAAATGCAAACCCTGATAAAGGAGACTACAAATCCTATAAGCTTAGTTTGCAATATGTTGAAATGCCATTTATTTTTCAATATTATTTCCGACCTAAGCTAACTTTTGAAGGTGGGCTGTTTTATGGAGTGTTTATTAATAGTAAAGAACAGGATGAATATGGAGTAATATCTGTTGGTACTAATTATCCAAAATTTAAAAAAGGAGAGTTTGGTGGACAAATAAGTGTTGCATATAATATTACAGATAAATGGACTGTGAATTTAAGATTATCAAATTCATTTCTCAAAGTCAGGGAGCATGCCGGGGGAGGAACATATCACCTAAACAAAGGACAATATAATGACCTTTTAATGTTCTCTTTTAGATATCAGTTTGGGGATTCTTAATAGAATTTTCTTGATTATATTTTATATTTCTTTTTAATCCCTTCAGTGTAGTCCTTTTAATATTACTATTTTCAAACAACTGATTGAATTCATATTCTGTCATGTTTTCCCAATCTTTTTTCCTAAGGCTCATCAATTTTTCTGATGGTTCAAATTCTTTAATTGTTGTAGGAATAGGATTTTTATTCCAAGGACAAACATCCTGACAAATATCACAGCCAAAAATTCTCCCACCAAAATCAACATTTAGCTTAATTTCAAAATCTTCCTTAGCTTCAATTGTGTTAAATGAAATGCAACGATTTACATCCAGAACTCTGGGCTCAACCAAAGCATTTGTTGGGCAAGCATCAATACATTTTGTGCATTTTCCACATAGGTCTTCATTGAAAGTTTCATCGTAGTCGAGTACAATGTCAGTTATGATTTCTCCAATAAAATTGAAAGAGCCTGATTTTGTAATCAGAAGTGTGTTTTTTCCAATGCAACCTAAACCTGAATGCCTGGCCCATGATTTTTCAAAGAGTGGCACTGCATCAACAAAGCATCTATATTTCATTTCCGGTATTTGTTCAGAAATAAACAATGCGAGTGAATTAAGCATTTTTTTTATTACCTTATGGTAGTCTTTTCCATAGGAATATTTAGCAATAATGTAATTATCAGTTTCAGGAATTAGTTGTTTTGGATAATAATTAATTGTTAATGAAATTATAGATTTTGAGCCTTCAAGCAATTTATCAGGGTTTGGCCTTATGTCGCTATATCTTTTCATATAGGATAAATCGCCTGAATAGCCTTTGTTATGCCATTTTTCAATACGTGGAATTTCATCTGTAAGAATTTTAGCTTTCGAAATACCGCATGCAGAAAACCCAATTTTTGTAGCTTTTTCTTTGATCGCTTGACTTAGTTTTTGTTTGAAAATCTTGGAATCTGTCATTGTAAATTTAATCAAACAAATTTTTTTGCTCAGGCAATTTATACTTCCCTAAATGCTTATATGCTAAATCAGTTGCCTCACGTCCTCTTGGTGTTCGCATTAAAAATCCTTCCTGAATAAGAAAAGGTTCATAAACTTCTTCGATTGTTCCTCTGTCTTCACCAACTGCAGTTGCAATTGTAGAAATCCCAACCGGACCACCTTTAAATTTTTCAATTATTGTGGATAATATTTTATTATCCATTTCATCCAAACCATATTTGTCAACATTCAATGCATCTAGTGCAATATTTACGATATCCAAATCAATATTTCCATCTCCTTTAATTTGGGCAAAATCTCTGACTCTTCTTAGCAAAAGGTTAGCAATTCTTGGAGTTCCTCTGCTTCGTCTAGCTATTTCAAATGCTGCATTTTTTTTGATAGAAACTCTCAGAATGTCAGATGAACGTTCAACTATCTGGCTTAGAACTTCAGAATTATAATATGATAAACGTGAATTAATACCAAATCTTGAGCGCAGGGGAGCGGTTAACAAACCCGATCTTGTTGTGGCTCCGATTAAGGTGAAAGGATTAAGATTTATTTGAACACTACGAGCATTTGGTCCGGTTTCAATCATTATATCAATTTTGAAATCTTCCATAGCCGAATACAAATATTCTTCAACAACAGAACTCAAACGATGAATTTCATCAATAAACAAAACATCATTTTCTTCGAGATTGCTTAAAAGTCCGGCAAGGTCACCGGGTTTATCAAGCACAGGACCGGAGGTAACCTTAATTCCAACTCCTAATTCGTTAGCAATTATATGCGAAAGAGTAGTTTTTCCTAATCCGGGGGGACCATGTAAAAGTACATGGTCGAGAGCTTCATTTCTTTGTTTGGCTGCTTCAACAAAAATTTTAAGATTCTCAACTACCTTTGGCTGTCCAAAAAAACAATCAAAATCTGATGGTCTTAATGCCTTTTCAAATTCTTTTTCAACATTACTTAGCTGACTTCCACTGACATCAAGATTTTCATTCATTTAGTGTGTGTTTTTATAAGATAATTCCACAACAAAGTTAGAAAAATTACGTACACTGCTATTATGTTATTTGCTAAGAGTAACAAAAAACTTTAAATTGCTTTTTTTGCAGCTGTTTTTGTGCTAATTTAGCTTTTCAAATTGTCTGAAATAATTTACTAGCTTATGAAATGCCCATCTACAAAAAAACACTAAAAGATATGAATAAATTATGGGCATTCCATGTTAAGTACTGATTAAAATTTGAGAACTTAAAATTACTTAATAGATAACGAATCTGTCAAATAACAAAAATTAGATACATGAAAAAAGTTATAATAGTTGGTATCGATTTTTCCAAGGGTTCTGAACAAGCTCTAGAATATGCGATAATGATTGCAAATCATGTCACCTCGAATATTTTAATGGTTTGGGTTGGAAAAGGTAAAATATCATCATCAATTTATCTTCCTCAAGCTAGTGATGCACGTTTAGAAGTGAAAATGCGTTTCGAAGAAATAATGGAGAAATATAGAGATGTTATGACAGGCGGAAAATTGATGTTTAAGCTTCGAAATGGAAAGGTGTATAAAGAAATTGTTAATCAGGCGAAATATCACGATGCATTTTTAATTGTTGCTGGAACACATGGTGTGTCGGGTTTTGAAGAATTTTGGATTGGAAGTAATGCAAATAAAATTGTTACTTATGCACCTTGTCCGGTAATTACTGTCGGATACAAGGAAGATACTGAAATGAGATTGAAAAAAATTATTGTTCCTATTGACAGTACCAGACAAACCCGACAAAAAGTTCCTATGTCTTGCATTTTGGCTAAGAAATTCAACGCAGAATTACATATTGTTTCTCTATATTCAACTAATGTTAAAACAATCAGGAATATAGTTGATAGTTATGCTGAACAAGTTGTTAAGGTTGCAGATGAAAATGGATTAAAATACATATCTGCATCAGTTGAAGCCGATAACGTTACTAATGCGACAATTGAATATGCAAAAAAAGTTGATGGTGATTTAATTGCTATAATGACCGAGCAGGAAACAACAACAGCAAATATCTTAATGGGGCCTTATGCACAACAAATGGTTAATCATTCGCCAATCCCAGTTTTATCAATTCACACAAAATATTATTATGACAGCCAGATTGATTCATAGATTTATTACATACAGAGTTTTATGGTTTTTTTTAATAGGTTTCTTTGTTATCAATTATAACTCTTTTTGCCAAAGCTCCGATTCAGGAAAAGTTGAAATATTTCAGGATGCCAGGGTTGATAAGCTTATTGAAAAGCATGTCGTTTTGAATAAAAAGCAAACCGGAATACCTGGCTATAGAGTCCAGATATTTTTTGATTCAGGAACTAATTCAAAAAACAAAGCCAACAAAGTAAGAGCAGAGTTTCTCTTAAAATATAAAAATGAGGATGCCTATGTCATTTTTCAATCGCCAAATTATAAGGTTAGAGTTGGGGACTTTAGAACCCGAATGGAAGCACAGGGATTTTTAAAAGAGATTTCGGTTTTATATCCGAATGCCTATACCGTTAAAGACGAAATTCAATTTCCGAAGTTAGATTAATTTATTAATTATATTTGAAATTACTAATTTATTATTAACTTTACATCCGTAGATTTTTTATTTAGTTTTCTTATACACATTAAATAATAATAGCTATGAATCTTAAGAATATCGCATGTTATGTGTTTTTTGTTATTGCTGTTTTATTTCAAAGTTGTGATTTGAAGCCAGGTAAAACAATAGAAGTAACAATAGAGATTGTTGCGGACGATTCAACTCCTATTAAAGATATTGAAGAAACTATAAATATAATTTCCAACCGAATAAATTCTTTTGGGGTGAGAAATGTTGACATTCAAAGATTAACCGAAAAGAATCAATATTTAATCAAAATGGATAGGGTTACAGAGGAAGAAATCCCAAGAGTTCTGGATTTAATAACTACAAATGCAAAACTTGGTTTTTGGAAAACTTATGAATTTGCAGAAATATCTTCTTATCTTATGGAAGCCAATGAGAAAATAACAGACCTCTTAAATTCAATTGAAAAGAAAGTTGAAGTTAAAGAAGAGATTATTGATACCTCAACTTCTTTAGTTGATTTAGTTAATAGAGATGATAATACAAATGAAACAGCCAGGCAAGATTACAAATCTTTATTTGCATATTTACAACCAAATGTTTATCAAAACGAGAATGGACAATATTATCCTGGAAAAGGTCCAGTAAGCGGACGTGCCGAAAAAAATGATAAAGATTATATTGATAGCCTTTTAAATATTGAATCCATAAGAAATCTTTTTCCGAAAGACTTGAAGTTTTTTTGGACAGCAAGACCTATTAAAGATTTTAATGGTGAGGTATCATCAACATATGAGCTAGTATCCCTAAGAATGGAAAGAAACGGTGAAGCTTCATTAGGCGGTGATTATATCACTGATGTCCGTCAAGCTTTTTCTTCTAATTCCGGAAATGAAATTTTAATTGAAATGAATGCAAATGGAGCCAGGAAATGGCTAAAACTCACCAAGGAGAACATTGGAAAATCAATAGCCATAGTGATAGATGATTGCGTTTATTCATATCCAACAGTTCAAAGTGAAATCTCGGGTGGACGCTCTTCAATCACGGGAGATTTTTCACTTGAAGAAGCAAAAGATATTGCCTGTATTATGAAATCAGGAAGATTACCCATAAATGTTAGAGTTATTAATCAAAAAACTATAGATTCCCATTGACAAATCAATAAATATTTACTATATTGCTTGACAATTCCAAAAACGAAATAATATGAATGAAATTATAGCCGCAGTAGATTTTTCCCTGTCCAGTGTTAATTCTGTGGAGCATGCTATCACTATAGCCGAAAAAGCACGAACGAGTGTTTTAATGGTTTGGGTGAACAAGCATGGCACTTCAAAAGGATTGATTAGCGACAAGTTTGATGAACAAGTGAAGGATGTTGAATTAAAATTTGAAGAATTAATCGAAAAATATAAACATCGCCTTACTTATGGAAAAATAGAATATAAAATTAGAAACGGGAAAGTATATACTGAAATAGCCGAAGAAGCTAAAGAAAGAAAGGCAATGCTGATAGTTGCCGGAACTCATGGCTCATCAGGATTTGAACAATTCTGGATTGGCAGCAATGCAAATAAATTAATTGCATCAGCTCCCTGTCCGGTGATTACAATCAGGGATAATATTGATATCAGTCGTAATCTTGAAAGAATTATTTTACCATTAGACCACACAATTGAAACTCGTCAAAAAGTTGGTATCGCTACAAGAATAGCACATTATTTTAAGGCAACTATTCATATTTTATGTATTTATACAACCAATACTAAAATGGATCACTATAAAGTTGAAGGTTATGGTGATATGGTAGAAAAGCATTTGCAGGAATATAACATTCCCTACGAAAGGAAAACCGTTAAATCTGACAATCCCACTAAAACTACTATCGACTATGCCCAGGAAATTGACGCTAATCTTCTTGTTATTATGACTGAACAAGTATTTAGCACCAAAAATCTATGGCTTGGCACTTATGCTCAACAAATGGTAAATCAATCATTAATTCCTGTTCTTAGCGTTAGAGCACAATCAATTTATGATTATCAAACAAAGTAAAAGATAAAAGATACATTTAAATAAAAAGGCTAACCTATGAGTTAGCCTTTTTTGTTTTTAATATTTTCCTACTCTGTCATTAAAGAGTCAAGCTTTATCATTTTAATTTGGTTTTGGTGAAGAAACTTAATTATGAAAAAATGGATAAGTTTAGGGATTTGATTGTAATTTTTTGGGTTGGTGGTTGATGATAACAAAAGTAAGAAGGTTTAAATAAAATTATCATCAGATGCTATAAAGTTTTACAGAAAGAGAAGACATCTTTATTTTATAGTTGATTTTGTTTTCAATCTTCATTCGCAAGGAATTGTCTGATATGTTTATGTTTTATTCCTTTGTAGTCAACCGCAAATTCATCAGATGAAACCACTATTTTCTCATAATTGTCGTCAATTTTCAAAAGGTTTCCAAACTCCCTTTCTCTAACTTTTTCGTTGGGTAGTTGGTAGGCAACCTGTATGTATTTTGTTTCATTTCCTTTTTGAGCAACAAAATCAATCTCTCTATCCTGGTGTTTCCCGATATAAACTTTATAGTCTTCGAAAATCAATTGATTGTAAACCAGGTTTTCGAATACATTTCCTATTTGACTGCCTGTAAATGGGATAATAGAATGCTTTAGACCCAAATCAGTAAAAAAGTATTTGTCGTTAATCTCAAATCTTTTTTTACCAATTATATCAAGGCGTTGCACTTTATTGATAAAAAAGGAATTAGAAAGAAATTTCAAGTAGTTCATTACGGTGTTTACTGACAGACTTACTCTTTGAGCTTTTAAAAAATCGCTGATTTTTTTTGATGAAACATAACTTCCTAAATTATCAGATAAATATTCAACCAAACGTTCTAAAAAATCAATGTCCCTTATGCTATACCTTGACACAACATCTTTAAGAATAATAGTATTATAAATACTTTTTAAGTATCCGTAAACTATCTCATCATCAAAAGGCAAATGAATTAAATAGGGTAGTCCGCCATATCTGATATATTTGTTTAAAGTTTCATTATTGTTTTCCAATTTATGAATTTGTAAAAATTCGCTATATGAGAGGCTGTTAATATGAAACTCAATATATCTGCCGGATAGATGAGTAGCTAAATCACCTGACAACATTTTTGCATTACTTCCTGTGCAATACAAATCAATCCCTTCAACAAGCAATTGTCTTAATGCGATTTCAAATTCTTGTATTTCTTGTATTTCATCAATAAAAACATAGTTTTTTTTGGTTTTAGATAAATTAGATTTAATGTGTTGAAATAAATCATCGGCAGTTTTAATGTGCTGGAAATCCTTATTTTCTTTATTGATGTAAATAGTTTTTGCATTATTGTTTTCATTCTCAACCAAATCAATTATCTGTTTAAGAATAGTAGTTTTACCAACACGCCTTTGCCCGGTAAGAACTTTTATAATGTCTTTACCAATATAAGGTTTAACTTTTTCTAAGTATTTTTTTCTAATAAATGCAGATTCCATAATGAAATGTTTTTGCAAATATAGTAAAAGGTTTCATTATAATGAAATTAAAAATGATTATTCGCTTATATTTTCATTTTAGTGAAAATAGTTTAATTCCATTTTTATTATTTTTTTTACTCTTTCAATCATTGGATTGCTCTTCTGAAAAGTTTTCGTAACACATAGCACCAAACTATTATGAGTAATTATTTCTAAAATTTACTCTACTATTATTTTTTCGACAAAAGCAGTACCATTACTTTGTAATTTTAAAATATAGACACCGACATTAAATCCAAAAACATCAACAACTATGTCTTGACTATTTTTTGAGATTTGAAGTTTTTGAAGTATTCGACCTTGCACATCATAAATTTCCAACAATGTATTAGTCCCTTTCAATTTGTCCGGTAAAATAATATTTACTTTAGATTTAGCAGGGTTTGGGTAAATTTTTAATTTCGATTTATTTATTTTTTCTGAAATAGATGCTGTTAATGGTGAATAGTAAAAAGTATATCTTGTTTTCTCATAATGTACACCGCTTGGGAAATCTTTATAGAACTGTGAGTAATTTGAAAGCATATTATTATTGCTTTTTATAAGATAGTAATACTCGTTATTATCAGATGGATAAGACAACATTTTACTTAAATAATTGGGGAGCAAAATATCCTGACTGCTAAGGTTTAAATCATAAGAGGCTGTATAGAATAAGTAAGAATCCCAAGCTGAAATAGTGGTATCCCAATTGTGCAAACATTCTGAAATGTGATTTTGTCCTGAATCGAATTGATAACATCTTTTTGAGTCATTCACCCACGAATTCGATTGTGAATCCCATTTTTGATTAAGAGATTCTATCAAATTATTAAAAGCGTTATAAGTGTTTAGTTGTCGGGAATAAAAAGTTAATAAGTGTGTATAATGTTCTATAGTACTATGTGCTTGTGTCATATTTCCTAATGAATCATAGAAGTATTTTACTCTGTTTGAACGATACCATGGAACACCAAAAGAATCTTTTTTAAAACCACACATTGAGTCTAATTCAGAATTAAAATTGTAGTGAAAATCAATTCGATTAAAATCATACCAAGGGCTTAATGGCATATATCCCATAGATTCAATTTTTTGAGTCATATTTCCTAAACTATCGTGTACATATTTATACCTGTATCCGGTTTTCCAATTACTTGAATCTTGTTTCCATTCAAAAATCTCATATTTACTTAAATATCCAAGGCTATCATAAGTAAATTCTGATTTACTGTTTTTATCCCATTTTAGTGTTGCCGTTTTCCACCAATATGATAATGAATAGCTTTTAAATCCAGTACTGTCATAGAATGTTTCTTCTTTCCAATACGGAATCATAGCGTTGTATCCCATAGGCCAGCGATAAACAATATATTCAGTTAGACTATCATTTGCATTATATGTGAAATCTTCTCCTTCACTAATTATCCAATTGCTATCTAATGTTGGCATAAAGGATTGTCTCCATGAAGTAAGTAATCCATTGGAATTATAAGTAAATTCTCTTTTTACCTTATAGATCCATTTATTCATAAGGGAGTCAAACGCAGATATTTCAAATTTTACTAAGTTCTGATTTTGATCAAAACTGTAAATAGTCCTTCCTAATAAACTTAAAACTGTATCAGCCCATGCAGAAAGAAAATATGCACTATCAAGTTTATATGTAGGATTTTTAGTACTGATAATTTGCTTTTTGTTAATAGCAGCATTTTGAATTTGTGTAATTAATGATTCAAATCTGCTGTCTGGATTGAGTTCCTTTGGTTGCAGTAAATTTGGGATTTCAATATTAGACGTTTTCTGAGCATTAGAAAATAATACTATTAAAATGAATGAGCTTAACACCAATAATCTATTCATAATAGTAAATTTTAGTTAATGATTATTAATTGTATTTCAAATATACAAAAAAACCAACTTGAAAAAGTTGGTTTTTAGATAATTTTATATTTTATTTTTTAATTCCTACCAATATTATTCAAATCGTCACAAGCAACCTTTAATCTTTCAATCATTGAATTAATGCCTTCCTGTAGCCATTTTCTTGGGTCGTAGTATTTTTTGTTTGGTTTGTCATCACCTTCTGGATTGCCAATTTGTCCCTGCAAATAATCCTGGTATTTTTTGTAATAAGCCATAACTCCAGCCCATGTTGCCCATTGAGTGTCGGTGTCAATATTCATTTTAACAACACCATAAGAAATTGCTTCCCTGATTTCGGCCTTGCTAGAACCTGAGCCACCATGAAATACAAAAGAAACTGGTTTTTCGCCTGTATTATATTTCTTCTGAATATACTTTTGTGAATTATCAAGTATGATTGGAGTTAGTTTTACATTTCCGGGTTTGTAAACTCCATGAACATTCCCAAAACTTGCTGCGATAGTGAATTTATCACTTACTTTTAAAAGTTCTTCATAAGCATAAGCAACTTCTTCGGGTTGAGTATATAGTTTAGAGCTATCAATATCTGTATTGTCAACTCCATCTTCTTCACCACCTGTCACGCCTAACTCAATCTCTAATGTCATTCCTATTTTACTCATCCTTTCAAGATATTTTTTGCAGGTAGCAACATTCTCTACAAGTGGTTCTTCCGAAAGGTCAAGCATATGAGAACTAAATAGTGGTTTTCCAAATTCTTTAAAATGTTTTTCGCCTGCATCAAGAAGTCCGTCAATCCAGGGAAGAAGTTTTCTTGCTGCATGGTCGGTGTGGAGAATAACAGGTACACCATAATGTTCAGCCATAATGTGAACATGTTTTGCTCCTGAAATGGCTCCTGCTATTGAAATCTTTTTCTCATCATCTTTCAATGATTTTCCTGCATAAAAATGAGCTCCTCCGTTTGAGAACTGAATAATTACAGGAGAGTTTACTTCTTTAGCAACACCCAACACAGCATTTATTGAATCGGTTCCAACAACATTTACTGCCGGGATTGCAAAGTTGTTTTCCTTTGCTAATTTGAATATTTTTTGAACATCATCCCCGGTAACAACACCTGGAGAAACATGGTCTAACACTTTTACTGACATATCTTTTTGTTTTTATAGTTTTTATAGAATTGAAATTCAAAATTAAACATTTTATCTAGGAATTTCCAAATAACAACTTCCAAATAACAAATAAATTCTAAAATTCAATTTATAAATTCTAAACAAAAGACTATTTTATTCCTTAAATTTGCAAAATAAATTACAATATATTCGTTAATGATTAAATTAATATAGAGTGCACTAGGGTTTTGAGCATTTGGAGTTAATCGAATAATTAGTGTTAGTTTTGTGTAAATATTTACAAGTTCCTGTTTTGAGTAAAATTATTTTAAACGTTTAACAAACTTTAGGCATTTTAAGCACTCCAAACTTTAGGCACTTTTTTATTTATTGTCAATTAGAGAGATATGGAAGTACAATCAATAAAACAACGATTCGGGATAATTGGGAACTCATCATTATTAAATCTTGCTATTAATACTGCTCAACAAGTTGCAGCAACTGATATTACAGTTTTCATTACCGGTGAGAGTGGAGTAGGGAAGGAGTCATTTCCAAAAATCATACATCAATTAAGTGCAAGGAAGCACGGACCTTATATTGCTGTTAACTGCGGTGCAATCCCGGAGGGGACTATTGATTCTGAACTTTTTGGTCATGAAAAAGGTTCCTTTACGGGAGCACACGATTCCAGGAAAGGCTATTTTGAAGTTGTAAACGGAGGTACAATTTTTCTTGATGAAGTTGCTGAGTTGCCATTATCAACACAAGTACGATTGTTAAGAGTTCTGGAAACTGGTGAGTTTATGAAGGTTGGCTCTTCGAAGGTAATTAAAACTGATGTTAGAGTTGTCGCAGCCACAAATATTAATGTACCTGAAGCCATTCAAAATGGAAAGTTCAGGGAAGACCTTTACTATCGTTTAAATACTGTACCGATTTATGTTCCTCCGCTTAAAGATAGAAAGGAAGATGTTGTTTTATTATTTAGAAAATTTGCTGCCGACTTTGCCGAACGCTATCGAATGCCTCCAATTCAGCTTGACCCTGATGCTCAAATGATGTTGATGAATTATAGGTGGCCGGGAAATGTCAGACAACTAAAGAACATTACAGAGCAGATTTCAATTATTGAGAAAAATAAAAATATTTCTACTGAAACTTTATCGAAATATTTACCACAAGCGACTTATAATAAATTACCTGTTCTTTTTAAAGATGTGAATAAAGACCCGGGTTTAAGCGAAAGAGACCTTTTATATCGGGTTTTGTTTGATATGAAAAAAGATATATCAGAACTTAAAAAACTTATTGCCGATATTATTAGTGACGAAGATTTGTCGCAAAAAACCAGGGATAAATCATCTCAAATATTTAGGAATTTGACGGAAGATGATTATAATAAAAAATTTGATGCAATTGTAAAAAGAGAAGAAGAAATGAAATTTCATCATGAATTTGATGTGTCAGAAGATGATGAATTTCAGGAGACCGAAATCATTGAAGAATCTTTGTCAATTCAGAAAAAGGAAATTGATTTGATAAAAAAAGCCTTGGAACGACATAACGGAAAAAGGAAAAATGCAGCAAAAGAATTAGGAATTTCCGAAAGAACTCTTTATAGGAAAATTAAAGAATATGATATCCAACAATAAATTTAAAATTATGAGAAAATACATCGTTTTAATTATTGCTACATTATTTCTTTTTTCCTGTTCGGGTACTAAAGACCTGCATTCATATCAAAAGAAATACATACCCAAGGAATTCCATAATTTATACCTTGGAATGCCTTTAAAGGAGATAAAAAAAGTTATTGAATTTTCGGAAGAAGATATAAGTAAAGTGATGAGTTTTAGGCTTTCGATAGTTGAAGAGAATAAAACCGAACAAATAAAAGAAGTCACTTATTATCTTGATGATGGTGAAGATAATCCTTTATATGAAATAATAATCGAATATAATGATATTGCAGTCCGTGATAATGTTGTTAAGAAATTATATGGTGAGCCTAACCATGGAGAAGAATGGAGATTTGAAACACAGGAATTTCCAATAATGGTTTGGACTTATCAGTCCAAGTTAATTATTGCTGCCAAAATGAAAGGCACTGAATGGGAAAATGAAGAATAAATGAGAATAAAGATTTTTATAATAGGTTTTGTTTTAGCAATATTTTCTGCCGGATGTGGAATTTATTCATTTACGGGTGCTTCTATTCCTCCGGAAGCAAAAACAATTTCCGTTTTGTATTTCCCGAATAAATCTCAACTAATACAACCAACTCTGAGTCAAAAGATGACAGATGCGATTAAGGATAAATTTGCATCTCAAACTTCATTACAATTAGTGAAATCAGGTGGTGATTTGCATATTGAAGGAGAAATTGTCGGTTATTCGACTCAACCGATTGCAATACAGGCTAATGAAACAGCAGCAATGAATAGGCTTACAATTACAATAAATGTTCGATTTACAAATCGTTTTGAAGAAAAACAAAATTTCGAAACAAGATTTTCAAGATATCAGGATTATGCAAGCAGTTTAAGCCTTTCATCTGTTGAAGACGGATTAATTGATCAAATAAACGAAGCTTTGGTTGAAGATATTTTTAATAAGGCGGTGGTTAATTGGTAGAGGAAGGCTAAGGCATAGAAGAAGGAGGCAGGCAGTAATTTTGTGAACGGGTGAGAGGGAGATTTGGAGAAGGGGAGAGCGGGTGAGCATGAGCACTTCGACTCCGCTCAGTGTCCCGACATCATGGTCATTGAGCTGCCTGTGCTGAGCGAAGTCGAAGTAGAGTCGAAATGACAAGCAACGAGCAACGAGAAACCAGTAACGAGCAACGAGCAACGAGCAACGAGAAATGAACAAACAACAAATAATTGATAGATTAAATTCACCGGATAAGATTCTTTTGTCCGATAGTGTTATTCTGAAAGATATTGTTTCAAAATATCCTTATTTTCAAACAGCTCAACTATTATATCTTCAAAGTTTATCTAAAGGAAATGATAATAAAGCTTTTGAAAAGCAATTGCGATTAACATCTGCTCAATCTATAAATCGAAAAATAATTTTCGAACTTTTACGAACTCAAAAAAATGAAGAACAAAAGAAAGCTGAAAAAGCTAATCTTGCAATAGAGGAAGAACCAAAAATAGTTGAAGAAAAAAAGCCTGAGCCAATAATTGAAACAAAAAAAGAAGAAGTACAAGTTAAAAAAGAAACAGATAAAAGCACAGAACTGCTTGAACAGGTAAGAAAACGACTTGCTGAAATAGAAGCTGAAAAAACGGCATCAACTATTGAGTCAAGTGAAAAACAATTAATTGAAGAAGGAAAAAACATTGAGATAAAATCAAAGGAAAAGATTATAGATGACTTCATTAAAGAAGAGCCAAGAATTAAACCCCGTGATGATGATTTTAGCGAAATAGAAAAAATTGCAAACCAATCTAATTTGGATAAAGGAGACTTTATTTCTGAGACTTTAGCAGAAATATATGTTAAACAAGGAAATAAAGATAAAGGAATCGAAATTTATAAAAAATTATGTTTGAAATTTCCCGAAAAAAGTAGTTACTTTGCAGCCCAAATTAAAAAAGTAGAAAATAAAAGCAAAACATAATAAATAATAATACAAAATGGGTACTTATATTTTAATTTCAGTATTAATTCTTATCACATGTATTTTGTTAATACTAGTTGTGTTAGTTCAGAATTCAAAAGGTGGTGGACTTGCTTCAAACTTTTCATCATCAAATCAAATTATGGGTGTTAGGAAAACTACTGATTTCCTTGAAAAAACTACCTGGACTTTAGTAATTGCGTTATTAGTATTGAGCTTATTTTCAATATTTGTAATTCCGAGAAATGACAATACAATTGTGAAAAAATCTGAAGCAGCTGAAATGGCAAAGGATCAGGCTCTTGATTATACTCCACAGCCACAAGCTGATGAAGAATAGGAAGAATAGTTTATCTTAAAATATTTTTAAAATGTCAGAATGTCATAAAGTTCTGACATTTTTTTATGCTGTAATTTAATTAGCCTCCTTAATTAAACTAATGTTTTAAAATCAGCTTTTACCCAGTCCTAAAGGCTGAGATGATTTTTAGCGAGTTCTCTCTTTAGACTTTGGGTTAAAAACTCGCCAAAAAACACTTCATATACCTTTTCTTGTAAACACAACTCAGGAAAAATTGACATTGAATAATGTGTTTTTCTCAATTGGCATAAAATATGACAGAAGCCTTTCATGCAAAAATTTTCATTAAAAATTAATTGTTAAATATAAAATAAAGAAACATGGCAAAATTAAACATTCAACCATTAGCAGACAGAGTTGTTGTTGAAGCTGCTCTTGCAGAAGAAAAAACAGCAAGCGGAATTATTATTCCTGATACTGCAAAAGAAAAACCTCAGAAAGGTGTTGTTGTAGCAGTCGGAAAAGGAACAAAAGACTAACCTATGACTGTTAAAGTTGGTGACACTGTAATTTACGGAAAATATTCAGGTACTGAAATCAACATCCAGGGAAGCGACTATCTTATAATGAAGGAGTCAGATATTTATGCAATCATTTAATAAAGAATTTAAAAAAAACAAAAAAAAATAAATAAAATGGCAAAAGATATAGTTTTTAATATTGAAGCACGGGATGCCTTAAAAAGAGGTGTTGATGCTTTATCAAATGCAGTGAAAGTAACATTAGGACCAAAGGGAAGAAATGTTATTATTGATAAGACTTATGGAGCACCACAAATAACTAAAGACGGTGTTACTGTAGCAAAAGAAATTGAATTAAAAGATACCATAGAAAATATGGGTGCTCAAATGGTTAAGGAGGTAGCATCAAAAACTAATGATGTTGCCGGTGATGGAACAACAACTGCAACCGTTCTGGCTCAATCTATTGTTAGTGTTGGTCTTAAAAATGTTACTGCCGGTGCAAATCCAATGGATTTAAAACGTGGTATAGATAAAGCTGTTGCAGCTATTATTGCTAATTTGAAAGAACAATCACAAGAAGTTGGCGATAGTTCAGAAAAAATTCGACAAGTAGCAAGCGTTTCTTCTAACAATGATAAAAGCATTGGAAACATGATTGCGGAGGCTATGAGCAAAGTTAAAAAAGAAGGCGTTATAACTATTGAAGAAGCAAAAGGATTAGAAACAACTGTTGAAGTTGTTGAAGGTATGCAATTCGACAGAGGATATATTTCTCCTTATTTTGTTACTGATACTGAAAAAATGGAAGTAGTTTATGAAGAGCCTTATGTGTTAATTTACGACAAAAAAGTTTCTATAATGAAAGACCTTCTTCCAATTCTTGAAAAAGTTGTTCAAAGTGGAAGACCGTTAATTATTATTGCTGAGGATGTTGAAAGCGAAGCTTTAGCTACTTTAGTTGTAAATAAAATCAGAGGTTCTCTTAAAATTGCTGCTGTTAAAGCTCCGGGTTTTGGCGACAGAAGAAAAGAAATGCTTGAAGATATTGCTATTCTTACAGGCGGAACTGTTATCTCAGAAGAAAGAGGTTACAAACTTGAAAACGCTGATATTTCTTATTTAGGACAGGCTGAAAAAATTTCAATCACTAAAGACAATACTACAATCGTAAGTGGAAAAGGCGAAAAAGATGATATTGCTGCAAGAGTAAATCAAATTAAAGCACAAATCGAAACAACAACTTCAGATTATGATAAAGAAAAACTTCAGGAAAGACTTGCTAAGTTAGCCGGTGGAGTTGCTGTGATTTATGTTGGTGCTGCCAGTGAAGTTGAAATGAAAGAAAAGAAAGACAGATTTGATGACGCATTGAATGCTACAAGAGCAGCTATTGAAGAAGGAATCGTTCCGGGTGGTGGAGTTGCTTATATCAGAGCTGCTGTTGCACTTCAAAGTATTAAAACAGAAAATGACGATGAAGAGACTGGTATTGCAATTATCCGCAGAGCAATCGAAGAACCATTGCGTCAGATAGTTGAAAATGCAGGTTTGGAAGGTTCAGTAGTTGTTCAAAAAGTGAAAGAAGGCACAAAGGACTTTGGTTTTAATGCTGCTACCGAAACTTATGAAAACCTTTTCGAAGCAGGTGTTATTGACCCAACGAAAGTTACAAGAGTAGCTCTTGAAAATGCTGCTTCAATAGCAGGAATGTTATTAACAACCGAATGTGTTCTTGCCGAATTAAAAGAAGACAATCCAGCACCAATGATGCCTCCGGGTGGAATGGGTGGCGGAATGCCGGGTATGATGT
>JAIPBB010000017.1 GCA_021739805.1 Saprospiraceae bacterium | reverse complement strand
ATGCTTCTTGACTAATTGCAGTTTCAACGTATTCCGTAACTACTTTTAATCTGAATTCGTCCGTGTATTGATTTACTTTTCTTTTCATAATCCTGATTTTTGTTTACATTTTTTGTAAACTTATTTCAGGACAAGACATAGGCTGTTTCTCATGCTCACCCCTTCTCCACTTCACCCATTCACCCACTCACCCACTCACCCATTCACAATCACATTTGCCTATTGCTTATTCATTTCCTTAGCCTTCTCCTTAGCCTTCACACTAATAATCTCTCCAATCTTTTTTCTTCGTCAGCTTAAGGTCTTGAAGTACTGCTGCCTTCACTTTTATTGTAAGATTATAGCTTTTCCATGTTCCTATTGGAATCCAGTTCATGTGCATTTCCCAACAATGCAAATCTCTAAAAATATCAACAGAAGTGTAGGAAACACCTTTGTTTTTAAAGTCATAACCTGATCTTACACCTATCTTCCAATTTTTGGTAATACTCAAATCACCGGAAAAGTTTAAAGTTTGAATAAACTCATTTTTAAATTTATCTTCAGCAAAGTTATAAGTATTCATATAACGCATAGTGTAAGAAAGATTTATGCTCCAGGGATTATCATAATCAACATTGCTTACCTGGTTCAATTTTGCAGCGTTAACTTCATTTGGAAGTTCTAATTCATCATCTTCATTTTTTGATATATCTTCACTTTCACCATCTTCTTTTTTCTTTTTCTTCTTTTTTAATGATTTGGAATCAAGATTTAAATTTAAGCCTAACTGCCATTGGTTACTGTTTTTTCGAAGCAACCTTTTGTTTTCGTTCCATTCAAATTTATTAATGTTAACTCCTGTTGAATCATTAATAATATAAGGATCCCAAACACTCGCATATCTGATGTCAAGATTTTTAAAAAGCTTAGTGTATCCGCTTAATGAAACAGGTGCCATCTTTAAAGAATCTTTAGCCATATTATATGAGCTTGAAATAGTAAAGTTTTCAATTATCTTTACTTTCTTCTCCCCGGTGATTGTATCTTTCTTCGATTTTACCTTCATTTCAAGATTATTGGAAATGCCAAAGTTTAATGCACCATACTTTCCTGATGGAGGTGCTTGATAAATATACCTGTCATAAATTGAATACTGAACTGCTTTTCCTGATTTGTCTTGATAATACTTATAATATCCCCATTTATATTCTCCAAAATCAGGATGCCATGAAAAACTTAAGTTAGGTGAAACAACATGACGCAAAGCTTTCACAGGACCACGTTTAAACTGGAGCATTCCATAGACTCTTGTATTTAATGAGCTAGACAAATTAAAGTCGTGGGTGGCATTAAAACCATTAAGTGTATCAGTTCTTATAAAACCATAAGTTGTGTCAGTTGGGGTAAAAACGGCACCATTATCCCAGGTCTTTCTTATGCTACTGGAATACCATCTTTCTGTAATAGTAAAAGAGTTTGTCCATGTTGCATATTTCAATACTTTCACCGAACTGCTTATTGGGAGAGAATGCTTAATTCCATTTTTAAAATCACTAAAATCGCTTTTCAGAAGTAAAGAATCATAGGTGTTTATATCATTTCTTGCATTAGCAACGTAACTCATACTTATATTATCATACCATTTAAGTTCTCCGACTTTTGATTTTTTTCGTAAAGGATAAAACCTGTTTACAGAAAAAGTAAGTTCCGGCAAACTCAAATCCATTTGTTTGGTTATAGTATTTTGACTATGCTTGAAGTTTGCAGAAAAATTATACTTATTTGCAATCAGTGTTGAGTAAGCGACACTCGAGGTAAAAGTATTAGAAAGTCTGTCGTTTGTTGATGCAGGATTAAATTGATTGAATTTACTACTTCCTGCATTCACGTTTGCTGAAAATTGGCTGTTGGGTCTTGCTTTTGGACTTTGTCTGTGCGACCATCTAACAAAGAAGTCGGTGTTTTTTTCATAATCTGCCTGACCCTTTTCACCAATTAAGTTTACGGCATAACTAAGATTTACGTCACCACTGAATTTGTATCTGACATTATAATTTGAATTTGCTTTTACGGCCCAACTTCCCCTGGAATAAATATCTCCTCTTAAGGCTAAATCCATATAATCATTAATCCCCCAATAATAACCACCATTTTCAAGGAAGAATCCACGATTTACCGCTTCACCATAAGTTGGGATTAATATTCCGTTAGCCTGACCTTTTTTGTTTGGAAAAAATCCAAATGGAATAAATAAAGGAGTTGGAATACCTGCAATCGACAGATAGGCAGGACCTGTAACAATTTTATCATTGGGGATAACTTTTGCTTTAAAGAATTTTATTTCATAATGAGGATGCTCATGGTTACATGTTGTATAACTTCCTGAACTAATACACGAACTTCCATCAGATGATTTTTTAACAAGTTCTCCATGAAGATAGCCTTCGCCTTCTTGAGTTATTACATTTTGAATTAAGCCCTTTTTTGTTTTGAAATCATACGAAATGGTTTTTGACTTAAAGCTTTGGTCTCCTTCCATGAATTCCGGTTTTCCTTCCAGATTGCCTGTTGAATCTTCACGTCCTTCTGCATATACAAGATTCCTGGCAAAATCCAGTTCAATATAAGCTGCTTTCAAACTAATTTCCTGATAATGAATTTCCGCTTTTCCATATAAATAAGCTTTTTGATTTTTTAAATCCATATGTATGGAGTCAAAAGACTTATATTCAACTTTTGACTCAAGAACAAAACCTGAACCCTTTGGAATAGTATCAACCACAATAGTATCAGATAATACTTTTATGCTATCAGATGCGTTATTTATTTCAGGTTCTTGAGCCTGAACAAAATTATTTAGCAAAAGAAAAACAAATAAAATTGTAAGTTTAAATAATAGACTAAAACTATTGAAAAAATTTAAAGGCATAGCCTTCAATCTTTCAACTTTAATTTTTGAAAGTCGTTTATTTAATTTTATATTTGGTTTAAAAAAACTATACAATATTATTTAAGATAAAAGATTAAAAATAACTGTTAATAAATTGGTTAACAATTAACATATAGTAACAACAAGATTTAATTCGCATACTACTATTTTTGTAGGATTAAGGCTTATAGTTCAATTTTTCAGCTTTCAAAACTAATTAAAATATATTATTTTAGGTGAAACGAATAATTCTATTTTTTGTTATAACAAGTTTTGTTTTCATAACATCTTTTAATCCCTCATATTACGAATACAGGATTAAAACCATTGTTCTTGATGCAGGGCACGGTGGAGACGACCCCGGAGCCATTGGTAAAAATTGTAAAGAAAAGGATCTTACCCTTAAAATGACATTAAAAGTTGGGAAATATATCGAAGATAATCTCAAGGATGTTAAAGTAATTTATACTCGTAAAACCGATGTTGCTGTTGAACTTTATAAAAGGCCTAAAATAGCAAATGATAATAAAGCTGATTTATTTATTTCAATACATTGTAATGCCGTAGCATCGACAACGCCTTATGGAACAGAAACTTTCGTAATGGGTATTGCAAAAAATGAAGCAAGTAAGGCTGTTGCTAAAAAGGAAAACTCGGTTATTCTGCTTGAAGATAACTATGAAACAAAATATGAAGGTTTTGACCCTAATTCACCAGAAGGTGAAATAATATTATCTTTTTACACAAATCAATATCTTGAACAAAGTGCTGAATTAGCGACTATGGTTCAAAAACAATTCACCAATAAAGTTGGGAGACATGACAGAGGAGTAAAACAAGCTGGATATTTGGTTCTTTGGAAAACAACTATGCCAAGTATTTTAATTGAAACAGGCTTTATCAGTAATTTAAAGGAAGAAGCATATTTAATGTCGGAGAAAGGACAAGATGAAATTGCTTTAGCAATTTATCATGCCATAAAAGAATACAAATTACAAAAGGAGGGAAAGCCCGGGGGAAATATTAGGGTTGAAGAAGTTAAAAATGAAGCTTCAAATGAAAAAATTGAAGCAGTAAATAATTCCGAGCAAAATGAAAAAACTGATGGAGTCGAAGATTTAAGTACTTACTTTAGTGTGCAGTTTACTTCATCAAGTAAAGAGAAACCAAATAATTCGTCTGATTTTAAAGGCTTGAAAGAAGTTGATAAATATTTTCAAAACGGACTTTATAAATATTATGTTGGCAAGACAAAAACACTCCAGGATGCAGTAGAATTGCAAAAAAAGGTTCAGGCAAAAGGATTTAGTGATGCATTTATTATTGCATTTAATAATGGTAAAAGAATTACACCTAAGGAAGCGGTTGAATTATTGAAATAAGACTGTGAAAATCTGAATTCGTAATTATTCAGGGTAGAAGATTCAGGATACAGGATGCAAGATATAATGGGAAAGTTTTAGAATTTAATAATATACCAGATCAAGAATTTAACAACATTAAGAATATTAAAATAGAATTATTTATTAATTTTGCAAATAAATTAAATCAAAGGCTTTGAAAATACCAAAAGAAGTTAAAATAGGATTTATTGTTATTCTTACATTAGGGCTAATGTATTATGGGTTCTATTTTCTTAAAGGTGAAAACATTTTCAAAAAGGAAAGAATATATTATTCTGTTTATGATAATGTAAAAGGCTTACGTATTGCAAACAATGTTGATATCAACGGCTATAAAATTGGACAGGTAAAGGACATCTACTTTCTTCCGGGTGATACTTCAGGCAGACTTGTTGTGAAATTTTTAATTGAAAAGGATATTGCAATTCCCGATAATTCCATTGCAGTTATCGAAAATGACCTTCTGGGAGTAAGTACTATTAATATTCGATTGGGAAATTCTGAAACATTTATTAATATCAACGATACTCTCGAAAGTATGGTTTCAACCTCAATTCAGGATGAAATTAACCTGCAAATGCTTCCTGTTAAAAACAAACTCGAAGGTCTTATGGTTAGCCTCGACACAGCTTTAATGGCAATCCGCTATATTTTTAATGAAACAACTCGTGAAAATCTAGCCAAAAGTTTCGAGAGTATTAAATTAACAATTCAAAACCTTGAAAGCACAACTTATAATATTGATACTTTAGTTTCATCACAACGAATGCGTTTTGCGAGAATTTTTGGGAATATTGAGTCTATCTCACACAATATCGCTGAGAGTAATGATAAGATTAATAATGTGATTACTAATTTTTCTAATGTTAGTGACTCTCTTGCTCAAATTGATTTTTCGAAAACAATGCGAAATGCTGATAAAACATTAAACGAAGTAGCTCAAATTGTTGAGAAAATTAATAAGGGCGAAGGAAGCCTCGGTTTATTGGTAAATAACGACTCTCTATATAACAACCTGGAATCAGCTACAAAAGAACTCGATGAACTCCTTCTTGACATGAAACTCCACCCAAAACGATATGTTCATTTTTCAGTATTTGGGAAAAGTGACAAGAAAAATAAATACACTCCAGCGGAGGAAGAAAAGTAGGCAATAGGCAGTGAGCAATTTGAAAAAAGCCTTAAATATCAATGAGCTAAAGGTGAACAGGGAAATAATACAATACAAATTTTGGCATGATTAAAAGAAGTTTCGTTTATAAAACATTGGGAGTATTAATAATTATTTTGAATTGCATTTTAGTTTACGATTCTTGTCATTTATTGTATTTGTATAATTTTACAACTCTTCTTTTTTTCTACATGTTTCCAACTTTTTATTTAAGCATTATTATTGTTTTAGGAATTATTGGTGCTATTTGCGGTTTTTTAACATTTAAAAAACATAATGAGAAACCATTAAAATATGTGATAGTTGGTTTTCTTACGATAATAATCAATATTGGAATGTTTTTATTCTAATGATTTAAGGAAGTTCTCGTAAATTGTTTATACCAAGTCAGGAAACACCAAACTCCTTCATCAATCAAAGGATTATCATAAAGTTCAATAATGTTCTCGATTTTCTCTTTCAAAAGAAGCCATTTCGGAGCAAACTGGAATAGCTTTACCTTCTATGTTTTATTCCAAAACAAGTGTGAAAAGGTTAAATTGAACACAATTTTTAAGCGGGTTCTACAACCCTAAGCCAGATAAACTGGAAAAGATAAATTACAAAAGATATATAATACCGATGTGAATTAATTAACAGTCCAAATCTAATATTAAATATTGTTTCACACGGCATTAACCATTGTAAAATTCAAAATGTCCTTTGGACTATTTTGAATTAACAATTGGTATAACAAATAAATTCCAATGTTCAAAAAAATAAAAATACCAAACCTGGAAACTAAACACAAACAAATTACTATTTGTAGGCTATCTTGTTTGGTATTTTGTAGATTGTTTTTAGTTTTTATTTGTAATTTGATGCTTTGTATTTTGGAATTTAAATCCTATCCACAATGAAAATGCTTCTCAACAAGTTTTAGGATTTTTGATTGGTCATATTTTATAATATCTCTGATGTCTTTATCCTTATGAGATTTTAATTGACAAATAATACCATCGATGATACCTGTGGAGAAAACATTGTATTTTTCATAAATACTTCGTTGTTCTTTTAGGTATTCTGCCGATTCCCAACATGAAGCTGGTAATTGTTTAAGGTTTTTTAATCTATCTTTAAACTCATCCTTAAATATATCGATATCGACATAGCTTTTTTCAGCCAATTCAAGGCTATTAGCCATTTCAAAACCATGTCGAGCAGCAACTGTTAATCCTGCAAGTAATAAATATATATCTGCTGAACCATCAGGACATCTGAATTCAATTGTTTGTTTATCTGAAAAATCTACGTCAAAATTTTCTTCAAGTGGGTTTGCATTGGCAGCCATATTCTTTTTGCCTCTCCAACCTAATGGAACTCTAACTAAAACTGAACGATTTCTATCTCCCCAGCAGATATTAGTAGGAGCTTCCTGATGAGGAACTAATCTGAAATATGATGTTGGATTTGTATTTCCAAATGCCGTTAATGAGGCTGCACAACTTAAATAACCAGCTATTGTTTTTTTAGCTATCTCATTTAATTTGCCATCAGTAACAAACATATTTTTTCCATCTTTTACCAACTTAGTGTGAATATGCAAACCACTTCCGGCTTTCCCAACAGTAATTTTGGGTGCAAAAGTAACAGTAACACCATATTTATAAGCCATGGTTCTAAGAATCCATTTTGCAATTACGAGTTGATCAGCAGCATCTTCAACATTAGTAGGAAGAAACTCTATTTCATTTTGCTCATAGATTTTATCATCAACAGAAAAGTTTCCAACTTCCGAATGACCATATTTAATAGTTCCACCGGTGCTTGCTATTGCAGCCATAGCTTCAGTTCGAAACATTTCCCATTTATTAAAAGGAAATGATTCATGATAACCTTTTTGGTCAGTTGATTCAAAAATGGCTTCTTTTTCAGAAATCACATAATACTCAAGTTCACCCATTGCTTCGAAAGACATTCCTGTTTGCTCTTTTAGTGAATCATGTGCTTTTTTTAGTACATATTCAGGAGCACTTTCCATTGGCTCTCCATATTTTGTGTAAAATGAACATAAAATATCCAGGGATGGAATATCAGTAAACGGATTTTCAAAAGCCGTTTTATATCTAGGAATTACATATAAATCACTTGCACCTGCCTCGATATGAGAGAATAAACTTGAACCATCAACTCTTTCGCCCGTTGTTAAAATTCTATCAAGATGCCTTTTGCTATTAATTACAAAATTTAAGGTTTTAAGCCTACCGTCTCCGGCTATGTACCTAAAGTTAATCATCTCAATTCCATTGTCTTCAACATAATGAATAATATCTGATTTTGTGAATTCAGAAGATGGTTTGCCTAAATAACTTACTAAAGGATTTGGGTTTAATTGAAGTTTATCGTTCATGGGGATTATATTTCTTTGATTAATTATTGTCACCTAATTTATAGGACGTCAAAACTATGAAAAAAAACTCAATAAATAAATGATTCATTCCTCTTTAAAATAAACAATAGCATAAAAATCATCAATAAATATTTTGTTTTTTCCTCTATGCCATAAATTAACTTTTATTTTGTCATTAGGTGATTTAACATTTTTAAAATCCAATTCTGTTTCCAATTTATTCCACTCGTTTGTTCGAAAACTTGTATTTTTTTCTGTACCTAATTCATGATATTCATAGGTTTCTCCATCATTTTCATAGCTTATTACAATGCTAATTATATTTTCCTGAAAATTTGTTTCAGATAAAAATCTAAAACCGGCTTTTATTTTAAGAGGAATTCCATTTACTAACATATCACAATAAACTACACTTTTGCTTAATGGAAAAATATTTTTTCCGTCAATTACTAATGAATTTTTACCTGAAAATGAGATAGAATCAGAAATTATTTCTCCTTTTTTAAAATAATCATCATTCTCAAAACTTCTGTATTCCAAGAGTTTTGACTTGGTTTTATCCTTTGTGCTATTTATCAAACTATCAACTTCAGAATTATAAACTTTAAAAACATACGGTTTGTGTTTGAAAACATGCATTTCATAATCATAACCACCTAAAACTTTAAAATTTTGTTTTGGTTTAAAAACTTTAATCTGCTCAAACCTTTTATCTTTCTTTAAATCATCTAAAGACTGCCTTCCTTCATTTGGTCCAAAATGAGAATCCCAAAATAAAATACTGTTCTCACAAATTATTTCTTTATCCGGCCATTCCTGAAATAACATCCAGGTATTTGTTGTTTTGTCATAAGGATCCAAACCGGTAAAAAACCAAAAATGAGGATCATAATAAAATATTTTGCTTTTGTTATATTCAGAATTTTCGAACCAGGTACAAATATCTTTTACAAATATTTCAGTAGTAGTTAATTTTACGGGAACTGTATAAATTGCTACAGAAGTCATCACTACTAATACAATTATTATCAAACTAAGAGCAAGTTTTGCTAATTTCCAGGGGATTAAATCTTGCATGAAATTAAAGCCCTTTAAGCTTAATAATACCATTAGCGGTGTTACAGCAGCAATTACCCTTATTAAACCAAGTGAGCCTCCTTTCCCCAACCACCATGCTACAGAATGAGCAGAAAAATAGGCTATTGCAGGTAAAATAATTAAAAGTAATTCAATAGAAAAAATCATTGATTTCTTCTGTTTTTGTTTTATAAAATTAAATATCCAAATGAGTAAACCAAAAATAAAAAGTATGCTCAAAGGAATTCCAAGGATTGATTTACTGGAATCAATAAAATGAAATAAGCTTCCACTTCCGTAGATGTCTTTCGCCCCACCATAAGGCATTTGTGTTATAAACCAGAAAAAATCGTGAAAATAAAAATAACCAATAATTCCATATAAAATAAAGGCAGTAGAGGTGAGTAAAATGCTAAGATATTTTTTTCTAGACAAGTAAAAAACCCAAAATAATGGAAGAATAACTATTCCTTCTGTTCTGGTGAAAATCAAAAAGGAAAGTATAATTGCTGATATTATATATTTGTTTTTAAGAACTAAATAAATTGAAAGAATCAAAACAAAACTAAAAAGTATTTCTGTTAATGCGGTGAAATGCAATATGAAGTAAATTGGGGTGAAAGAAACGAAAACAATTACCAAGCAGGCATTTTTAAATTTCAACTCCTTTGCAATTAGGTAAGTAAATAAAGCCGTCAGTAAGCCAATAATAATATTAAAAACCTTTATCCCATTAAATCCAAACTGAGCAAAAGGGGAACTTAATAATATGAAAAAAGGTTTACCCCAATGATGTAAAAATAATTTAGGGTGATTAAAAGCTTGTTTGGAGTATAAAAAATGTGCAAGATTATCGGCTCCACCTTCATATCCTTCAGATAGAAATGAAATAATCAAAAAAACAATTAAAATTATGATTAACAGTATAAAAGGTATAGATTTATTAATAATAGTTCTCATAAAGTTTTTAAATAAAATTTCAATTTGTACTTTTACGCTTTCAAAAATTTGATTATGGCTAAGATAGAAAAATTATCAATTATAATTCCGGTTTACAACGAAGAGAAAACTGTTCATAAAATCCTTGATTTGGTGCTGCAGGTTGAGTTAATAGATAATATTTCGAAAGAAATAATTCTTGTTAACGATTGCTCAAAAGACAAGACTGTTGAAGTTCTCGAAAAATATATAAGCGACCATAGCGACCATAATATTCAATTATTCAGTCATGAAATAAATAAAGGAAAAGGAGCAGTACTGCATACAGGAATAGCTAAGGCAACAGGCGATTATTTAATTATTCAGGATGCTGATTTAGAGTACGACCCATTTGAATATAACAAATTGCTTAAACCTGTTGTTGCAGGTCATGCCGATGTTGTTTACGGCTCTCGTTTTAAAGGAGACAGCCCACATAGAATTTTATTTTTTTGGCATACTATAGGAAATCGTTTTTTAACTACCCTTAGCAATATTTTTTCCAATCTAAATCTTAGCGATATGGAAACATGCTATAAATTATTCGACAGGGAAACTATACAAGGATTAAACTTGAAAGAAAATCGTTTTGGATTTGAACCTGAAGTTACCCAAAAAATATCACGCATCAAGGGAATCAGAATTTACGAAGTTGGTATCTCATATTACGGCAGAACCTATGATGAAGGTAAAAAAATTGGCTGGAAAGACGGAATGAGAGCTTTATATTGCATTATGAAATATGGATTATTTCGAGGGAAATAGTATGTTTTTTGAAATATAATCCACAGCCTTTACCAATCGGCTCCCATACCAGCTAAACATTTCACCATCAACTAAAAGAACTTTTGAATTTGGAAAATATTTTTGAATATCTTGTTTGTCTGTTTCGGTGAATTTATAAGGCTCGGATGGAAGAAAAACATAATCAGCATCATGTATAATCAAATCATTAATATTAAAATTTACATAAGTTTTTGAGTAGTTATCAATACAATTTACAAAATCAAATCTCTCCAGAAGCTTGCTTATATATGTTTTCTCTCCTGCTGCCATAAATGGATTCTTCCAAACCAAATAAATAAAAGTATTCGTTTTTGAGATTGTTTTAATGCCATCGATTTTATTTAATATTGCACTAAGCAAATTAACTGAAAGATTTAAAGCATCACACAAACAGCCAATTGTTGCAATCATGTTTAAGGAAGATTGAATATCATCAACATCAAAAACATAAACAGGAAATTCGGCGGTAACTTTCTTAATGTTTTCTTTACTGTTTTCTTGCTTTACTGCAAAAATTATATCCGGGTTTATTTCTCTGATTTTTTCGATTGAAACATCCAAAACACCACCGATAGTTGGTATTTGGGAGACTTCATTTTCCGGATGTATGCAATAGCGGGTTCTTCCAACAATTTTTTTACGTAATCCTAATGCAAACAAAGTTTCTGTAACAGATGGACATAGCGAAATAATTTTGTTAATTTTTGATGGTAATATTAACAAATTACCTAAATCATCTTTTTTCTGCATCGAATTTCTTTTATAGAGTAGCCAATCAGGAATAAAACTACTAATATAAAAGAAATTACTGATATAAAGAAAGATAAATACACATTTTTTGGATGGTATTTGAATTCTATAGTATTTTCTCCACCATTAATCAAAGTAGAAATGAAACATTTGTTTGAAGTTAATAAATCAGATTTTTCGCCATTTACAAAAACCTCCCAGCCAAAATAATTTTGCTGAAGTAATGTTAAAATAAGTGGATTCTTAGTTTTTGATTTTACAATAATTCTGATTGGTGAAAACTCAGAAATCCACGCAGTGTCTTCTATATTAATTTTAAGAGCTTGATTAATTTTTTTATAATCAATTTCATCCAAAAATATAGTTTTATTGTCGAAATTTCCTTTACTGGAAAATGATTCCAATGAATCAGCAGGAAATACCTTATCGCTTAAATATATAGGTGGATTGCTTAAAACCGTATCCAAAAAATCTCTATTATTATCAAATAATGTTTCAAAATTTATAAACATAAAAGAAGTGAATCTTTCCTCTGAAATTTCTTTACTGAAGTTGGATAAATTTCTCCAATATGGTCGAAAACGCTGGTTTAAACTTTTATTGTCAATAATATTCTTTGATGAAGGAATTGGAAAATCTTTAATGAAATTTTCCCTTTCGTGCTCTCGCATTTCTTTTGTATTGCAGTCGTCTAAATAAACTGTGTAGGCTGCATTAAGTTGAGTGCTAATAAACATGTCAAAAAGCACGATAAAAATCATGTAAGTTGTAAGCTTTTTTTGGTTCTTATTAAATCTAAAAAATATTAGCAGAACAAAAGCTAATACAAGAATTTGCAATGCACTATTTAATGAAATCTGTTGCCAAACACTTATGTTTGTATCGGCTATGAAAATATGAGGAAACAAATGTAATTTTTCGTGCGAAATATTAACCGCAGAAATAATAAAAAACACAAAAAGAGCGGACATTAAACTAATAATTATCCACTTCAAAATCTTTAAATTAAAACCTTTACTAATAAAATAATTAAGTGAATATCCCGATGCAATAATCGCAGAAATAATAAAAAACAGCCTGACAATACTTGCTGACCTTGACAAATTCATTAATGGTACAAAATGAAAAAAGAACTCCCTGACAGGTAAATATTTTCCCATTGAAAACGCCAGAGCTATAAAACCGGAAATGATAAAAACATTAATTATTTTGTTCTTCTTGATAAAAAATGACGCTATAAAAAACACCAGCATAAGAATTCCAAAATATGCGTTACACATTGAAATATCAGCTTTAATGAAAGGAGCAGAGGTCGCAACAACAAAAGGCATTAAAAAGGAAATTGTGCAGTTTGGAGTAAATGGGTCTAATAAAGCAAACTCAAGAGGAACACTATGACCACGAGAAATATATGGCAAAACATTATAAGTTGACACTATCATTCCAATTCCCATAATTGCAACTAAAACTAAAGTAACAATATTTAAAACCGAGAATTTTCGAAAACCGACATAGTCTTTGTTTATTAGTGACTCGATTGAAAAAACAATATAAAATGCCAATAAAATATAGGCTAGAACTATTACAAACACAACATATCCACCAGTGCAAAGCATAAAAACAACCAAAGCAAGTTTCACGGCGGAATAAAATGTTTTGGTTTTGTTAAGTTCAAGATAATAGTTAAAAACAAAAGGAATCCAGGCAGCACTAATAATACAAGTGAAATGCTGAGAATTACTAATAAAAAATCCGGAAAACATATAGCTTATTGCCATTATCAAGGCAATATTTTTATTTATGTTTAATTTTTTTGCAAGAAGAAACATTCCTGCTCCAGCCAAAAAAATATGAAATATAAACTCAAAAGAAAAAATATAAATATTATAACTTCCAAAAACACTAACCAGCCAAACAAAGGGATACCATGCTCCGCTTGATGGGTCAGCATGCAAAGGATAGCCCACTCCCTGATATGAATTCCAAAGTGGCAGAATATGATTTTGGAATGATTCGCTGACCATAAATCGCCATGGGTAAAAACAATCGATTGCATCCCATTTTTGTGGATGAATTAAAAAGGCAATCTGCCAATATCCCAAAACAGCGATAAAAAGCAAAATCAAAAATGGAATTGATTTACTGTTAAAAAATCTTTTTAAATGATAATTTAACATAAAACCTCCGCTAAAATATGATGTGATTTGATGTCTTTTATGCCGGGAAGATGTAGCTTATAAAACTGAATTATTTTATCCAGAAGCAATTTCCTACTTTCATTTGAAATTTTTAGAAATTCAAGATTTTCGTAAGGGGAGATAATAAGTTGATAAAAGTTTTCGCTTAGAGGCTTGTCAATAAAATAGGGGTGTCGGGGTAAATTGCTTTTAAATATTCCTTCTTCCATATCGAAAAATCCATTAGTTTCTGAGTATTTTCCCTGCGGATGAAAACCTAAATAACGAGTTAATTGCAAAGCAAACAGCAAATGAAAATCTAAGATTTTATTTTCGCTTGTGTCTAAAAATATTATTGAATTAAAAATAAACTCAAACATATTTTTATTCGGCTCTTCCTCTTTAATCGATTTATATAAAATTTCGGCAATGAAAAGTGCAATTGAACTTTTATGAATTTCAAATGGAAGGCTTACAAACTGGTGGATATTTCTAATTTCTCTTAATTGTTGAATATCCGATTTTTCTTTGTTGTAAACATCCAATTCAACCAAAGTTAAAGGTTGAAGAATATTTGATTTAATTTTGGATTTGTTTTTCCTAACTCCCCTTAAAATATACGATTTCAAACCAAAAAGCTCAGTGTAAATTTTAACAATTACACTCGTTTCAGAATATTTAATCTGATGAATTACTATGCCTTTTGTTTTGTAAAGCATTGGTGAAGTTTATTGTTATATTGTTAAATTGCTAAATTGCTCTTTTATCATTACATCATTACATCATTACATCATTTTATCATTATCGCATTATTGCATTATCGCATTCAAAATTAAAACCCATTCAAATCCATCATAACCGTTGGTATCAGTAATAAAAATCCAAGCACTATTAAAATTATCATTAATGGTAAAATCCATTTAACCCATTTTTCATAAGGAACTTTTGCTACTCCCAAAGCTCCCAAAAGTACTCCTGAAGTTGGGGTAATCATATTTGTAAAACCATCACCAAACTGAAATGCCATAACAGTTGCCTGCCGTGAAACTCCGATTAAGTCAGAAAAAGGAGCCATAATTGGCATTGTTAAAGCAGCTTTTGCCGAACCCGATGGGATAATAATATTAATGGCTGTTTGAATTACATACATGATACCAACAGAACCGGTTTTGCCGACTCCCTGCATCGAACCGGCTAAACTATTCATTATTGAATCTACAATTTTTCCATCGGTAAGAATTACGATTATTCCTCCAGCAAGACCAACAATGAGAGCAGCATTCAAAATATCTTTAACACCTTCAATAAATAAAATAGAGATTTCGTTAGCGGATTTATTTATTGCAATTCCTGATAAAATTCCCAAAGCAAAAAACAAAGTCCCTATTTCCATAACATACCATTGATAACCCATTACCCCAATAATCAGGTAAATTATAGTAAATGCCAACAGAGTTAAAATGAAAAAATGCACTGACTTTTTTAATGAAATAAAACCTAACACTGCAAACAATGCAGCACTATAGGGTATTATCGGCAAGATTACAGAATAGTCATCACCTATGGTTAGAGTTGTTTTTTTATAAATGAAAGAAAATATTACTATCCCAATCAAAGTGATAAAATAGGTTATCCATGCACTTTTTGGAGTGTAATAATTCATTTCTTCATTATTATCATTTGCTTTTCGTTTTCTCCAGTATTCATCTGCTTCGTACATTATAGATTTATTGGGATTTCTTTTTACTCTTCTTGCGTACAGCAAAATGAAAGAAAAGCCTATAAAATTAATAATCAACCAACAAACAAATCTGTATTCAAGTCCTGAGAAAATTGGAATATCAGATAACCCTTGTGCAATTCCAATTGTAAATGGATTTAGCATAGCACCAGCAAAACCAAGATGAGCTGCCACATAAACCAGACAAACTCCAACAATGGAATCATAACCCATCGAAATTGACAGAGGAACTAAAATAATTACAAAGGCAATTGTTTCTTCACTCATGCCGAAAACTGCACCGAAAATGCTAAACATTGTCATAATGAGAACCATCACTATGTTATTTACTCCAAGTTTTTTAAGCACTCTAAAACGCTCAAGTTTTTTGGTCAGCTTTAAAAATGCTAAAATTCCCACGTCAATTGCACGACTAGAATTCATAATCCAAAAAGCCCCTCCAATCATCAAAATAAAAATTATTATATCCGATTGCTTAACAAATCCTTTGAACATGGCAGAAAAGATTTGCCATGTTTGAGGTGATTGTTCAACTTTATGGTAAGTTCCTTCAACAATAATTGTTTTGGATGAACCATCTGGTAAAACTTTTTCAGTCCTGTCGAACTCACCGGAAGACACAAACCATGTGGCAATGGCAGCTAAAACAATTACAGCAAATATTATTACAAAATTGTGAGGTATTTTTCGTTTTTTCATCTAATCAATTTTTTCACTTCTACTCCCTTCAATAATATTTCGTACCTACGGCACTTATTTTTTCTTCGAGATTGATTTTTCTACAAATATATCGCACCTACGGTGCTAATTTGAAAATAATATTTTCTTTTGTCAATTAAAATATGCTCCCATTTCTGCGTGTTTCAACTCAGTTTGACAAGTACTTTAGTCACTCCAAACTCCAAGTACTCCAAACTCCAAGTACTCTAGGCACTCCAAACTCCTAAAACTTCTCATCATATTTTGTCCAAAGAAAATCTCCAAGCTCCCAGGCTTTATTTACCACCTTATTTCCCCATTTCGCTGTATAATCTGTAAGAAAATTCACAACGTCTTCCTTTTTATTCTCTTTTAAAAGTTGAACTATTTTTTCATCAATTTCCTTTTGATTAGCAAACAACTCCTTTTGCCATGGATTCCAAACTGCATCAATATCCTTGTGCATATCTCCCCATCTTTGTGAAGCAAGAGTTCCAAGTCTGTTGAATGCCCACCATGCTGATTGTCTGGTAAAACCATTTGTTCTGCCGGGAGTTTTGTATGATTCAGGCAAATCTGTAACGCTGCAATAAACAGGAATATAGATTGATGAAGCAATATTATCTTGTGCTAGCCAAACAATTCCACCAACCTCATCAGGTAACCAATTGCGACATTGAATGATAGTGCCATACATGGTGTACCAGCGGGCAATTGTTCTTTCGCCCAAAAAATTGATTTTATTTGTTTCATGGTCAACATAAAACCATCCACCTCTAACTTTATCCATTTCCAATTGGTCGTAAGGCATAAATGGATTTGCAAGCGGAGAAATGATTTCTTTCCCATCTTTATCAGCAACTTTATAAGTGTTTCTCATATCATAAGGCGTTCCCTGGTAATAATCTTTAAACACCATTACCATATCTTCAAGTGTAACTTTTCTATCAGGTTTTACTGAAAAAGGATAATCCTGTTGAGTTGCACTAAGATGTAGGGATGGAGCAAGCAAATCAAAAACTCTCCATTCCCTTCTGCGTGCAGCAACACTTTGACGGCTTTCCGGAGCATATACATAACAAAATTTAAAATCCTTTTTATTGCCATTCCACCATCCACTATCTTGGGCAACTTTATAAACATTTTCAGAAGCCATAAAGAAATCTTTGTTTTTAAGATCTATTTCTTTTATTGTACTTGCATTTGCATTTATTGCAATATGTTCATCAGGAACTCTCTGGGCTGCCCAAATTGCACCAACTAATCCTTTCCCGGGTCCAAGAATTTCAAAATGCCAAACTTCATTTTTATCAGCAATTGTCAAACATTCACCATCATCGCTCCATCCATATTTTTTGGTTAACTCATCAGCTAATTTGATTGCTTCTCTTGCGGTAGTACATCTTTCAAGCATTAATTGACACAACCTTTGGCAATCGATTAATCCTTTATCTGAATGCAAACTTGGTCTTCCGCCAAATGTAGATTCACCCATTGCTAATTGTTTTTCATTTATGCAAGGATAAGCTGTGTTTAGGTATCCATAAGTATGCAGTACCTGAGGAATTTCACCAATTTTATTATGGTCATATTTTGGCATTGCATATTTATCACTGCTAACTCTTTTATACATAGGAGTTGTTTCACCTGCTTTATGGTCTTGGGCAGCTTTTATATCCATCCATGAACGGGTTTTATGACTGTCGTCAGTGTGAGAAGTCATTACCGAACCATCGAATGAAGCTTTTTTACCAACTGTTAATGAAGTACAACCTTCGGGAACTCCGCCTTTCCAGTCGGATTTGTCCTGTGAGTTTGAACTAATTGAAAATATTAATGCGATTAAAAATAGAAGTGTTTTTTTCATTTGTTTATTCTTTAGTTAATATTCTTATTTTTTTTGCCACGAATGCACGAATATATTAGTTTATATTCTGGTGTTTTTAATGTCACTAATTCACGAATGATTTTTTTATGTTTATGCTTGCCACGAAATAGTGAATAACAATAGTGCATTCGTGGCATTTTTATATCACTTTGTGTTCTAAATTTACATTTAACCTTCAAAGGAAAGCAAAAATAAGAAAAGCCTTACATAAAGCAAGGCTATTTGAAATATTCTTATATACCTAAAGCATCTGTTAAAATGATTTAGGAACAAGGATTGTAGATTTAGGATTTACGAAGTAAATAAAAACCAGAAATCACCGTTTGATTGATTTAAGAACACCCCGTCTGACCGGAGTCAGGGATTAACGATTTTTGATGTAATTGGCTATGAAACAACAAATCTGAAATCTTCAATCGTTAATCGATATTCGAAATTCATCTAGGCTTAATCATTTCAAACAAATCTCATCATCGCTTCAACAACATTTCCTGCTCCTTCCTCAATATGAACAATGTTTGCCTCAAGCATATAGCATGGATTTGTGAAAATTTTATTTTTTTCGTCAATAACAACTTCGCCATTATTTGATGTAATATGCTTTGCTCCGGCTTTTTCAATTTGTTCTGCTGTTCCGGCATCCTGTCCGATTGTTACTTCGATATTACCTAAGACTTTTGCTAAAACTGCTGGTGCAATACACAAAGCTCCAATTGGGTTTTTTAGTTTAAACATGCTTTTAATTGCAATTTCAACATCAGAATTTACTTCTGAATCTGCTCCTTTAAAAGCAAATGTTGATAGATTTTTAGCTGCTCCAAAACCACCCGGAAAAATTAAAGCATCATAATTTTCAGCTTTAAAATCTTTTAAGTCGCTTATTTTTCCACGAGCAATTCTTGCTGATTCGATTAAAACATTTCGTTTTTCGTTCATTTCTTCTCCTGTGATATGGTTTATCACATGATGCTGGGGAATATTCGGAGCAAAAATATCATAATCAGCTCCCTGTTTTTTTATTGCTAAAAGTGTCATAATGGCTTCATGGATTTCAGCTCCGTCAAAAACACCGCAACCTGACAATACAACTGCAAATTTTTTCATACTATTTAGTTTTATGTTGTAAATCTTAATATCACAAATTTAGTAAAAAAATGTAATTATATAGTGTCAGCAAGAAATTCCCTTGTTTTTTTGAACTAAAAATTATAAAAAATGTATCTTTACACATTTGAAAGATAAAATTCAATTTTATGCGCCGAGCTTTTTCAAACATAATAGAACAACTTGCACAGGAAGATGATAAAATCATTTTCCTTACCGGTGATTTGGGTTTCAATGCGTTTGAAAATTTGCAGCAAAAGCTTGGTGAACGCTTTATTAATATGGGAGTTGCCGAACAGAATATGATTAGTGTTGCGGCAGGCATGGCATCAAAAGGATTTAAGGTTTTTTGCTATAGTATTGCTCCATTTGCAGTTTTCAGACCATTGGAGCAAATCCGAAATGATGTTTGTTTTCATAAACTTCCGGTTTTTATAGTTGGAAATGGCGGCGGCTATGGATATGGAATAATGGGTTCTTCCCACCATGCACTTGAAGATATTGCAACATTAGCCGGATTGCCTGATATGACTTGTTATATTCCTGCTTTAAAGAAAGATGTCGAAACAATTGTCAGGAAAATATTAGAAAATAAAAAACCTGCTTACTTACGTCTTGGTTTAGGGCTGGAAATTGATGGAGAAACTGGAATTGCGAATGACTTTCAGATAATTCATAAAGCTGAAAATCCAAAAATTACAATTGCAGCTTTAGGTCCTGTTGTTGAAAATGTTGTTAATGATGAAAGATTCCAAAGCTTGAAAAATAGCATTGATGTTTTCACAATTACTGAAATTCCATATACTAAATTAAGCGATGATTTTGTTTCAAGTGTGAAGAAATCGAAAAAACTTTTGGTTGTCGAAGAACATAAAAAACATGGCGGATTAGCTCATAATTTGTCATTAGATATTTTGGAAAACAGGATTTTAACCGATGAATTTTTAAGTCTTCATGCAAAAGGCTATCAAAGCAATACTTATGGAAATCAAAAATTTCATCAAAAAGAATCAGGGCTTGACAGCGATAATATTTATGAAATAATTAATTTCTGGATTTAAGCCATGAAAAGAGTTGCAGTTGTTATACCGGCATATAACGAGGAAAAATCCATTGCTTCGGTTGTTGATAAAATTAACAAACTAAAAGTTGAAGGATTTAATTTCACTCCTATTGTTGTTAACGATGCTTCGAAGGACAATACTGCAAAAATTGCCGCAAAACTCGACTGTGTTTTCATCGACCTTACTGTAAACCTTGGAATTGGTGGAACTGTTCAATCCGGTTTTATTTATGCTTTCAAAAATGGATTTGATTATGCAATGCAGGTTGATGGAGATGGTCAGCACCCTCCAACAGAAATTCCAAAACTTGTTTCAGCAATAAAAGATAATAATTATGATGTCGTTATTGGCTCACGTTTTATTGATAAAACAGGTTTTCAATCTACTCTCATACGAAGATTCGGGATAAACTATTTGAAATTTATTATTCGTTTCTACACAGGACTAAAAATCACTGACTCAACTTCAGGTTTTCGATTATTAAACCGCTCTGCTCTTAAATTTGTAAATGAATATTATCCCGACGAATATCCCGAACCTGAATCAATTATTTTATTCCATAAAAAAAGATTAAAAATTAAGGAAGTTGCTGTGTTAATGGACGAACGACAAGGAGGAGAATCATCAATCAGAGCATTTAATACACTTTATTATATGGTTAAGGTGAGTCTGGCAATTTTTTATACTTTTATAAGAATCAAACAAAAATCAAAATAATGGAAAATTATTTTTCAATACGGATACAAATAGTGAGTATCATAGTCAGCCTTGTATTTCTGCTTTATGTCAGCCGTTTAATTATTAAAGGAAAGCTACGGGAAGAATATGCAATTTTTTGGGTTTTAGGAACTATTATATTGATAGTGTTTTCGTTTTGGCGTCATGGTTTGGATGTTATGGCCAAACTTGTTGGGGTTTACATGCCTCCTAATCTTATTTTTATGGGAGCTATTTTTGCGATTTTGGTTTACCTTTTACATTTGTCAACAGTAGTTTCAAAATTGTACGACCAAAACAAAAGCCTGGCACAGAAAATTGCTTTGCTTCAAAATAAAATGGATGGCGAACAAAAAGAAGTTCAAAAAGAGGAAACAGAAAAAGAATAATGGATATTCAAAAGCAAGCGGAAATATATTGTAAATATTTGATTGGTAAAAAACCAAATTCAAAAACCATTTCTTTGTTCGAAGATGCAATGAAAAAACTGGATTTTCAGGCAGATAAGAAAGATAGAAAAATTGAAAACTTCGTTTATAAATTCCCGTTTATTTTACCAACAATTGATGGTGGTTTGGCTTTGATACGTAAAAATTCCATTGTAAGAAAAAAAGCATTTACTATGCTTGCAATATTGGAAACTATTCCTGAATACAGCGATAAATTTTTATCAAAGAAACACAGTATTTGGTATTTTTTTATAATTGCATTTATTGGAATAAGAAGTGTTTTAAGAGGAGTTTTGGGGGTTGTTTTAGTTAAGATAATTTAGGGATTGATTTTTATTTGCATAAATTAAATATTATTAAAATTTATGAATTACCAAGATAGATTAAAAGCATATTTAATGAATACGGAGGGTTATTTAACTTATGAATGGACCGAAGATTCAACCCCTTTTAGTGAATTGGCTGCTACAGCTGAAGATTTTATTTATAGAAATAGTATTGAAGGTAAAATTGCTGCCTTATTCATTTATCACCAACTCTGCATTGAGATTTTGAAGCAATTGATAAATTATAGTAATTTCTATGAAAGATTAAGTGTTTATCCCGTAAAAATTGAATTTAAGAAATTTAAGACAGATGCATCTTACAGTGAAATACTAAATGAATTTAAATTTAAGGTCGAATTTAAAGATAAAAAGAAATTATTAATGCAGATTAAGGTAATTAATGACCTTAGAAATAAGTTTGGTCACGAGTTGTTTTCAAAATGGTGGGAACATGATATGGATATTGATTTAAAGGAATTGAAAAATCAGTTTGATAAAATATTTAAAACTTTTGGAGTTTGTTTAAATGACTTAAGAGCGAATATTTCTAAAGTTCGGACTAAGCCTGAACTGATTGCATTAATTGAAAAAGATGATAGCAATTAGTGAATATTCATTAATAAGTATTAAACGCTAAATCAAATGTCAAAAATACATGAATATATAGTTGTTGGTTCAGGGCCTAGTGGTGCTATGGCAGCAAAAACTTTGGTTGATGCTGGCAAAAGTGTCACTATGCTTGATGTGGGCGAAAAGGATGAAAAATATCACAAACTTGTTCCTGATAAAGATTTCATTTCGATTCGTAAAGAAGAAAATGAACAGGAAAAATATCTTCTTGGCGATGATTTTGAAGGAATTCCATGGGACGAGGTGAAAGTTGGTGCTCAGCTCACTCCTTCACGAAAAGCAATGATTAAAAATGTGGAGAAATTGACTCCGCTTTTATCTGATACTTTTTTGCCTATGGAAAGCCTTGCATACGGAGGACTTGGCACGGGCTGGGGTTTGGGTAGCTATGTTTATTCTCTAAAAGAACTTGAAAAGGCAGGCTTAAATCCAAAGGAGATGTTAGCTGCATATCAGTGCATTGCCGACAGAATTGGAATTTCGGTTGGTGATGATGATGTTACAAAATTTGTTGTTGACGGATTGCAGAATTTGCTTCCACCACTAAAAATGGATAATTCATTATCTAAACTTTATGAAAGTTATAAGAAAAGGAGAACTTCGTTTAATGAAAAAAATTTATATGTGGGAAGCCCGCCTGTGGCTTTTCTTTCAGAAGATTTCAAAGGAAGAAAAAAGACATCATATAAGGATATGGACTTTTATACCGACAAGGAAAAAGCCGCTTACCGTTCATGGATTACAGTTGATGAATTAAAAACTAAAAATAATTTTCAATATAAAGACAAATGTTTGGTGCTTAAGTTTCAGGAAGTTGATGGAATTGTGGAAATATGCATAAAAAGAACTGACACGAACGAAATAGAAATTATTAAATGCAAAAAATTATTGTTAGCCACCGGAGCTTTGGGAACAGCAAGAATTGTATTACGGTCTTTCGAAGGAAAATTAAATCGTTTACCGGTGCTTTGTAATTCTTATGCTTATATGCCTTGTCTCTATCCAAAAATGGCAAGAACTCCTCTTGACCAAAAGAAAACCAGCATGGCTCAGGCAATAATGATTTATGATGTAGATGGGAAAAATGATGATTTAGTAACTGCTGTATTTTTTACTTACCGTTCTTTGTTGCTTTTTAAATTGATTAAGGAAGCTCCGCTAAATTTCAGGGATGGCAGGAAAATCATGCAGTTTCTTCAATCGGCATTTGTGATTGCCGGAATTCATCACCCCGATACTTTTTCACCGGAAAAATATCTTGAGATGAAAAAAAGTGAGGATTCTTTTACCGGCGATAAACTTTTCGCACATTATTCTCTTAACGATAATGAAAAATTAATAATAAAAACAAGAGAAAAAGTAATTAAAGAAAGTTTGAGAAAGCTTTCATGTTTTCCAATAAAACGAATGGATCCGGGTCATGGTTCAAGTATTCACTATGCCGGAACCGTTCCTTTCAGTAATAATGAAAATGAGTTAGGAAAAATTAAACCCAATGGAAAATTAAATGGAACATCAAGCGTTTACATTGCCGACGGTTCAGGATTTACGTATTTGCCTGCAAAAGGAATTACATTAACTTTAATGGCAAATGCTCATAATGTTGCTAGAAAATTAATTGAGAAATCCTAATTTCTAATTTTAGATTTGTTTCTTATTTAGAGTTTAGTGCTTAGGATTTTAATGCTCAAAAAATTATATATTTACCGTTTGATTTATTTGTAAACTTGAAATGAAAAATAAAATTATAATAACAGGAGCTGCAGGATTTATTGGCTCAGAGCTGGTAAAATATTTTAATGAAAGAAACTATGAAGTTACAGCCTTTATATATGTACCTCCAAAAGTGAAATTGGAAAATGTCAACTATGTTAAATTTGAATTAAACGAAGAATTTGATGAAAGTTATCTGGCTGGCTGCGATATGTTGATTCATTGCGCTTATATGCCATTTTATAGAAGTAATAATGCAAATCAAATTAATATTGAAGGCACTAAAAATCTTCTGGATGCTTGCCGGAGAAATGGTGTAAAGAAGTTTCTGTTTTTATCAAGCTTATCAGCACGCGAAGATGCTTTGTCAAATTATGGAAAAGTGAAATTTGAGCTGGAAAAGATTTTCGATTTGAGTAAAGACTTAATAATTCGACCTGGTTTAGTTATTGGCAATGGCGGCTTGTTTTTAAATATGAAAAATGTTATCAGCAAGAGCAAATATATACCCATGATTGGAGGAGGAAAGCAACCTCTTCAAACAATTTACATACAAGATTTAGCCGAAAGCATTGAATTTGCATTGGAAAATAATATTATTGGAAAATATTCATTAGCAGCTAAAGAGCCAAAAATGATGAAGGATTTTTACAAAGCATTAGCTACGAAACTAGGAAAAGAAGTTGTTTTAGTGAATTTCCCTTACTTCCTTGCCGATTTTTCATTTTGGTTAATAAAAACATTAAGAATTTCAATGAAAATTACTAAGGAAAATCTCCTTGGGCTAAAGCAAATGAAAGTTGTTGATGTTTCAGAAGATTTAAAAACTTTTAAACTTAATCCAAAAACTTGTATTGAAATTTTAAAGCTGATGTAATGAGTTTTTTTGTTCGAATAAGAGATTTTTTAGCTGACCCACGCCTGAAAGGGATTGATGTGAATAGTGATGATTTAATTAAAGTTCACAGAAAAATTCTTAATGAAAAAAAAATGATGCGGGAAGTTTTCGAAGATTTTTATAATAATTGTATTAATCTCGATAACAAATATTTCTCTGGTGATGGTTTGAAAGTTGAAATTGGGGCAGGAGTTAGCTTTTTTAAAGAAAAATATCCTGAAATACTTTCAACTGACATAAAGGAAGCCGAAAACCTTGATAAAGTAATTGATGCTTTGGATATGGATTTTGAAGACTCATCCGTGAGAGCAATTTACGGCATAAACTGCTTTCATCATTTTCCTAATCCTGAAAAGTTTTTTGCTGAGTTGATACGTGTGTTAACAAATGGAGGTGGATGCGTTTTAATTGAACCATATTATGGCTTTGTAGCAAGCAAATTTTATAAAAAGATTTTCAATACTGAAACATTTGATAAATCTCAAAAGGGATGGAAAGACCCTGAAAATCTTGTTATGTCTGGAGCAAATCAAGCTTTATCTTATATTGTTTTCAAAAGAGATAAAGAAAAGTTTAATTCATTATTTCCTGAACTCGAAATTGTTTACCATAAACCTTTGAAAAATTATATTCGATATTTAGTTTCCGGCGGATTGAATTTTCGTTCATTATTGCCGGGCTGGTGCTCTCCATTTCTAAAATGTGTTGAGTTTGTTATAAGTCCTTTAAATGGAGTTCTTGCCCTGCATCATATTATTGTGATAAGGAAAGTGAAAACGGTTAAGGTTATCTAGGAATGGTGTTCAGTAATCGGTGTTTGGTAATCCGTATTCAGAATTGTAGCTCGTTTCTCGTTACTCGTTTCTTGTAACTCTAATTCCATATAAATTATATAGTAGCCTTTGAATATTGATTATTGATATTTGGAATTTATCCATACGGACAAGTTTTGTTATTTGAGTTTTGTTTTTTGGTGCTTGTTATTTTTAAGTTCTATTTGCACTTTGTCCTTATTTCTTCCCCGATATCCAGCCCAAGTTCCATTGCTTTTTGCCAATCTTCACAAGCTTTTTCAGTTTCACCTGAATCATAATATGCCAAACCTCTTAAATACCAAACTCTATCTGTGTCAGGTCTGATCTTAATAAGAAGATTGTAATCAGCAATTGCTTTTTCGTATTGTGTCAGCTTATAATAGCAAAGTCCCCTGTTTAATAATGAAGTTGCATTATTAGGCTTTAACTCAAGATTCTTATCAAAATCATCAATAGCTTTTTGAAAGTTGTTGGTTTGAAATTCTATATATCCACGATAGAAATATGCTTGAGCAAGTGTATCAATTTTTTCAATTGCTTTCGAGAAAATATCAATAGCTCCTTCAGGATTTCCTGTGTTCATATAAACCATTCCAATATTCATATAGCCATCAGGAATATTTGGGTTTAGATTTATTGATTCCTGGAAGTCAGCAACTCCACCTTGATAATCTTGTCGGGCAACTCTATCCATTCCCCGCATATTATAAGCAAAAGTATAGCCGGGATAATTCTCAATAACATCAGTCCAAAGGCTTGTGCTGTTTTCCCATATTTTAGTCCTAACATTTGTGCTAATTCCCAGAATAATTATATAAATACTTAAAACCACAAGATAAGTAGTTCTTTGCTTTTTAAATTTATCAGCTAAGTAAATAAATGCCCATGCAATTATTATGAAAATCCCGATTGATGGAATATAGGAGTATCGGTCAGCCATTAAGTAATTTCCTTTTGGAATATCAAACAACTTCACCAGAAATGCAATATTTAAAACGAAAAATGCCAATCCAAATGCAAATTCCTTTTGCTTTTTTCTTATTAAAATGATAATAAGAATTAAAACTCCAATTACAAAGACCGGACTTAAGTATTGAATTATGCTTATTTCTTTTCCTATGTCAAAAGGGTAGGGGTAAAAAACTGATAAATTGAAAGGAGCTATAGTTTTAATAACATATTGCATAAAACCAAAGCTTGCTAAGAATATTTTATCGAAAAATGAATAAGGAATAGCATTGCTTTCAAAGGCTGAACTTTGTGCCAGAGATGCAATTATTAAAAACAATACTGCTATTGCGAAATACGGGAGCTTTAATAATAATAACTTTGGTTTGAAAGGCTTTTTGTCAACCAAATATTCCACAATAAACAAGCTGAAGAAAAGAGAAATTGCGGTTACTTTGGAGAATACAGCAAATAAAAATAGCAATAATGAATACAAATAATATTTCCGTTTATCCAACTGAAGAAACTTCACATAGTTAAAAAGGGAAGTGAGAAAGAAAAAAGCAAATAATAGGTTTTTTCTTTCGGATGCCCATGCTACAGACTCAACATTTATTGGATGCAAACCAAAGAGCAATGCCGCAATTATTGCAATTTCGTTTTTGCCAAACAGCTTCTTTAATAGAAGAAAAACAAACAGAACATTAAGCAGATGCAAAAGAATATTCGTAAAGTGAAAAACATTTGCTTTCAGTTCTTGAATTTGAAAATTGGCAGGCAGTGATGAACTTGCAATTTTATAATCAATCGCCAATGATAGTTGCGAAAGAGGATGATAATGACCATCGAAATAAGTAGTAAACCAGGTTTTAATGTTTTGAGCAGAAATGTCTTTTATCGCTTCGTTTTGAAGTATATATCTTTCATCATCAAAGTTTACAAAGCCATTTTTTATTGCAGCAAAATAAACAATAAAAGTTATTGCAAGTATGAAAACCAGCCAAAGTTTATATTTATCAGCTTTGGGTTTTGCCATAGAGTTTTGCTTTTTTTTCGTTGATATATTATCAACAGGCTTTTTCTTTATTGCTTTTTTCTTTGACATAAAAAGGATTTATTTTCGAGACTAAATTAAGAAATTTCTGAAAGGAAAATAGTTTTAATGTCGTTCTTAGAAAAATCGACACAAAAAGATGTCAGATGTCAATTGTAAGATATGAGTGATTTCTCATTTATTGTCATTTCAATTCCGCTTAATGACCAAGCTTTATCTGGACAATGAGGGAGTCGAAGTGTCGTTGCTCGTTTCTATTGAATCCGTCATTGCGAGTGAAGCGAAGCAATCCGTTTGAACGAAGCGAAGCAATCTGTTTCAATGTTTTCTTCTCTTCATTACTTGGGATTGCTTCAGTCGTTCCTCCCTCGCAATGACGCTTTGAATTGGCTGCATTTGCCTTTCGACCGAAGGGAGTCCGTATGGATGCCTTTTTCCTTTTTTTCCTATCTTTGCCGTCTAATAAAATTGAAACAAAATGAAATGCCCACATATAAAATACAGCTAATACTAAGAGAAAAATCTGGGCATTCCATCGGTGACATAGAGATAAGGAACGTAAATTGAAAATAAGTTAATATATTGCAAAAAAGGTATTTACCAAAACTGAAATAGATGAAACTACATAAAATAGAAAGCGGAAATTTTAAACTTGATGGTGGAGCCATGTTTGGTGTTGTTCCTAAGGTAATTTGGAATAATCTTTATCCTGCTGATGAAAATAATCTCTGCTCCTGGGCAATGCGTTGTTTGTTGGTTGAAACAGATGACAGAAAAATTCTTATTGATAATGGAATGGGCGACAAGCAACCACAGAAATTTTTAAAGAACTATCATTTGCATGGAGATTATTCTCTTGAAAAATCATTAGCTGAAATCGGATTAACAACTGATGATATTACTGATGTTTTTTTAACTCATCTTCACTTCGACCATTGCGGAGGAAGCATAAAATATAATGAAGACAAAACTGAATTATTGCCAACTTTTAAAAATGCAACTTGCTGGTCGAGCAAACAGCAATGGGAATGGGCAACAAATTCAAATAAAAGAGAAAAAGCATCTTTTTTAGATGAAAATATTCTTCCAATTAAGGAAACAGGAAAGCTTAAACTTATTGATAAGGATTGTGAGTTTTTGCATGGTTTTTCTGTAAGATTATTTAATGGTCACACTGACGGACAAATGATTCCATTTATCAATTACAAAGGTAAAACTGTAGTTTTTATGGCTGATCTTCTTCCATCGACTGCTCATTTGCCTCTTCCATTTGTGATGAGTTATGACACACGTCCCTTAATTACTTTAAAAGAAAAAGAAGCATTTCTTAATGAAGCAGTTGAAAAGGATTACGTTCTATTTTTCGAGCATGACCTTTATAATGAATGTTGTACGGTTCAGGATACAATAAAAGGGGTGAGGGTGAAAGAGATGTTCAAGTTGAAGGAGATTTAAGTACTGAAATTTATTCTGAGTTTATACTTAATTTCCATTTTAAATTTTGAATATCGATTAACGATTTAAGATTTTTGATGGGGCTGATGAATTGCTAGTTTTTATTGAATCCGCCAACTATATTGAAATAACAATTTAACAATTTAGCAATTTAACAATGGAATTTTTAATAAGATTTTACTCTGAATTATTAATCTCTTAAACTGCTTTGATGCTACTTTTCCCCCATATAAATAGTAGCAACTCCTAAAGTTTGTGGAAACAATTCGCAATTATTAAAACCTGCAGTTTCTAATTCTTTAATAAAGTTTTCACCATCAGGAAAAGCTTGAACTGATTCAGGTAGATAAGTATAAGCTGAATTATCCTTTGAAAATAGTTTACCAATAACAGGTAAAATTCTAAGAAAGTAAAAATTGTAAAACTGTTTAAACGGGAAATATTTTGGTTTCGAAAATTCCAGAACTATAAAAACACCACCCGGTTTTAAAACTCTCTGAATTTCTTTAAGTCCTTTTTGAAGGGTTTCAAAATTTCTAACACCAAAGGCAACTATTGCAGCATCAAAATAATTATTTTCAAATTCAAGATTTTCCGAATCGCCTAGTTTAAGAGTAATTATATTTTCAAGATTTTTCTTTTTAATCTTTTCGATACCAACTTTTAACATTTCTTTTGAAATGTCAATTCCGATAATTTCTGTTGGATTCAGTTTTAATGCTTCAATTGAAAAATCACCTGTTCCGCAAGCAATGTCAAGTATCCTTTGTGGATTAGATGTTTTGAGTTTTTTAATTGCTTTTTTACGCCAGACTTTATCAATACCCAAAGACAGGAAATGATTTAGAAAATCATATTTGCCTGCAATATTGTCAAACATTTCAGCGACTTGCTCTTTTTTACTTTCTTCTTTGTTTTTATATGGAGTTATCAAGATTTTACCTGAGATTATAGTTTGTAATTATTTTATATTCTATTACATATATAGCCACGAATGCACTAATATTATTCGTGAATTCGTGGCTATTTTTAAATTTATGATATCATATTTTGTAATTCTTTTCTTTTAATTTTACCATTTTCAGTCCTTGGGAAATTTTCTAAACAATAAATTTCTTTTGGAACTTCGTTTTTATTTAAAACTTTTTTTAGTTTGGCAAAGATATTTTCTTTCTCTTGATTATCAATTGTTTTTCTTTCAAGTAAAAGAACCAGCTTTTCTCCAAGTTTTTCGTCTTTAATCGAACTAATGATAAAATTCTCATTCAAGAATAATTTGATTTTAGATTCCAGAATTTCAGGAGAAATCTTAATCCCACCTGAATTTATCACATTGTCGTATCTGCCTGATAATTTGAATTCAGTTTTGCTTTTCAGTTCTACAATATCATTAGTTACAAAAGTTTCATCAAAGGCTTTCTTGGCATTAATTATCAAACAATTTCTTTCATCAGTTTCAACTTCTATTCCGTCAAGAGCCTGAAAGAAATCTTGTTTATTTGCTCCATTTATTCTCTTTAATGCGACATGGGTTGCAGTTTCCGTCATTCCATAAGTTTCAAAAATTTCGGTTTGTAAACTCTGAACTTTATCTTTAAGGTTTTCAGGAAATTCAGCACCACCAACTATTAATTTTTCAATCTGATTTAGTATTTCAATTTGGTTTAAAGAGTTTATCAATTGAAGAGGAATAAAAGCTGCAAAATGTATTTTTTTATCTGTTTTAATAGATGCTAATGGATTTGAATTTGGTTCAACAGTAATTAGGTTTAGACCAAGAACAATGGTTCTCACTATCATCATTTTTCCTGCTATGTATTTCACTGGAAGACAAAGTAGAGCATTGTCATTTTTGTTGAGATTTAAAAACTGCCCTGTCATTTGAGCACTTTTAATCATTTGCGATTTAAGAAGTTTAATTTCTTTGGGTTCACCTGTTGAACCTGATGTTTTCACAATAACAAAATCCTTTTCATCAAACCATTCCAAAAGGAAATTGGCAATTTCTTTTTCCCAATTGGGAAGTGCAGAATCAAGTAAAAAGCTTTGGCTTAAAGAAAGAATCTCTTTTTTGCTATATGATTTATTATTAATTCGTATTGACATTGTTTTCTATTGATTCTTTTTTGTCCGAAGTCCGAAGTCGGGAGTCCGAAGTGGTATCGCTTGATT
>JAIPBB010000016.1 GCA_021739805.1 Saprospiraceae bacterium | reverse complement strand
CTTCAGGAATTTCAATAGCAGGTCGTTTGTCGCCTTGTTTTTTTGGAACCCAGATTCTTCCATCATTACGAAGTGATTCCGACATTAAAGTAAGTTTAGATTGAAAATCATTCAAAACGGGAATACTTGTTGGGTGAATCTGAATATAACTTGGATTTCCGAAGAAAGCACCTTTTTTGAATGCACTCCATGCTGCAGATGCATTTGAACCAACAGCCAAAGTTGAAAGATAATAAACTGTTCCATAACCACCGGTTGCCAAAACAACTGCATGAGCTGAATGTCTTTCAAGTTCACCTGTAACAAGATTTCTTGTGATAATTCCACGAGCTTTTCCATCAACCACAACAAGGTCAAGCATTTCTCTTCTGTCGTACATCACAGCTTTGCCCTTTGCAATTTGACGACTAAGTGCTGCATAAGAACCTAAAATACATTGTTGTCCGGTTTGTCCCTTTGCATAAAAAGTTCTGGAAACCTGGACTCCACCAAATGAACGATTGTCGAGTAATCCACCGTAATCCCTGGCAAACGGAACTCCAAGTGCTGTATATTGGTCGATGGTTTGGTTACTAACTTCAGCAGCTCTGTAAACATTTGCTTCGCGTGCTCTGAAGTCACCACCTTTTATCATATCATAAAATAAACGATAAACACTATCGCCATCGTTTTTGTAATTTTTTGCTGCATTTATTCCGCCCTGAGCAGCAACTGAATGTGCTCTACGAGGTGAATCCTGGAAACAAAAAACTTTTACATTATATCCTAATTCGCCTAAGGATGCTGCTGCACTTGCACCGGCTAAACCGGTTCCAACAACAATCACATCCAGCCTTTTCTTGTTTGCAGGATTAACTAATTTCATTGAAGCTTTATAATTCGACCATTTTTCGGCTAATGGACCTTCAGGAATTTTGGCATCTAATTTTGTCATGATATATTATTGATTTCAATGTAGTTCAAAAAAAATTTAATTAAATCTTTGTCACTAAAAAGTAAATTGGAATTATTATAAATCCAAGAGCTATGACTATTGAGTAAATTGTTCCAACAGTTTTAATGCAAGGAGTGTATTTATTGTTAGCTAAACCCAAAGTTTGGAAAGCTGATTGGAAAGCGTGGTTTAAATGAATTCCTAAAACCACAAGCAGCACAATATAAATTATTGAATAAATAGAATTTCCAAACAAAACTCTTGCAGTTTCATAGAAGTTTGGCTCTCCACCTTCGAGTGGTGCCACTAAATGTTCGACAATACCAAATTTAATGAAATAAAAATTCATAAAATGGATTACCAGAAATATAGCTATCACAATTCCGGTATAAATCATATATCTGGAGAAAAATGAAGTTTTAGTTTTTTGTGCTACTTTATATCCAATTGGACGTGCTATCCAGTTTTGAATTTGTAGAATTACTCCTAAAACAACATGTAAAATAAAGGCTGCAAACAACACAACTTCAAAAATTTTGATGAAGATGTTAGTCCCCATAAAATGGGCAGCTTTATTGAAAATTTCTCCATTATCATTGCAGAGCAATGTTAAATTTATGCACAAATGCACAATCAGAAAAACAACTAAAAACAATCCAACTATTGATAGAGTGATTTTTTTAGTTATTGATGAAAAAGTTAAAAATTTGCTCATAATAAATTAATTTGTCGAATTTTAAATCTAGTATTACGAATTGATTTGAAAATAAATTAAATCAGAGATAGCATTTTATTTACAGCAATTAATAATTTTGCTTGAAAATTATACCTTCGAAAATAATTTCGTCAATATTAGAAATAATTCTACTAAAATCCAATGAGATATAAACAAATTAATAGTAATTTCTTTATTAAGAACCGTGAAAAGCTAACTAAAAAACTCAAAGATAATTCTTTAGCTATTCTAAATGCCAATGATGAAATGCCCAGAAATGGTGATCAATTTTTCAAATTCAGGCAAAATTCCGATTTATTTTATCTTACCGGATTGGAACAAGAGAAATGTATTCTTTGTATTTGCCCAAATCATCCAAACGAAAGTTATAGAGAGATTTTGTTTTCATTAAAACCAAATGAAGAACTTGAAATCTGGTATGGACACAAATACACAAAGGAAGAAATAACGGAAATCTCTGGAATAAAAACAGTTATGTGGCTTGATGAATTTGATGAGATTTTCGAAGAACTGATTACTTTTTCGTCGAACATTTATCTGAATAAAATTGAATATCCAAAGTTCTCAACTGATGTTCCTTACAGAGATATTAGATTCGCTAAAGATATTAGGGCTAAATATCGTTATAAGAAATTTAAAGCTTTAGCTCCTTTGCTAACGGAACTTCGCTTAATTAAAGAAGCTGAAGAAATTGAACTTATGCAAAATGCTTGTGATATTACAGAAAAAGCATTTCGAAGAACACTAAACTTTGTTAAGCCCGGAAAGATGGAGTATCAAGTTGAAGCTGAGATTACTCACGAATTTATTTCAAATGCTGCAAATGCACATGCTTATGCTCCGATTATTGCTTCAGGAATAAATGCATGCACATTACATTATATTGAAAATGACAAAGAATGTAAAGATGGTGATTTGCTTTTAATGGATTTTGGTGCTGAGTATGCAAATTATGCAGCCGATTGTTCGCGAACTATTCCTGTTAATGGCAAATTTTCAGAAAGACAAAAAGATTGTTATAATGCGGTTTTAAGAGTGTTTAATAAAGCAAAAACATTATTTGTTCCGGGAAACACTATTGATAATATTAATAATGAAGTAAATCAGCTAATTGAAAAAGAAATGATAGCTCTTGGATTGTTTAATGAAGAAGATGTAAAAAACCAGGACGAAGAAAAGCCTATGTACTTCAAATATCTTATGCACGGAATTTCGCATTTTATTGGTTTGGACGTTCACGATGTTGGAGCAAAATCAACAGAACTACAAAAAGGAATGATTTTAACTTGCGAGCCGGGACTTTATATAAAAGAAGAAGGAATTGGAATCAGAATTGAAAATGATATTTTGGTTGATGATGTTCCGGTTGATTTGATGAAAAATATTCCGGTTGAGGTTGAGGAGATAGAGGAATTGATGAGGATATAAATTCTAAGGCTCAAGATACAGGATTCAGGATACAAGATACAAGATACAAGATGCAAGATACAGGATACAAGATGCAAGATACAGGATTACCCATACGGGCTTGCTTCGCTTCGCAAGATGCAAGATTCAAGTTCCACATTTCCAATTTCTAATTTCCAATTTCATAAAATTGTCATTTGATTTTTTAATATTAATTGTTTCGATACCCCAATAATTATAAATTTTTTATAATTTTACAGATAATTAATTAATAAATTTTTCTGCCATGTTCAATAAAGAAGTTTATATAAACCGCCGAAACAAATTAAGAAGCAAAATCAAAAATGGTTTGGTCTTAATTTTAGGAAACCCTGAATCTCCAATGAATTATCCTGCAAATGTTTATCGTTTTAGACAAGATAGCGATTTCATTTACTTTTTTGGTCTTGACCACCCAAATTTTGCAGGTATAATGGATATTGATGAAAGCAAAGATTATATTTTTGGTAACGATGTTGACATAGATGATATCATTTGGATGGGTCCCCAACCGGCTTTAAAAGATAATGCTGCCGAAGTTGGTGTGACAAATACTGCTCCATTTGCAAAACTAGCTGATGTTCTCAAAGAAGCTCTTGCCAAAGGAAGAAAAATTCATTTCCTTCCTCCTTATCGTGCCGAAAACATGATGTTGCTCGAAGACCTGATTGGAATCAAAGCCAAAGAAACAAAAGCAAATGCTTCAGTAGAACTGATAAAAGCTGTTGTTGAACTTAGGTCTATTAAAGAAGAATGCGAGATTGATCATATTGATGAAATAATGGATGTTGCTTACGAAATGCATACAACAGCTATGAAAATGGCTCAGCCGGGAATCTATGAAAGACAAATCGCAGGCATGGTCGAAGGAATTGCTCTTGCTTATGGCGGCACTGTTTCCTTTCCTGTAATTCTTTCAAAACGTGGAGAAACTTTACACAATCATTGTCACTCGAACTTGTTAAAAGAAAACGACCTTTTGCTTGTTGACGCAGGATTTGAATCTGCGATGCGTTATGCAACAGACCATACAAGAACTTGCCCGGTTGGTGGAAAATTCACACAAAAACAAAGAGAAATTTATGAAATTGTTTTAAAAGCAAATAATGCAGCAACAAAAGCAGTTCAGCCCGGAGTTTTTTACAAAGATATTCACATGATTTCTGCAAACAGAATTGTTCGTGGATTAATCGACCTTGGATTAATGAAAGGTGATATTGATGAAGCAGTTAAAGCTGGTGCTCATGCAATGTTTTTTCCACACGGACTTGGCCATATGATGGGACTTGATGTTCACGATATGGAAGGATTTGGCGAAAATTATATTGGTTATAATGAAGAAATAAAAAGAAGTGAACAGTTTGGAACTGCATTTTTAAGATTAGGAAGAAAATTAGAACCTGGATTTGTTATTACCAACGAACCCGGAATTTATTTCATTCCTGCTTTGATTGATAAATGGAAAAGCGAAAAAATCAATCATGAATTTATCAATTTCGATAAAGTGAATGAATATCGTGATTTTGGTGGAATAAGATTAGAAGATGATATTCTTGTAACTCCATACGGTAGCCGAATTATGGGAAAAAGACGTATTCCGGTTACCGTTGAAGAAGTTGAAGAAATTGCAGGAACAGGATTATAAATTAAACACAAAATATTTTAAAAGGATCATCTTTTTAGGTGGTCTTTTTTTGTATAAGGAAGATTTTGCGGAGATTAATTTTCAAAATAATACCAATTGTTAATTCAAAATTACCAAAGGACATTTTGAATTTTACAATGGTTAATGCCGTGTGAAACAATATTTAATATTAGATTTGGACTGTTAATTAATTCACATCGGTATAATGCCCCAGAAACAGCACTTCGCGACATTCAAGATTTAATAAGTAAACAAATACTTAGAAAAGAAGATGCAGGTGGAAGAAGTACGAATTATGAATTGGCTGAAGTATAATTGTTTTGGTTTATCTTTGCCAAAAATTTCCTTATGAACACTTTTGAAACATTAAATCTTTCGAAGCAATTGCAAAATGCAATTGATGATTTGGGATTTAATAAACCAACGCCAATACAAAATGAAGCTTATCCGGTCATTCTTTCCGGTAAAGACATGGTTGGAATAGCACAAACCGGTACAGGAAAAACTCTGGCCTATTTGCTCCCAATATTGAAAGACTTAAAGTTTTCTAAACAAGTAAATCCAAGAGTTTTAATTCTAGTTCCTACCCGTGAGTTAGTATTGCAACTGGTTGAAAATATCAACAGTCTTACTAAATATATGAGTGTTCGGGCTTTAGGTGTGTATGGTGGAACAAATATTAACACCCAAAAGCAAGCAGTTGCTCAAGGTTGTGACATTCTTGTTGCAACACCTGGTCGTTTATATGATTTAGCAGTAACCGGTGTTTTACAGTTAAATGGAATCAAAAAACTGGTTATTGATGAGGTTGATATTATGCTTGACCTTGGCTTTCGTCCACAGTTAACTAACATCTTTGACCTTTTAAAAGAACGCAGACAAAACATTATGTTTTCTGCTACTATGACTGAGGAAGTTGATGAATTAATTGATGATTTTTTTATTGTTCCTGTTAAAATTTCAATTGCCATTAGCGGAACTCCATTGGATAATATTGAGCAAAAGTGTTATCCTGTCCAAAATTTTCATACTAAAGTTAATTTGTTAAGCCATTTATTAGAGAACAAAAATGAATTTAATAAAGTTCTGGTGTTTGTTTCCAGTAAAAAACATGCTGATAAACTATTTGAAGAAATTGAAGAAAAATATGGAACCGAAAGCTGCATAATACATTCCAATAAATCTCAAAACTATAGAATTCGCTCAATTGAGCAATTTGATAAAGGAATAAACAGAATTTTGGTTACCACTGATATTATGGCTCGGGGATTGGATTTAGAGAAAATCTCTCACGTAATCAATTTCGACACTCCGTTTTTCCCTGAAAATTATATCCATCGTATTGGAAGAACAGGCAGAGCAGAACAAGCAGGTAAAACAATATTATTTTATACTCAAAAGGAAGAAGAAGCTAAGAAAAGAATTGAAAAATTGATGGATTTTAAAATTCCTGTGATTGATTTCCCATCGGAAGTTGAAAAATCAAAAGAATTGATAGCAGAGGAGTTACCAGTGATTTTGGAGATTAGAAGTCCGTATCGCAAAATTAATAAAGATAAAGGAGATGCTTTTCATGAAAAGAGTGAGAAAAATTTAAAAACCAACCAAGGTGGCTCTTATTTAAGAAAAGCAAAAAAATATAAGAAGCCACAAACAAGGGGCGATAAAAAAGCAAATCTACGTAATAGAAAAAAATAGATTAAATTTGTCTGCAGAAAAATTCAAACATTAAAAATTTACTATCATGGCTAAATCACAAGACGCAAAAAAAACTGTAAAAAAAGAAGCACTAAAATCCGCTAAAGAAAAAAAGGCAGAAAAAAGAGAAAAGAAGGCTAAAAAGTATTAATTTTTTTTTCTTGCATTTTCCTCATATTATTATTCCTATCTCAATACAATCGAATCTGATATTGAGTTGTTTATATGCCCAATAACAGCAATTGCTTTTCGTTTTATCTTTTTTTTAATTCCAGGCAATAAAACAGTATTTCTACTTATTCTATTTATTCATTATAAATAACAACATTTCAGGCAACCTTTCTATTTAGATTTATGTCTAAATAATATAAAAAATCAATTTCGATTATTATATGTTCGTTTTTTGATATATATTTGTATTAAATGAAGAATTTTGCATTTCAAAAAAAATTGTTTTTTATAAGCCTAATCGTTTTTATGATGTTAGGTTCAATTGCAATTTCTTTTGGTCAAAATACAAATAATTGGTGTTTTGGTAATTATGCAGGAGTTGACTTTTCTAATTCACCCCCAACAGCCTATACAACAAGTTTGATGAGTACCCCTGAAGGATGTGCAAGTATATCTGATTTGTCCGGTTATCTCGAGCTATATACTAATGGAAAAAAATTGTGGTCTTGTTCGCACCAAATAATTACAGATGATTTAAATGGTAGCATTTACTCAACTCAATCAGCACTTCTTATCAGGCATCCAAACTCAATAAAGAAGCAAACTTTTTTATTCACCACCGATGCTATGGGAGGCAGTCATGGCTTACAATACACCACTTTAGTAAATGACGTTATTGAATCGAAGAATAATCCCTTGCTTGCAAATGCAACAGAAAGAATAACTGTTGCTTTGCATTGCAATGGACATGATTTTTGGATAATCACTCATGGCTGGAATTCAAACGCTTTTTATGCATATAAACTCACTAAACATGGACTTGAAACCACTCCTTCAATAAGCTATGCAGGTAGTGTACATAGTGGAAATTATTCCAATGGTGCAGGATATCTAAAAGCATCACCAAAGAGCAATTATCTTGCACAGGCAATTATGGGAGATGGAAAGCTCGAAATTTTCCGTTTTGACAATCAAAATGGTGTTGTTTACGACCCCATAACAATACCAAATATACAAGATGCTTATGGAGTTGAATTTTCCAAAGGCGAGCAATATTTATATGCATCGTCTGCTTCAGGGAGTATATATCAGTTTGGCATATACAATTATACAACATACGATATAATAGATACAAAAAAAGAAATACTGAATTCCACTCATCTGATAGGAGCCATGCAGTTAGCTAGTGATAAAAAGATTTATGTTTCAGTGGATAACAAAAATTATCTGGCTGCAATAACTCTACCTCACAATGGTGGTTCAGCCTGCAATTATGACCCTAACCATTTATATCTAAACGGGAGAAAAACCGAAGCAGGACTACCACCAATTATACCTGAAATTACTGAAATAGAAATCCAATTCAGTGGTACTTGTGTTGGAGACACTACATTTTTTGATGTAGTCTCTCATCAATTTTTAATTGATTCTTTATTTTGGGATTTTGGTGACAATTCATCAACAACTGATACTTCATCAGAAAAAAGCCCTTTATATATATATCCAGCTACTGGCTCATATGATATTACGCTTTATGCATATTATTGTGGTAGTGTTGATACAATAGAACACCAAATTGAGATTCGTGATAAACCGGGAGTTTTTCTACCATCAGATTCTACTTTTTGTGAAAATAAAACATACACACTAGATGGTGGTTTAGGTCCTTTTTACTTATGGAGCACGGGGAGTGCAAACAAAACCATCCAGGTAACTGCACCCGGACTATATTGGGTGAAGGCTTGGAATGATTGTGGGGCATCTTATGATACAACAGAAATTACAAACATTTGGCCTGTTCCTTATATTTCCTTACCGTCTGACACAAATATATGTGAAGGAGACAGCATAGTGCTTTTTGCCGGAGATTCCAATTATACTTTTATCTGGCAAAGTAATTACAGCGGTTTATTCTATACAGCAAAAAATGCAGGGAACTATATGCTTACTGCTATAAACCAATACAACTGCGAATCATCCGACTATTTTAATCTTAGCATTACTAATGAACCTAAAACTAATTTGGGTAATGACACAAATTTATGCAAGGGTTATTCAATTATATTAGATGCCGGATATGGTGGAGATTATTTATGGAATAATGGACTTACAACACAGTATTATACAGCAGATTCAACCGAGCTTATAATTGTGGAAGTTAGTAATAAATGCGGTAGTACAATTGATAGTATATATGTTCAGGTAGAAGATTGTGAAAGAAAGATTTTTGTTCCAAACTGTTTTACACCAAATGGAGATGGTGAAAATGATTTATTCTTTCCTATGGGCTATAGTTTAGATTGGAGCACACTTTCATTTTATATTTATAACAGATGGGGTGAGCTACTTTATTTCACACATGATGTGAACAAAGGTTGGGATGGGACAAAAGATGGTGGTAAACTTTGTCAGCTTGGTGTTTATGCGTGGTTAGTAACTGTTAAGGACATTTATGGAAACGAGGTTAAGCTTACCGGGACAGTTACTTTGTTGAGGTAAAAAACTATTCTCATTTGTCTTTCCATGCAAACAAGATTTATTATGTGAACAAAACAAATAAAACTAATCAACCATGAAAAAATTAATTTTCATCATCACAATTCTCACTTTGCCTTTATCATGTTTATGGGCACAAACTCAAATCTACAATTCGTATTTTAATCCACCTCAATCTGTTTATAATTGGGATATTGCAGGAAGCCCATATGAAATAATGGAGGACATTGAAATCCCACAGGGTTCCAATCTAATTATCAAACCAGGTGTTGAAGTATTGTTCCAGGGGCATTATAAAATGGATGTAAAAGGCTCTATAAACGCAATCGGTACTGTTAATGAAATGATAATCATTACTTCACAGACAGAACCTTGGAACGGTATCCGCTTTGATTTCACTGATGGGGGGACTCCAACCCCCTCTAAATTTCATTATTGTGAAATATCTAAAGCAGGGAAAACCGGTACAATCTGTAATTCAGGCCCTGATCCTGAAAGCTCAGGTGGTGCAATTTATGTTGAAGGGTTTTCAGATTTGGAAATTTGCTATTGCGAAATATTTGATAACACTGTATTAGCCCAGGGAGGAGCCATAGGTCTATATAGTGGTAGCAGCCCATTAATTTCATGGTGTAATATCCATGACAACAACGCCCTAAATCGAGGAGGCGGAATATGTATGATGGTGGGTTGTAAACCGGAAATTACCCACAACACTTTTGCGGGAAATGTAAGTGAAGATAAAGGTGGCGGTGCTATTGCCATTGGTAATTTAGGTTCAGGAACACCTTGTTATCCAATAATAAATTCTAATTATTTTTCAAATAATTCTGTTGGTGAAAATGGCGGCGGTGTTTTTATTTGCAATTCCAGCCCTACAGATTTTGAAAACAATACTTTTGAGAATAATACTGCTGATGGAAAAAGAGGCGGTATTTATATCCGAAATAATTCAACTTTGGATATAGTGAACAATGTTTTTTCAGAGAATCAATCATACTTAGATGGGGGTGGTGTATATATTGCAAGCGGACTGGACGTAACAATCGTATACTGCCAGTTCGAGGAGAATAATGCGGTAAATGGAGGGGGGATTTATCTGGCTTCAGATTCTTATATTGAAAATTGTGAGTTTAAAAACAATAATGCTTCATCTAATGGGGGTGGTGTTTACATAACATGTTCAGAAACTGAAATTATATTTTGTAGTTTTGATGGAAACACTTCAACTGCCAATGGTGGCGGAATCTATATGGACGACCCGGTTGAAAGTTCTATTAGTTTAAACAGTTTTGAATCTAATACTGCTTATCAGGGCGGAGCATTGTATTACTTTAGGAATAGTAATTATTTAAATCCTACTGAGATTTTAAATAACTTATTTGTAGAAAACCATGCCACAGATATGGGGGTGGTTTACATGCAGGGTAATAACAATAACACTATATTTAACCATAATACAGTTAGTAATAATACTGCTGCCTATTGGATTTCCGGGGTTTGTATTGAAGATAACAGTTACTTCCCATCTAATTTTAAAAATAATATTATTTATGAATCTGTTGTTGATTTATTAATTATATCCGGTCAATATGCATTACAACGACCATCAAACTACTTAATATTAGCAGGTATTAATTATTTTAATAATGATAATGCTTATAATCCAAATCCTGTCCCGGGTTTTGTTTCTTCTACTAATTACCATTTAACTTCTACTTCAATATTATGTATTGATGCAGGTGATAATTATGCAACTATAACAAGTACAGATTTGGATGGAAATTTCAGGATTATTAATGGCAATGTTAATGGTTATAATACAGACTTTGGGTGCTATGAGTATAATCCTTAAAGGGGGCAAAGGCTATATTATTTCGGCAATAAACTTATAATTCTATAAATTTTTAAAATGACAACAATATTAATATCTTTGAAATCATGAAAAAAACAATATTAGTAATACTCACACTTGTAACAGTATTCATCTTAAAAGCCCAAAACCCACAATTCGAATGGGTAAAAAGTAATGTGGATTATCCCGGTTATGGTGGAGAATCATCAGCTGGGGCATTCGCAAAAGATGCTTCCGGCAATATCTATATACTTGGCAGTTTTAAGGGCATTGTTGATTTTAATCCCAGCCCCTCTGCTGCCCATTGGGTAAGTTCGGTAAATTACATGACTACGGCTTATATACAAAAACTGGATATAAATGGCAATTTTGTTTGGGTAAAAACAATTTATTTTGAAAACGGAAGTTTAGGCTGTATAGAAATTGATGATAGTGGCAACCTTGTAATAATGGGCAGTTTCAAGGATTCTGTTGATATTGCTCCTGATACTATGGTTTATAAGCTTTTTTCTAAAGGTGATTATGATGTTTTTATTTTAAAGCTTACATCTGCCGGCAATTTTATTTGGGCAAAATCTTTTGGAGGTATTAAAGATGTTGTTGTTCGCGATATGTGTATTGATAATCAAGGCAATGTGTATTCACATGGTTATTATAAGGACACTGTTGATTTTGACCCTGGACCGGGAACCTGCATTTATGGAGCAGGTTATTCTTTATATAATACTCCACTTAATAATGCTTTTATCCAGAAATTAGATAAAAACGGGAACTTTTTATGGACAAAAGTATTTTTAAATAGTGAGACTGGTGGACTATCCCGGGGCATATCAATTGATTTAGACCAAAATAGAAATGTATATTGTACAGGATATTTTGAAGGCACTGGAATTGATTTTGACCCGGGTGCCGGACTAAGTACCCCTCCTACCAATGCAATGGGTGAATACATTGTAAAGTTGGATAGTTTAGGGAGTTTTATTTGGGCGAAATTTACCAGTCATGTAATTAGCTGGGGATTTGCTTCTCCAAATTCCATAAAAACGGATATTTACAATAATATTTATACTACCGGTACATTTAAGGGGCATGCAGATTTCGACCCCGGTCCTGACACTTTACTACTTGATGGATACACTTCTGGTGATAGGTGGGCTTTTATACAAAAACTTGATGAGAACGGAAATTTACTCTGGGCTAAATCTTATGGAAGAGCAAATAAGTTAGAACCCTTGTCCATTACCACAGATACCTTTGGAAATGTTTACTCTACAGGGGTTTTATATGATTCTGCGGATTTAGACCCCGGACCAGATACGCTGGTTTATTATACTTATTCTAATAGCTCGTTGAGTAGCATGGGGGCTTATCTTCAAAAACTAAATCCCAATGGAGACTTATTATGGGCTGGGGTTTTGCAGGGCAATCTTGGCAAATCTGTTGGAGCATGCCTGATTATAGATGATGTCGGGAATGTTTATTTAACAGGTTATTACGATGATACTGTAGATTTTAATCCCGGATCTGGAGTTTATAACCAAACAACACCAAACTCAAAGAATAACTCCTATATACTAAAACTAAGCCAGTGCAAGGTATATGCTACTGATTATATTACAGCCTGCGATAGCCTACTATGGATGGATGGCATAACTTACTATCAATCCAATCAATCGGCTAATTTTACGCTACCAAGTTCAACCGGCTGTGATTCTATTATCTGCCTTTCATTAAATATTCCTGTTATTGATACAACTATAAGTTTTAGCAACCACGGTGCAACCTTTATTGCCAATCAAAGCAATGCAAGCTACCAGTGGTTGGATTGTAATAATGACTATGTGCCACTTCTCGGGGACACACTGCAAACCTTTACCCCAACAGCAAACGGCAATTATGCCGTTGCCATCAATGTTAGTGGCTGTGTGGATACATCCGCTTGCATGCAAATCAACAATGTCAGTATTGAAGAAATAGAAGGGAATTCAGTTAAACTTTATCCTAATCCAAACTCAGGGAAATTCATGCTGGACCTAGGAAATCTCCAAGCCACTGAAGTGAGGATACTAAACAGCATGGGACAGGAAATATTAGTTATGCAAGAAATAAAAAGTCAATACTTTGATATGGAATTGAATCCGGGAATTTATTTTATACAAATACAAACTGAGAAAGTAAATAGAACTGTTCGGTTTGTGGTGAGGTAGTACGATATATATTAAGGGAATATTTTTTATCCAATACTTCAAAATTAAATTTAGCCAAAATTAAACCTATTTGTATCATTATTTCAAGTATTAATTATTTTTGTATTAATGAAAACCAGATTTATAATTATAATTTTCCTGCTTAGTACTATCATTTCTAATGCCCAGGATTTTCAATTTAATTTTTCTACCGGTTATGCCATTCCATCGTTTAAACAAACTGTAGAAGGCTATAATAACACCAAAATTGATGAGACTAACACTTTTAAAACAGAAATAGCAAATCCTTTTTCTCTTGGCACAGGCATATATTTTGATGCAGCTTTGGAATTTGGCTTTCATGAAAATATAGCTGTGAGTTTAGATGTATCATACTTGCTTGGAAGAAAAATTAATTTATCACAAGAAGATGCTATTGCTTCAGTTGTTTCATTAACTGAACAAGAGCTTTTTGGGAATTCTTTAAGGCTAATACCATCAATTATTATTCGTGCTGAAGAAAATACTTTACGCCCCTATTTAAAATTAGGCTATATAATGTCGATGACTAATGTGGAATTACATGAAAAAACAACCATACATGAGGATGTAACACTTAAAGAATGGGAATATCAATCCAAAGGAAATTATGGAATAAGCTTCGCAGGCGGTTTGAGCTACCAGATTATGAAAAACACAGCTTTATTTTTAGAATTAAATTACCAAACAATCAAATATAAGCCAACAACATCATCAATGGTAATAGCCAAAGAAAATGGCAAAAATACTTATGACGATTATTTGGTTATTGAAAAAGAAATTTCCTATAGTTCAGATATTGACCTGAATTACAATATGAGCCCTGATCCCCAAAAACCACAATTACTGCATGAAATATTTTTCCCGTATTCTAGTTTGATTTTTCAATTTGGAATAAAAACAAAGCTTCATTAAAATCACAAAATTCCCCAAATCAGTTTGATTATTGGGATTTGGTGACCAAATTTTATTTTAATGGGCTAGGAGGATATTTTTAGATGTAATGCTGTTTGTTTAAAATCAATTGAAAATAATATTTCTTTGCGTTAAATCTTCCGAATATCAATTGTCAATCAATATTTATTTAAAACCACGAAAGTGGTTGAATTTGAATAGCCATAGGTGAAACCTGTGGTTTAATGGTGGAAATCCTATCATGGAATCCTTACGGGATTCAACAAAAAATACATTTAACACAATTACAATAAGGCATTTAATCCCTTCAGGATTATTCAATGTTTATATAAACTTTGTTATTAATTTCAAAAAGAAATTGACTCACATTTAAGCTGGTTTTACAATAAAGTACTAAATAAAATTTCCCAGCCCATCAAAATAAAATTTAGCCAATTTGGTAATTTGTAATTTGGTGCTTAAACTTCTATACCATTTTCGCCGGATTAACCCATTCTGTAAATTGCTCATCAGTAACCAAACCAGTTGCAATTGCTGCTTCTCTTAATGTTGTTCCTTCTGAATGTGCTTTCTTTGCAATTGTTGCTGCATTGTCATAACCAATATGAGTATTGAGTGCAGTAACCAGCATTAATGAGTTTTCAAGATTCTTTTGAATAGCGACTTCATTTGCTTCAATTCCAATAGCACAATTATCATTAAATGAAACACAAGCATCACCCATAAGTTTTGCTGATTGCAAAAGATTAGAAATCATAACGGGCATAAAAACATTTAATTGAAAATGTCCATTCATTCCACCAACAGTGATTGCTGCATCGTTTCCAATCACCTGGGCACAAACCATAGTAAGAGCTTCAGCTTGAGTTGGATTTACTTTACCCGGCATTATCGAAGAACCCGGTTCGTTTGCAGGAAATGAAATTTCACCAATTCCACATCTTGGACCTGAAGCAAGTATTCTTAAATTGCTGGCAATATGCATTAAGCTTACAGCCAAGGTTTTCAAAGCTCCTGATGTTTCAACTAATGAATCATGTGCTGATAGAGATTCGTATTTATTTGGTGCAGTGATAAATGGAAAACCTGTTAATTCAGCAATTTTCTTTGCAACTAACTCCGAATATCCTTTTGGAGTATTTAATCCTGTTCCAACTGCAGTGCCACCAAGTGCAAGTTCGGTTAAATGCTCCAAAGTGCATTTTAATGCTTTAATTCCATGGTCTAATTGTGAAACATAACCTGAAAATTCCTGGCCTAAAGTTAATGGTGTGGCGTCCATAAGGTGTGTACGTCCTGTTTTCACATATTTATTAAACTCTTCCATTTTTTTAGCCAGAGTATTTCTTAACAATTCAACACCCGGAATAGTTGTCTCTACCAACATTTTATATGCTGCAATGTGCATTGCAGTTGGAAAAGTATCGTTTGATGATTGTGATTTATTTACATCATCATTTGGATGGACAAATTTCTTAGCATCTGTTAACGAGCCTCCATTGATTACATGAGCACGATTTGCTATAACCTCATTAGAGTTCATATTCGATTGAGTTCCTGAACCGGTTTGCCAAATTACCAATGGAAAATTATCATCAAGTTTACCTTCATAAATCTCATCGCAAACTTTAGCAATTAAATCACCTTTTTCCTTTGGAAGAACTCCAAGTTCTACATTTGTTAATGCGGCAGCTTTCTTTAAAACTGAAAATGCACGAATTATTTCAATCGGCATAGAAGCATCAGGTCCTATTTTGAAATTTTGTTTTGAACGTTGTGTTTGCGCCCCCCAATATTTTTCTGCCGTTACTTCAATGTTTCCCATTGAATCTTTTTCAATTCTATATTCCATAATATTATATTGTTAATTTTTGATTATGATAAACTTATTTGAGAATTCAAATGTAGGATATTACATCATAAAAAAAAATGATTTTTCACATTTTACCTAAATTCAGCAAGATGTTCCATTGTGAAATTTTTTAGAAATTGAAAATTTGGATTATCTGTCTAAATCAAAACGCAGAGATATGAAAACACAAATAAAACTTTTATGACCTTATATGCCTTATATGGTTTAGCTATTCCCAAATTCCATCAAATATGCTTTGATAAAATCATTAAGGTCGCCATCCATAACAGCCTGAACATTTGATGTTTCTTGTCCTGTTCTTAAATCTTTCACCATTTTGTAAGGATGCATCACATAGTTTCTGATTTGCGAGCCCCATTCAATTTTTTTCTTATTTCCTTCGATTGCTGCCTGTGCTTCATTTTGTTTTCTTAGCTCAATTTCATAAAGTTGGGATTTCAGCATACGGATTGCTTTTTCCTTGTTTTGCATTTGAGAACGCGTTGCCTGACATTCAATAATTAATCCTGAAGGTTCATGTTTTAGCCTAACTGCAGTTTCAACTTTATTAACGTTTTGTCCACCCGGACCACCCGAGCGAAAAGTATCCCATGTTATATCAGCAGGGTTTATTTCTATTTCAATATCATCATCCACAACCGGATAAGCATAAACCGATGCAAAGGAAGTATGTCGTTTATGTGCCGAATCAAAAGGCGAAAGTCGAACCAAACGATGAACACCGTTTTCACCTTTTAAATAACCAAATGCAAATTCACCTTCAAACTCTATTGAAACTGATTTTATTCCGGCAACCTCTCCTTCGTGTATGTCAACAATATTTACTTTATAATCATTTCGCTCACCCCATCGAATATACATACGCATTAGCATTTCAGCCCAATCCTGGCTTTCCGTTCCACCGGCACCGGGATTAATGCTTACTATGGCTCCGAGTTTATCTTCTTCGCCACTTAGCATATTCAGAAATTCAAGGTCTTCGATTTTTTTCAGGCAGTTTTTAAATTGTTCATCAATTTCCTCTTCGGTGCTTTCGCCTGCATCAAAGAAATCCCATAAGATATTCAAATCATCGAAACTGCTTTGAGATTCTTTGTAAGCATTAGTCCAACGTTTTTTGTCCTGGATTTTTTTTAGAAGTACTTCAGCATTTTTTGGGTCGTTCCAGAAATCGGATGCCTGAGTGGTTAATTCTTCTTCTTCAATTTGTTTTAATTTCCCATCAATGTCAAAGATACCTCCTTAAGGCATCAAGTCTTTTTTCAAGGTCTTTAATTTCTTCGGTTGTTACCATTGTAGTTTGATTTTAAGCTGCAAATTTAATAAAATTCGTTTCTTTTGGCTGTTTTTTAATGCTATAATGTGAGAATGCTAGAATGATTAGGACAATACATTAATGATTTGCCAAATTATTCCACTTTCTTTTTTCTTATTTGCCAGGAGATACAATCTTGCGGCAGCGGTGATTAATATTTTTCATCAATTCTACAAGAATCAAGGCTATGAATAGTAATATTTGGAAGATAATTTATTTGATCATAATAGTCTTCTTGATTTTTTAATTCTTTGTCAACATAAATGTTATAAATCCCTTGCTTGTAAGGGATATACATTCCAAAACTATTGCACATTTTTAAATTTAAAAAATTAATAATCATTGAATCATTTAAAAATTTGTTATTTATCACCAATTTTGCGGAAGATGCTCCGGGTATATTAAATTCAACAATGCTATCAATAGACACTCTGCCTGAAAAATTTGGCGGTCTTTGCCTTTTACCATCATATTGATAAGTATACAAAATCAATTCATAAATACTATCCTTTGAAACAATTGGAGGTAAAGAGCCGTTTTTATGATCAACAGCTAATAGAGTAAGATAAAGGCTGTCATTTGCTTCATATTGAAAGGAATATATGTTTTTTTTTCTCCAAGAAGAAAAATATTTCGAAAAAAATACTTTAGAATTATTAGTATCAATAATACAAAAAGAAATTTTTAAATATGGATTTTGACCAAAGGAGAATTTGGTCATACTCATTATTATTATTATTATAAAAACTAATTTCTTCATATTCCGATTAATGCTATTTTTAAACACCGCTCCCGCACGAATCCTTTTGTGTGGTTCAGAGAAACCCAAACCTTCATTTACAGGATTATGTAATTTGTAATTTCTACTTATTAAAGAACGAATATACTAAAATTTCAATTTTACTTATAAATATTTTCTTGAAATTAATGAGATTATTTTTCTCCTTCTTGTTTAAATCCTATTCGTTTTCTGTTTTGTTGTTCTAGATTTTATTATTGCTCATATTTAAAAAAAGTTGAAAATTATTTTTATTTCTTTAAGGTCGCAATTTACGACCTTAAACGCACAAGGGGGTTTATTTATTTATTTCAAAGCATCCCAATTCAGATGATTCTTCAGTGTTTAAAAAAATTTGAATATGATTATAATTCCTTCGAAGGACAATTTCCAAATTATTAGTTGTTTTATTGCCAACTCTTAGCCATATAATTTTTGGAGGATATCCTTTTAAGATGCTCAAGTCATAGAAATCTGCATCAAAAGTAACAATAGACATTTTATTTCTTTTTGCATAACTCCATATTTGCAAATCTGTAGAGTTTTCAAGCCCAAGCTCTCTAACTTGATATGATTCTGGAAATATATCATTAATCTTTGATAAAAGACGAAATGAAATATTCTGATCGAACAAAAGTTTCATGAAGCAATATTTAATTTGTGTTCACGATCAGCAGCATACGCTAAGCAAGCATTAATTTGTTCTTCTGATAATTCCGGATAATCAAATTGAATTTCTTGTTTTGTCATACCGGATGCAAGCCAGGATAAAACATCATAAACAGAAATTCTGCTTCCTTTTACACATGGTTTTCCAAATCTTTTATTCGACTTAATTTCAATGTATTGTAAGTAGTTCATTGTATTTTTGTTTAGTGCAAAGATAAAAAATTTGTGTGGATTTTTTAATAGCTGAGTGTTAATTCTTCTTCTTTAATTTGTTTTAATTTCCCATCAATGTCAAAGATACCTACTTAAGGCATCAAGTCTTTTTTGCAGGTCTTTTATTTCTTCGGTGCTTGTCATTGTTGAATAGGTTTGAGATGCAAATTTAGAAATATTTACTTGTTTTGGCTATTTTTTTAATGCGATAATGTGGTAATGATATAATGATGAAATGATAAAATGATAAAATAATTAAGAGAATACATTAATGGTTTGCTAAATTAATATCTTCTTTTGGTAAGTTTTATTAATCTTGCTGGATATTGGAACACGATGCAATTCGGTGTCGTTAGTATTCTATAACTAATAATATATTACTTGAATATTTTTCTTCTTAATTATTTCACAAAATTCATTGTCATTTTCAAATCTTTTATCAATTCTGAGAGTTAGTAGATGCTTAAATTTATCAACATGGACTTCTGTCAGTGGATTGGCTCTTAAATTTAAAAATTTTAAATTTGAAAGTAAATAAATGCTTTCATCTAACTTGGATATATTATTAAATGCAAGATTTAAACTTTCTATATTGTTATCCAAGGGTTTCCTTATTATTAAGGATGATATTTGATTATAACATAGATTAACGTTGAGTAAATTATGAGGGATACTATCAATAGTCACCGTATCGATTAATTGATTGGAAGATAAGGAAATTGCTGTAAGGAATTCATAATCATTTAAATTAGGAAACTCTGAAAACTTGCAGTTCTCAAAACTCAAATCCTTAATTGTTCGTTTGTTTGATAACCCAGATAATGAATTTATGCATGTATTAAAACAATAAATGCTTTCAAGTTCGAGTTTATTTATAGATTCTGGTAAATTATTTAGAGAAAGGTTAATTAACCGCAATGATATGATATTATTGTTTTCTCTGCTATATTCAAAAGTAATTTGATAATTTCCAAGAGTTGAACAACAATCTTTTGTCATTTCCAGATTATCAAATAAATCATTGAGCAAAACATTGATTTTTTCATTATTACTGTTATTGTAATTTTCATCATCATAAGAAGTACAACTTAGAAGATGGCAAGCTCCTATAGTAACACAAATTACTATAAGAGATGTTAATTTAAAATCTTTCATATCATTAATATTTTCCTCTTGCTCCTGCAAGATTGCAACATGTGATTTAGAGAAAAAACCAAACCTACATCTACAGGATTATGGAATTTGTAATTTCTAATCATTAGAGAACGAATATACTAAAGTTTCATTTTAGTAAATAAACATTTTCTTGAAATTTATGAGATTAATGTTATACTATTAAAGTTTAAAATCCAACTCATTAATAACCTCCCAAATCAAATCACTTTCAAATCCTTTTGAAGATGCATAGGCAGCAAGCTTAGTTTTTAGATTTTCAGTTTCTTTCTTTTCAAGTAAACTCTTCTTTTTTAAAATAACATCTTTAAGAATTTTAGAATATTGATTTTTATCAATTTCAGCGATTTTTAATTTGATTAGAGAATCAGGAATATGCTTTTGTTTTAATGCAAAAATGATTTTTACTCTGCCCCACTTTTTTTGGTTTAGCTTTCCTCTGATAAAAATTTCAGTGAATCTTTCTTCGTTAAGAAAATCATCATCAATAAGTTTATCAATAATTTCATCGTGTTTATATTTAGGTACTTTTAAGTCAAAAAGCTTAGTTTTAATATCAAAAACACATCTTTCCTGGTAAGCACAAAATCTTTGGAGCTTTTGCACTATTTCTTCTGAAGTAAGATTTTTAGTTGGCTGTTTCATTGTTTCAAAGGTACAAAAAGAAAAATAGTAACAGCAAGAAAACTACCCTGAATTGAAAATCAGCCTTTCCCCGTCCCTAAAGGGTGGGCTGATTTTCAGTGAGTTCACCCTTTAGGGCTTGGGGAAAAACTCACTGAAAATCAATATTTGTCGAGTTTTCTTGCAGACACTAAGCACCAAAATACAAATCTCAAAATTCAAATAAATCTCAATTTACAAATTCCAAAACTCAAACCCGTTTTGAACATTTTTTATTGGTGATTGGAATTTATTTGAGATTTGTTTTTCGACCGAAAGGCGTCCGTCTGGATGAGATTTGGAATTTCAAGCAACTCAAAGTCATAAATTTAATAATAGACTATATTTTAGTTATTAGTTCAAAATTTACCAGATTGAATTTTCATTTATATTTGCATCCGCAATTATGAATCAACTGACAAAAAATAAGCTAATCCCATGGGTGATTTTAGTTTCTCTTGCAATCGTATGGGGAGCATCATTCATATTGATTAAAAGGGGCTTAAACTTTTTCACATATCTTGAAGTTGGTGCACTTAGGATAACAATCACTTTTTTGTTTTTGCTTCCTTTTGCAATAAAACGTTTAAAAAAAATACCAAAAGATAAATGGAAATGGTTATTTATTTCAGGCTTTATTGGGAATGTGATTCCGGCCTTTCTTTTTCCAATCGGACAAACTGTTCTTGATAGTTATATGTCAGGGATTTTAAATTCTTTAACACCTTTGTTTACTTTAATAATCGGACTTTTGCTTTTTAAACAAAAAGCATTTTGGGTAAATGTCCTTGGTGTTTTAATTGCACTTTTCGGAGCTATTGGTTTAATAAATGCAACAAGTGACGGAAGCTCAAATATAAATTTACTATATGCTTCATTTATTCTAATCGCAACAATTTGTTATGCTATTAATGCAAATTTAGTGAAGACATTTCTTCAGGAAATGGATTCAATATCAATAACTGTTTTTGCTTTTATAACTGCCGGACCACCGGTTGTAATATATTTGTTTTTCTTCACTGGATTTGTAAATAAACTTTCAAGCAATCCTGCATTATGGGAAGGAGTTGGATATATAGCAATACTGGCAATTTTCGGAACTGCTCTTGCCTTATTTTTCTTTAATCGATTAATACAAATTACAAATGCAGTATTTTCTTCTTCGGTAACTTATTTAATTCCCGTAGTTGCAATAATTTTCGGGGTTTTAGATGGAGAAATTTTCAAACCGTTTTATTTGATTTGGATAGTTTTGATTTTGGTTGGAGTGCTATTAGTAAATTTGAGGTATCGAAAGAAATAAATTGTTGATATTTAGAAAAATTTGTTAATAAATAGTTTGGTTAATTAAAATATTTACTACTTTTGCACTCCATTTTAGAAAACGAAATAATATAAACATTCAGGCAATGTACGCAATAGTAGAAATAGCTGGTAAACAAATGAAAGTGGAAAAAGGGCAAAAGGTTTTTGTTCACCGCTTGGATAGTGAGGAAGGAAATAAAGTTGACTTCGATAATGTACTCTTAATTGAAGACGAAGGAAAAGTAAAAGTTGGTACTCCTGCTATTGATGGAGCAAAAGTTACTGCCAAGGTAATTGAACATTGTAAAGGCGACAAAGTAATAGTATTCAAAAAGAAAAGAAGAAAAGGATATACTGTTAGAAACGGACACCGTCAGTATTTAACTAAAATCGAAATTGAAAACATTACTGCAAGTGGTTCAAAAGCTCCTAAAGCTGAACCAAAAGCTGAAGTAAAAAAGGAAACTCCTAAAGTTGAAGCAAAAAAAGCTGAACCAAAGGTAGAAGCAAAAAAAGAAGCTCCTATAACTAAAAAAGAAGAAGCTCCAAAGGCAGAAGCTGAACCAAAAGCAGAATAAAGAATTAGAAACGATTAAAATTATATATTATGGCTCATAAGAAAGGTGCCGGAAGTTCAAACAACGGTAGAGAATCAGAAAGTAAAAGATTAGGCGTAAAAATTTTTGGTGGACAAGCTGCAATAGCCGGAAACATCATAATTCGTCAAAGAGGAACAGTTCATCACCCGGGATTAAATGTTGGAATGGGAAAAGACCATACTATTTATTCTTTAGTTGATGGAGTTGTTGAGTTTAAGAAAAAAGCTAATAAAAAATCAATTATTTCTGTTATTCCAATTGAAACAGAAGAATTAGCAAACTAAATTCGAGAATCAATCAAAAAAATATATAAATCTTCCTGTTTTCGCAGGAGGATTTTTTTTTGTTTTATAATGACGTATTTTTGCAAATTATAAGATTGAATTACAATTTTTAAAATGACTATCAGGAATGACAGAAAAAGAACTTTCATTTAAGAGAAAATCAACATTTTGCCCCTCCCTAAAGGGTGATGTTGATTTTCTTTCCACCCTTTAGGGATGGGGAAAGGAAGAAAATCAAATCACAAATTGTGTGTCATTCCCGACAGTCAAATTTTTTAATTTATCCATAAACAAAAGAAATGTTACAGCTTAGTTATATTAGAGAAAACTTACAAAAAGCAATTGATAGACTTAAAATCAAGAACTTTAAAGGCGAAGAAATTCTTAAAGAAATAATTGCTCTTGATGATAAAAGAAAAGAGATTCAAGGATCTCTTGATGATACTTTAGCTGAGTCAAATTCATTAGCTAAAGAAATTGGCAATTTGTTTAAAGCTGGCAAAGCTGCTGAAGCCAATGAAATGAAAGCTAGAACAGTTGATTTGAAATCACAATCAAAGCAATATGCAGAAGAACTAGAAAGTACTCAAAATGAGCTAACAGCTTTATTACTAAAAGTTCCTAATATTCCTCACGAATCTGTTCCGGCAGGACATTCAGCAGCAGATAACGAAATAGTTAATGAGTTTGGAAAAATTCCATCATTATATAATGATGCAATTCCACATTGGGAATTAGCAAGTAAATACGATATAATTGATTTTGATCTTGGAAGTAAAATTACAGGAGCAGGATTTCCTGTTTATAAAGGCAAAGGAGCAAAACTTCAACGTGCACTTATTTCTTTCTTCCTTAGTGAAGCCGAAAAAGCCGGCTATCTTGAAATTCAACCACCATTAATGGTGAATGAAGCATCAGCTTATGGAACCGGTCAACTGCCTGATAAAGATGGACAAATGTATCATATTACTGTTGACAATCTATATTTAATCCCAACGGCAGAAGTTCCTGTTACAAATATTTATCGTGATGTTATTTTGAAAGCAGATGAATTTCCTGTTAAAAATACAGCTTATTCATCATGCTTCAGACGAGAAGCAGGTTCTTACGGAAAAGATGTCAGAGGTTTAAACCGACTTCACCAGTTTGATAAAGTTGAGATTGTTCAAATTGTACACCCAACAAAATCATACGAAACTCTTGAAGAAATGAGAAAATATGTTGGTTCTTTAATTGAAAAACTCGGTTTGCCATATCGAACTTTAAAGCTTTGTGGTGGCGATACAAGTTTCACTGCTGCTTTGACTTATGATTTTGAAGTATTTTCTGCTGCTCAAAAAATGTGGCTGGAAGTTAGCTCGGTTTCAAATTTTGAATCATTCCAGGCAAACAGAATGAAACTAAGGTTTAAAGATGAAAATGGGAAAACTCAGCTAGCACATACACTAAACGGAAGTGCACTTGCGTTACCAAGGATAGTTGCAGCAATTTTAGAAAATAATCAAACTGCCGAAGGAATTAAAGTTCCTGAAGTTTTAGTAAAATACACTGAATTTGAAATTATTAATTAATAAACCCTGAAACTCTTGCACTGAGGGGAGTCGAAGTGTGAAACCTGAAACCCTTGCACTGAGCGAAGTCGAAGTGTGAAACTTGAAACATTATATAAATCCACACGCATGAAACATTTTAAAACACTCTTAAAAACATTATTCTATATAATAATTGGAATTGCTCTATTCTCGTCCTGTTCTCAAAAATACTCCGAAGAAATAGCAAAGATTGACAGTTTACAAACATCTCTCAATATTGTTGAGCAAAGACTTTATGAGCTTGATTCCAATCATGTATTTTCAATTTACGACAAATATAAAGATACCTGGGCAAGATTAAATAAAGCATTTCCTGAAGACAAAGACGAAAATTGGGATACCTTTTGTGCTTTTGAAAATATAAAATCCGGAATTAAAGGATACAAAAAAAGATACTCAAATCTTGTTAATGAACTAAAGAAATCAAGATTACAACTCGATAATTTTGAAAAAGATTTAAAAAATGAAACACTGGACATAGAGAAATTTGAAGAATATTATAATTCAGAAGCACAAGCAATTTTTGAGTTAAGTGTAGCAACAAATATTACTATTGATAATGCGAAAGAAAGTGTTATTCGATTCGACTCATTATCTCCAATAATTGAAGAAATTATTGTTAAATATCAAGAAATCAAAAATTTAGATGAGAAAACACCTTAAATATATTATCCTGTTTTTTGTTTTTTTTTCAATAACACCTATAATTATTGGACAAAATAATAGCTCTGATGAAGATGAAAAATTAGCTGCTATTTATTTTAATAATGGTGAATATGAAAAGGCTGTTGTTATTTATGAAAAACTTTATAATAAAAAGCCGAACCAGTTCAATTACGATTACTATTTCCAATGTCTAATCAAATTAGATGATTTTAAAGGAGCTGAAAAGCTTGTTAAGAAAGAAATAAAACGAAATCCTGACAATCAAAAGTTTAAAGTTGAGCTTGGATATGTTTACAGCCTGTCAGGGCAAAAACAGAAAGCAGAAAAAGAATATGAACAGGCAATAAAAAAAATGCCCAACAATCAGCAACTCATTATTGATTTAGCAAATGCTTTTATTGTTAGAAAAGAAGAAAACTATGCAATTCGTGTTTACGAAAAAGGCAGAAAACTTCTAAAAGCTTCTTATGGTTTTAATCTTGAACTTGCTGATATTTATGAGTCAAAAGGTGAATACACAAAGATGATGAATGAATACATCAATCTTTTGGATGAGAATTTTGAATATATGGCTGATATTCAAAGTAAATTACAACTTATTATCAGCGATGATGTTGACGGCAAAAAGTCGGAAGCTTTGAAAAACCTGCTTCTTGAAAAAACTCAAAAGCATCCTTCAAGTTACTTATATCCTGAAATGCTTTTTTGGTATTCAATTCAAAAAAAGGATTTTGAACTTGCCCTTGTTCAGGCGAAATCTCTTGACAGAAGATATAATGAAGAAGGCGAAAGAGTGTTTCAGTTAGCCGGAATCATTGCATCAAACAAAGAATATGATATTGCGATAAAAGCCTATAACTACATTATTAAAATGGGTGATAAAAACTTCCTTTATTTAAGTAGCAAAATTCGGATGTTGGATGTGAAATATCAAAAAATTACAACTACCAAGAATTTCACAAAGGAAGACCTGGTTGTTCTCGAAAAAGATTTTGTTTCAACTATTGAAGAATTGGGTAAAGATGCCAGTATTATTCCCATACTTAAGAATCTGGCTCATATGCAGGCTTTTTATCTCGACAAAACAGATGATGCTATAAAACTTCTTGAAGAAGCTTTAGCTTTCAAAAATGCCCCACCAATGGATTTAGCTCTTTGCAAAATTGAGCTTGCAGATATATTATTAATGTCGGGCAATCAGTGGGAGGCAACATTATTATATTCACAGGTAGAAAAAGCTTTTAAGAATGAACCAATTGGTCATTTAGCAAAATTTAAAAATGCCAAACTATCGTTTTATATTGGAGAATTTGAATGGGCAAAAGCTCAATTGGATGTTTTGAAGGCTGCGACATCCAAACTAATTGCAAACGATGCAATGGAATTAAGCTTACTCATAAATGACAATGTTGACGAAGACAGTACTTATATTCAATTAATAATGTTTGCAAGAGCTGATTTATTGTTTTTTAAAAATAAAGATAAGGATGCACTTGCAACACTTGATACAATTGCTGATTATTTCCCAAATCACCAAATCAATGATGAAATCCTTTATAAAAAAGCTGAGATTTATCTAAGTAAATCAAATTATAAAAAGGCTGCTGAGAATCTTCAAAAAATAGTTGATAATTACTCTTTTGATATTCTTGCCGATGATGCTCTTTTTATGCTTGCCGATTTATATGAAAATCAATTTGCAAAACCCGAAAAAGCTAAGGAATACTATCAAAAAATTTTATTGGATTATCCTGGCAGTCTTTATACCGTTGAAGCAAGGAAAAGATTTAGGAAACTTAGAGAAGGTCAGGTGAATTGATTCTTATTAAGTGATCATTAAGTGGTCATTAGGTTGTCATTCAATGGTCATTAAGTGGTCATTCAATTGTAAAAATTACAAATAATGACACGAAGTAAATGACGCCCGAAGGGCAAATGACAATTAATGACGTGCGAAGCACAAGTGACGCCCGAAGGGCAAATGACAGCGAAGCGAATGACAGAATTTTCACCTTATTTAAAGCATTAATCTTAAACAATAGATAAAATGACAGTTAGAGCAAAAAAACATTTAGGTCAGCATTTTTTGAATGATGAAAATATTGCTCAAAAGATAGTTAACAGTCTTTCATTAAAAACTGATTATGTTTTAGAAATTGGTCCCGGAATGGGCGTTCTGACTAAGTATCTTATTGAAAAAAAAGAATTTGAAACCTTCCTGATTGAAATTGATAATGAATCGGTTGATTATTTGAATCAGAATTTTCCTCAGTTACAAAACAAGATTTTTAATGCAGATTTTTTAAAGTTGGATTTGAATTCATTGTTTAATAAACCATTTTCAATAATAGGAAATTTTCCGTACAATATTTCAAGCCAAATTCTATTCAAAGTTATTGATTATCGTGATAAAGTTCCTGAAGTTGTTGGAATGTTCCAGAAAGAAGTAGCAGAAAGAATAGCCTCGCCACCCGGAAGTAAAAAATACGGGGTTATAAGCGTTATGCTTCAGGCTTTTTATAATATTGAATACTTGTTTACAGTAAATGAAACTGTATTTACTCCCCCTCCAAAAGTTAAATCAGCAGTAATCCGATTAACCAGAAATTCAACAGAGAAATTGGATTGCGATGAGGTTGTTTTTAAAAGAATTGTTAAAGCTACTTTTAATGTTCGAAGAAAAACTTTACGCAATGGTTTGAAAACTTTAAATCTGGCTTCTGGACTACTAAATGAAGAGATTTATGACAAACGACCAGAGCAATTAAGTGTAAAAGACTTCGTGGAGATTACAAAAAATCTTCAGAAATTCTTTGTGGTTTAAAAATAAATCATACCTTTGAGTAACGGATTTCAAAGCTATCCGTAAGAAGGTGTTGTTTTGAAGTAAAGAATTATTTATTTTTTTATTATGAGTAAGAAAAAACACGGTCACCTAAGCAGCAGTATCATTGGGCTAACCATTCAAGATCTTGATTTTATGACTCAAAAAGATAGTACATTGGTGAAAAAGTTTCAATGTAAAAAATGTTCAACAATTTTTGATATAAGCGAACCTTTTTGCCCTGAATGCAATAAACATGGATACAATATTCTAATTGCTGATGAAATTAAAGTTGAAAAATAATTCTATTTAGACTTTTTTTCTTTCCACGAGTTTCTATTATCATTTCTTGTTTTAAAATCTTCCTTTTTATACCAAAAAAAGAATTTTTGTTGTTCGAGTTTTTGCTCTTTTGTTTTAGCCGTATAGATTTTCTTTAATGAATATGGATGATATCCTGAATAATAAATTACTGTTGCTAAAGTCATTGGTGTAGGAGTAAAGTCTTGAACCTGTTCGAGTTTAAAACCTAATTCTCTGGTTTTAGTTGCAAGGTCTTCCATGTCTTTAATTTCACTTCCCGGATGGCTTGAAATAAAATATGGAATGATTTGTTGATTTAATCCTGTTTTTTTCGATGCTTTAATAAATTTTTCACGAAACTCATAAAACAAATCAAACGAAGCCTTTCTCATTACTTTTAAAACAGATTCTGAAGTATGCTCTGGAGCAACTTTTAACCTACCTGAAACATGATTTTTTACTAATTGTTCGATATACTCATTATAACAATTTTCTTGTGTTTCTTTTTTCGATTTACCAACCAGCATATCATAACGGATTCCGCTTCCAATATATGCGTTTTTTATCTTTGGGTGTGATGAAACCTTTTTATATAAATCAATTAAAGGCTTGTGGTCGGTGTTTAAGTTATTGCAAGTTTCAGGAAAAATACAACTTGGACGGATACACTTTTCGCAAATACTTAAATCCTTTCCTTGCATTTTAAACATATTAGCAGATGGACCGCCTAAATCTGAAAGATTTCCTCTAAATTCATCAAGTTCCACAATTTTATCAACTTCTTTTAAAATTGATTTTTCCGACCTGCTTGAAATAAATTTCCCCTGATGTGCTGAAATCGTACAAAATGCACATCCACCAAAACAACCACGATGAATATTTATGGAAAATTTTATCATTTCGTAAGCAGGGATAGCTCCACGTTTTTTATATTTAGGATGAGGCAGACGGGTGTAAGGCAAATCAAAGGAAAAATCAATTTCCTTTTCACTCATTGTTGGATATGGCGGATTCACGATAACAAAATCATCACCGGTTTTTTGTGCTAATCTTCTTGCTTTAATTTTATTTGACTCCTGCTCAATATGTTTGAAGTTTGATGCGAAGCTTTTTTTGTCTTTTAAACAGATTTCGTGGGAAGTCAATTCAAATGTTTTCCAATTTTTCTCAGTTGAAAGTTCACTATTCTTACTAATAAAAGCAGTTTGAGGAATATTTGTTATTGATGAAATCGGCACACCTTTGTCTAACAATCTAACTATTTCCTGTATTGGTTTTTCTCCCATTCCGTAAACCAAAATATCGGCTTTGCTATCAACTAAAATTGAAGGTTTAAGTTTGTCAGACCAATAATCATAATGAGTTAAACGGCGTAATGATGCTTCGACTCCGCCAATAATAACAGGTGTTTCAGGATATAGCTCTTTTAAAATATTTGAGTAAACAGTGGTTGCATAATCCGGGCGAAAACCTGCTTTTCCACCTGCTGTGTATGCATCATCCGAACGGAGTCTTTTGTTGGCAGTATAATGGTTCACCATTGAATCCATATTGCCTGAAGTAACTCCAAAACACAATCGTGGCTTTCCAAGTTTTTTGAAATCTCTTAAATCGTCCTGCCAGTTTGGTTGCGGAATTATTGCAACACGAAATCCTTCGCTTTCAATAACTCTGGCAATTACTGCACTACCAAAAGAAGGATGGTCAACATAAGCATCACCGGAAATTATTATAACATCCAATTCGTCCCAGCCTCTTTTTTCAACTTCCTTTTTTGTTGTTGGTAGCCAGCTTGTGATATGAATGTTATTCTCCAAAATATTTATTTAATGATAAATTAAATCTAATAATGCTTGCCCAAAATTTAATAATTGTCATTTGTGATTTTGAATATTAATATTAACTCTCAAACATCATTTACATGCACTAATTATAACAGTCCAAGTTCCAGCATCGCTGCTTCCGAAATATTATCTCTTGACCAGGGTGGGTCGAAAACAACTTCAACATGAGCATCTTTTATAAGTTCGATTCCTTTGACTTTATCATGGACTTCAACAGGTAAACGTTCTGCTTCAGGGCAGTTTGGGCTTGTTAAGGTCATTTTAATCCAGGCTTCACTATTATCATCGATTTTTATTTCGTAAATTAATCCTAAATCATAAATATTTACAGGAATTTCAGGGTCATAAACAGTTTTTATAATATCGAGAACCATTGTTTCCAGCATAAGGAAATTATTCTTTTCTTCCATATCAATTTCTTTTAAGATTCGTATTTGGTTTTGAAGACTAAAGCATAAAGTTTCATTTGTTTAATCATAGAAACAAGCCCGTTGGAGCGGGTTGGGGAGAGATGTTCTTTTATTCCAATATCGTCAACAAAACCCAATTCATCATTGATAATTTCATCAGGTGTTTTTCCCGATAAAGCAATTATTAGCATTCCCACAATTCCTTTAGTAATAATAGCATCACTATCAGCAGTGAAAATTACTTTTCCATCAATATATTCAGCATGAAGCCAAACTTTCGACTGGCAACCGGAAATAACATTCGATTCGGTTTTATATTTTTCATCAAGGGGAGTTAAAGTTTTCCCCATTTCGATTATATGATTGTATTTATCCATCCAATCATCAAACATTTCAAATTCTTCGATTAGTCTTTGGACTTTTTCTTCGTGATTCATAACTTTAATACTTTCGTTTTACTTAGCCTTCTTCTTAAACTTTTTTGCCTTTTGCCTTTTGCCTTTTTCCGATTACCGAACACTGATTACCGACTTAGCCTTTTTTTACTTCGGTCTTCCGACTTCCGACTTTTTTCTTTTGCCTTTCGACCGAAGGGAGTGACTCGTCCTGATTTTTGTTTACAAATTTAATTTATATATTTTTTAGATTTCTTTTTAATTATCATTTTATTTCTTTGTCATTTCAATACAGTTTCCTTTTTTGATGTGTTGGGTTGTGAAGTATTTTTAATATAC
>JAIPBB010000015.1 GCA_021739805.1 Saprospiraceae bacterium | reverse complement strand
TAGAAATAAATTATTGTCAAGAGTTTTTGCCGTTGTTAATAGAAGTTCTCCTTATGTTGATACAATGAAATATGCAGCATGAGAAATGTTAATAACTTTAGCTAAATTTGATTTTTTTTATCATAGAATACGCTCAGTGGCCGTTCTTGGATCATTGAGCTGCCTGTGCTGAGCGAAGTAGAGTCGAAATGACAAGTAACGAAACAACGAGCAACAAGCAATGAGTAGCTAGAAACGAGTAATCAGTTACTTCTAATTTTCAAAATCATGGATAATAACATAGGGATGTGGATAAAAACAAAAGAAAATCAGAGCCTATATGATTCAAAACATTAATTTTGATGTGAATTTAATACAAGCAATTTTATGAAGCATAATTTTATAATAATCACATCAGTTTTTATACTGTTTTTCACACAATATTCCCAGGCACAGTCTGAGAATAAAAAAATTACTCCAGAAGAGTATATCAGTACTTATAAAGATATTGCAATTGGGAAAATGATTGAATTTAAAATACCTGCAAGCATTACTCTTGCCCAAGGTTTGCTAGAATCCGGCAATGGAAATAGCAAACTTGCGGTTGAAGCAAATAATCATTTCGGTATTAAATGTCATATGGACTGGACAGGGGAAACTTTTATCCAGGATGATGATACTAAAAATGAATGTTTTAGGAAATATGCAAAAGCTGAAGAATCATTCAAAGACCACTCTTTGTTTTTAAGCACACGCGACAGATATTCATCATTGTTTGAACTTGAAATTACTGATTATAAATCATGGGCAGAAGGTTTAAAAAAGGCGGGATATGCAACAAATCCGAAATACCCTCAGCTTTTAATTAATTTGATTGAACGCTACGAACTGTATAAATATGACGATGTTGATAAAAATTTAATTGCTTATAATAAACAAAAACAGGAAAAAGAAAAAGTTGAACACGTAAAAGTAAAGAATAAAGCTGCAAAGAACAATCCCGAAGAAAATACAACGATTTCAATTAATGAAAGAAAAATTCTAACTAACAATAGAATAAAGTATATTATTGCAAGGAAAGATGATAATGTTGATGACCTCTGTGAAGAGCTTGAAGTTTTTAAATGGCAAATTATCAAATATAATGAACTTAAGGCTAATCCAATTCTTACTGAAGGTCAAATTATATATCTTCAACCTAAAAGAAGAAAAGGCGAAAAGGATTATCACATTGTTAAAGAAAATGAAACCTTATATTATATTTCTCAGAAATACGGTGTCCAACAGAAGTTTTTAATGAAGAAAAACAAAATTGAAAAGCCTGAAGATATTGAAATAGGTCAAATGATTTATTTAAGAAGGTCGAGAGTTGATTGAAGAAAGGCTAAGGAGATGTCAGATGTTTGATGTTTGATGTCAGATGCGAAAATGTCAGAACCGCAACCTGAAACTTTAAACCCGAAACGAGAAACGAGAAAATTAATGCATCAATGGGGCTGCCTTTGATTTCTTTTCACCAAAAACGAAATTCATTCCAAATTGAACATTATAATATTTCACTGCATTTGGTGCAAAAACTCCAACAATATTATCGGTTGCAGCATAAATTTGGAAAGGTTCAAGATTCACGACAAAACCTAAACCAAGATTGGTAATATTTCTATTGATGACAGTATAACTGGCTGAAGCACTTATGATATCATGAATTTTACGATTGTATGAAGCGGTTACAGATGTTCGTATGCGTTTATCGAAAATTGTATTTCTCACAAGAAGACCAACAGTTTCAATATCCGATAAATTATAAGTAGCACCCAAAATAACTTTTGATGTTAATGCAGTTTTATATTTGTCAGAAGTTTCCCGGATATTAAACTTATCAATTAATGAATCTTGTAAATTTTCCAATCTTTCTTCTATCACACTGTCAGTTTCATCGATATAATCGTTAACATCAATTCCTTCAAATGTCCATGATGTATTTTCGTTTGTGAAATTCTTTGGATTATTTTTCCAACTAATAAAACCTAAATCCAATACACTTGCCGAAAAAGTAAATTCATCATTGAATTTATAGATGCCACCAAGGTCAACAGCTAATCCCAAATTTTTTCTACTCCAAAAATATTTCCCAAACTCAAATTCTTCGTCGCTTTCCGAAAATGCTTTTGGTACTGAAGAATTAATGTGAATATTTGAATTAGTTGTTATTTCAAAGGATTCAGGGTCAGTGTATAATCCGGCATCAAACTTTTTTGTCCAAACATTTGCCTTTCCGAAAAGAAATTTAAGCTTTGCTCCAACAGTCCATTGCGAATTCAATTCGCGTGAAGCTCCAAAAGCATATTCCCTAAAATGAGTAACTTTTAATGAATTCCCACTAAAATCTGCTGTTTCACCAAGAAAACCACCATTACCTTTCCATAACAAATTATACAAATCTTTTGGGTAATTCCAATATACGTTTGCTCTCTCGCTAACATTAAAAGTAAAATAGTAATCCGAGTATTTCATTCCATAATTTATCAATTCTTCACGAAATTCGAGGCTAAGATTATTCTTCTTTTTAAGTTTACCAATAAAGTTTTCAAAAGTCAGATTAATAGAATCGTCAGTACGCCTTTCAAGCAAATCATTTACTTTAAAACCACTATTTCCGTATGAAACTCCTAATGAAGATAAACCCGGCACACCAAAATGCCATTCATAGGATGTTATGATTGCTGGATTTGAATAATTGTTCTCAGGAATTGGTTCCAAATGAAATAGGGTTAAAGATTGCTGTGAATAAGTATTCTTTGATATGAAAAAAATCATAAAAAACACAAGTATTACAGCCGTACTTTGTCTATTTATTAATTTGAAATATAGCTTCATTATAAATTATTTTAAAACTCTGTTTTTAACTTAACATTCACTCCCACTTTTAAATCAACTGTATAATCTGAATAAAACTTCACTATTGTTCCTCCTGTGTTGACTGTTGAAAATCTAATAGTTGAAAGTATTTTCCCGGCATCATGAATTTTGTCCATTTTAGCTTTATCCAAAATAATGGAAGTGGTTTTCTGTGTTTTTTGAATTACCCTATAAGTTGGTGCAGCTCCCGGGATTGCTGATTTAATTATTTGTTCTTCAGTGGTAAATAATGAATCAATTACAACATAGTTTGTGTCAGTGAAATAGATTTGAATACGCCCTTCAGCGGGTAATTCATTAAGTGCATTAATTCGAAGTTCAATATACTGAATTTCATCAATATCCCCAATGTCTTCTTCAAAGTTAAAATTATTAGTGTCTTGCATTGTGAAATTCCAGGCACGACCATATAATGGTATTTCAACTTCTAAATCCATAAAGAATTTACTTGTATCAATCACAAAGTTTTGTACAACTATACCATTTGGATTTGATTTAGCGTCCACTTCATAAGTTATTTTCTCAGGGCTAATATCAAAAACATCCTGAACATTGGAATTGTTTTTATCAAGTGTAATTTTCGAAATAGATGTTTGCCCAACATTGTAAATATTTGGGTAATCAATGTTGATTGCCTGAATTGCCGGGCTACTAAGAACAACTTCATTAAGACCATTAACTGCTTTAAATTCAAGAAAATTAATGTTTAAAGGTGCTCCAATAGAGTTGTAAAAAATTAAGTTAATACGAGGGTCTTCGAGAATTTGCTCACCAATTGTCAGTCCATCAAATAATTCAATTGAAACTTTATTTTGTTCAAATTTTTGTTCATATTGACCAAAATAACCAAAAACTTTATGAAACTCCAATCCTTCTAGTCTTTTTTCAACATCGAAAGTATAGGTAGTATAATTCGTATTAGCATCAGCATAAGCAGTAATATCAACAGATTCTCCAAGCAAATTGGTTGCACCGACATGTGAAAATTTCATTTTATATCCGGAAAGGTCAAAATCTTCGGTAACAATGGTGTACTGACCACCTAAATATTTATAATCAATTTCTTGTCTAAAGACAACACCATTCTTTGTAAGTTTTTGAATTACAACTACAATTTTGCCATCATGATTCATATCTCCTTTAGCTTCAAAATGTAAATTTCCTTTGTTTATATAAATACTGTCGAATATTTCACCATTTGAAGCAGTAAATTCCTGATTAAAATTATATGATTCTGTAGTACTACCACCAATAGGTAAATTTAACGGAAAGTTAAAACTAAAAGTAGTATCTATTGTCTGGTCAGCTATTGTAACCATATCTTTAGCTAATTCAGAATTTAATCTGCTAGAATAAACTATTGTTATGAAGTTATTGGCATCTTCAGTATAAGAGATATCTCCAGCTTCTAATAAATCTTTCATTGTGAATGTAGATTTTACTAATGGAGCAGCTAAATCAGGATTCCATTCTGTTTTAGTCAATTTTGCCATATCGAATTTGTCTTTATAACACGACTGAACCACAAAGGATATAATAATCAGGACTGAAAGTGGAAACACTATTTTTTTCAAGGATTGTCTCAAATTTAATTTAATAATTCTTATCATTATTTTTCTCTTATAAAAGTATTAATATTTTCTATTGACTTCATAATTATTCAGTAGATTGTCAATAAAACATGATAATTTAGAAATAGAATTTGTTTTACTGATTTACTGTTTATTAGTTACGTTATCGGGTGAATATTACTAAACACATGACTAAGACAATATTTTACACTAAAAAGTTGCACAACTAAAGAGAAAGCAATATTAATCTATACTAGTACAAAATTTTATGAAAAATTTCTAAATCTGTTTTGTACCGCATTACAATATCTAAACAGCTTGTGCTTCGCTAAGCTACTAAGAATTAATCAACAAGATAATTGTAGATTATTTTTCCTGATGCTGTAATAATATACAAATGTCCATCAGTTTTCGAAAGTTTAGATACAAATGGACTGTCACCAAACAAATTATTTTTTTGTTTAAGAATTCCATCCTTATTTATAAAAATAATTTGTCTTGATGTCTTTGAAATGACACCTAATAAAGGTCCATTTGCAGAATTTGGGATATAAATAGGTTTAGGTAGAATTTCATCATCAAACTTTTGTTTTAGTAAAAGTTCAAAATTATAATTGTAAATAAAAATTGTATTATCATCACTAAAAACGAAATCTTTAAGATTATCTCCATTAAAATCAACGTATAAAAATTCATGTTTCGATGAGAACTCATTAATCAATTTTTTTTCAACTTCTCCATTGTGAGATATAAAAACAATTCTACCGCTTTTGTCGGTAGTTAACATTTTAGGGTCGTTTTTATTGTCGTTGCAATAAAATTCAGAATTCACTGAGTTTGTGAATGCAAGCTTTGCTTCAATTCTTGGTTCGCCTCTGCGATTGCAGAAAATCACATCTCCAATAGTGTCAGCAACAACAATAAAGTCTTTTCCTTTAAAGGTCAAATGCTGGATAGGCTTAGTGATTACCGAACTATATTCAGGTGAATCCCAACCTTTGGTTAAGCTTCCATCAATTTGATAATTATAAATCTTTTTATCTGTGCAAGCCACTAAAAGTCGATAATCTTTATTGTTTTCATAATCGAAAACAGATATTCCATTAGTTGCCTTTGCTTCAAGCTTTACAGGGAAATTATCAACAAAATTGCCATTCAAATCAACGAGATAAATATAGTTTTCGGTATTAAATAAATATTGGAATTTTCCATTATTATAACAGTCCACAATATGAACTTCACTCATAGGTTTTTCTAAAAGCGGAATTTTCCATAATATATCTCCACCCTCACTTAGGAGATACATAAAGTTAGCTACATCAAAAACAATTATTTTCTTAGTTTTTGTATTATGGTCAGTAACCAGATATGGTTTGTCATAAAAGTTGGCATCTAAAGCTGTTTCCCATGAAGTTACTTTTTCTTCTTCAGCAGATTGATTGTGCCATAAATTTAGGTTGGTATAACACATTTCATCTCCCATTAAAAATTGAATACCAATGGCTTCAAAGTTTCTAAAGGAAGATTGATTATCACTAATAATCTGACTATAGTCTTCATCAAGATAATTGCTGAGAAGTCCAAGTGACTTTTTAATATTGCAATACAAATAAAGATTTGCTTCTCCTGAAATATTATTCGAAAATGCCATATAGTTTTGGTCTCTTGCTAAAGTTCGCTCTATCATATAAGAGTCGATATATCGTATAAGTGCCGCTTCACTGTTAGCAAAAACAATGTAATCATCAATTGAAGTGTAAAAATTCCCCTGAATATTTTGATATAATGACCCAAAAAACAAAGGGAAAATTGCCTGGACATCAAGCCTTTTTATATCATAAGTTCGATAAAGGTTAGTGTCAGGCGGACTCTCATTTTGCATGTGAATTTTAAGGCTTAATTGGTCGAGAGCTTGTTTTGCTTCTTTAATATCAACTGATTTAAATATCAGATAGGAGTTATCAGCAATATTGCTTCCACCATCATAGGTAATGACTAAAGCCATTTCATTTTTTACCCATGAAAACAAACTATTTTGCAGATTTACGCTATATTTTTTATTTAGCTCATCAATAGTTTTATCTTTATCCAATTCAATGTTGTTGCCTTTTTGAAGTTTCTTGAAATTGCCATAATATTCCTTGAAATTTTCAAAGCCTGTATATAAAAAGAAAGAAGTACTTTGAGGTAGAACTCTAGTAAACTCAATTTTTTGGGGAGATTGTGTTTTAAACAATCCTAATTGATAATCACCTGAATCAGAAATAATAGTGTAGCCGTTTAACAAAATAGAATTATCTTTTATTGTTAAGTCCAATTTCGACCATCGTGCAAAATATGATAAAGGATTAATATTGTTTCTGTGTGTCGGCAGGGCATACTTCGACAAAAAGCGATAAAAATATTTAAAGTTAAGGTAAACAGTTCCTTCAACATTGTCGGATGCAATTTTTGATACTTTTTGGAAGTCAGAATCATCATTCATACTGTTTCCTGAATTCACGCGGTCAATTGAATTTTGAATCAATAACTCATTAAAACTTCCGATAAATAAACCTTTATAAACACTATAAAAGAACTTCTCTTCAAAGCCTTCTATCTGAATAGTGTTAATTTTTGCTCCATTATGTTTACTAGTTGAAATAATTTTATTTTCACCAATAAAACTATTAATTATTTTATTCTGCCTGGTGTTTGGCAGGCTAACTAAGTATAAATATTCAAATTTATTGAAGCCCGCAAAATGTGTTGATATATAAACACTTTGATTTTCAAGAATTGTTGATATACTTACATTTCCCTGAATTAAGGAATCAAGTTTTTCGATTTGTTTAGTTAAACTGTCGAAGCTTGAAATCTGCTTTAATGAATTCCAAATAAAATTTGATTCATTAAGCTGCGAATATAGATTATTAGCGTTTCTCAACTCAATTATGAAAGCTGTATTTTCAGGAATTGCTTTAAATACCGAAGTAGTAGGTTCCTTTAATTTTTTATAATAAGTGTAAGCAAAATAGCCAATAAAAATTACTGCTAAAATTGAAATGACAACTATAAAAATTTTAAAAATGGATTTCTTTTTTTTCATAAAACTGAATTTGTCGAATAGCAAAAATAATAATCTCAAATATCCAAAAATATAACAAAATCAGCGATTTTAGAAGCAAGATAGTAAAAACAAATCAACACTCAAATGTTAATTTAAATCTAGTTTTAGCTGCCCTTTTATCCGAAAACTTAATCTATGATATGAAGTTTGCCCAAATTCCAGAATTGAGGCTTTATGTTTTGGAGTGGGGTATCCTTTATTGCTTATCCAATCATAATAAGGATGCTCCAGGTGAATTTTACTCATGAATTCGTCCCTATGTGTTTTTGCTAATATCGAAGCGGCAGCAATACTTTGAAACTTTGCATCTCCTTTTATTATGCAGAGGTGGTTAATGTCAGAGTATTTTTTAAATCTATTGCCATCAATCAAAAGTAATTCAGGTTTTAAAGTTAATTTTTCAATGGCTTTGTGCATTGCTAAAAATGAAGCATTAAGGATATTTATTTCATCAATTTTATGATTGTCAACAAATGCAACAGCCCATGCTAATGCTTCATTCTCAATAATTAGCCTAAGTTTATTCCGTGATTTTTCATTTAATTTTTTTGAGTCGTTAATCAAATTATTATTGAAATTTTTAGGAAGAATCACGGCAGCTGCAACAACAGGACCTGCAAGGCAACCTCTTCCGGCTTCATCACATCCGGCTTCAACAAATTTATTTGAATATGATTTTTGTAGCATCAAAAAAACCTTTCTAAAAATATTGATACAAGCAAGAGAGAAAATATTAACTCAGGCCAAAATAGTTTTTTAGCTATTTCGAAATAATTAAGCAATACAATTGAAATTGGAATTACACAAATTAAAAAGTGGTTAACAAAAAGTTCGCCGGAAAACATCATGGATGCAAATGAAATAACTAAAAACCATAAAGTTAAAGAGAATAGCTTTCTAACTTTTATAACTCTTTTATTAATATTGTTAATTAAGCTTTTCATCGACATTAAAAATAATATTGTTAAAAAGGATATTGAGATAATATCGAAAAGGGAGTAATGGTTTGCAAAAATATTTTCTATTGAAAGGAAATAAAGAAACTCTGTTGGTATTTCCTTCAATTTATCGAACCAAAATAAATAAAAAAATAAAAAAACATAGGGTGTTATTAATCCTAATATGGCTATAACAAAATTTCTCCACTCCAATTGACGATAAATAATAAAACTCATCCAAAGAAAAACACCTAGAAAAATTGCAGGCAAATAAAATAATGATGCAATTGAAATATAGATTCCTGCATTCAGAATTTTAGCATAAGGCTGCTCTTGAGCAAATATCCTAAAAACTAAATCCAATGCCATAATAATAAACAGATTAGCTATTAACACAGGATTCAGTGTTAATAATTCAGAATTCATACTCATAAGAGTCAAATAAATCAGTGCCGGAAATAAAGAATTTTTTGAAGTTAAGCCTGAAATACGAATTGCATTATGCAGAATAAAGGTTTGGAGAATTAGGATGAGAAATGCTACTATTGTGCTTAATAAAACTAAACCTTCAAACATATTAACAAAAATGTTAAATAAAGGCATGCTAAAAGAATATTCTATCAGATTAGATGGATTTATAAAAGCATTTAACCAAAGTAAAACTCCTAAAAAAGGAAGAAAAAATAGCTGCTGAAAAGGAAGATTGGCTCTGAAGAATTTTATAAACATAATATTGATTTTTAAGCACCAAATTATAAAAAACAAAAAACAAAACTTGTCCGTATGGATAAATTACAAATTACAAAAAACAAATATCAAATAAATTCCAAATTCCAATAATAAATGTTCAAAACGGGTTTGGATTTTGTAATTTTTTTATTGGAATCTATTTGTAATTTGGAGCTTGTTTTTTGGAATTTTATATGTCCACCTTCACCCCAATCCCGGCTTCAATAGCTTTATCATAAATTAATTTCGCTGTTGCCACATCCTGAATTGCCAAGCCATTTGATTTAAATAAAGTGATTTCATTATCGTCAACTCTACCATTTGACTTTCCTGTAACAACTTCACCTAAATCAGCATAAAAATGATTTTTGGTAATTGCTCCTTCCTGCAATGGAATCATAATATCACCGGCTTCGCTAAAACATGCTTCTCTTGAATCACCGATAAATTTTGAACGTTTAATAATTTCAGTGTCTAATTCACGTGCATTTGGAGTGTGACTTCCAATACCATTAATATGAGTTCCTGCTTTCACTTTAGAACCATCAAAAATTGGAGTGGCTGAAGAAGTAGCAGCACAAATAATATCAGCTTCCAATACATCATCAGGGGATTTAGCTTTCACTATTTCTATATTAAGCTTTTTGCTCATTTCAGCAATAAATTTATCAGCAGCTTCATCAGAAATATCATAAACAATGGCTTTTGAAATTTTTCTTGCTTCGGCAACTGCCCACAATTGCATACTTGCCTGAACACCTGTTCCAAAAATTCCTGCAACCTGGTTGTCGTCCTTTCTTGCAAGGTATTTTGTGGCAACTCCACTTGCTGCACCTGTTCTCACAGCAGTAAGATATCCGCCATCCATAATGCAAATAACATCACCGGTTTTTGGGTCTTGTACCAGCACTTTCCCAATCACCACCGGCATATTATAATCTTTCGGATTGTTTTTATAAACAGTGACAACTTTACAAGCTAAAGCTTCGGCTTCTTTTAAATATGCAGGCATATAAAGCGCAAGCCCATCGGGTGGGGTGATTGGGGTTCGCAATGGCAAAACTGCCGTTCCATTTGCTAATTCCTTAAAAGCATTTTCGACTGCATCCATACAATCTTTCATATTTAAGACCGATATAACGTCATTTCTGTTTAATATTAATGTCATAATTCCTCCGTATTTTATTTGTGATTTACAATGTTTGATTAAATACAATATTAAGAAAATTTTTTCAAAAATTTGGTTCTGTCTTAGAAAATTTTGATTTTGTTGTATTATGGAATGGGATAATGGGGTAATGATGTAATTCTGAAATATTTTCTATCTGAACACGAAAGAACAAGATATAAATTTTTGAGTATTTGTTTCTTCGAAATGCGAAAAATTCGATGTTTTTTTTGGTGATTTAAAGCACCCTATCTATCTATCTATCTATCTAACAGCTTATCAGTTATTTAACCAACTTTTAGCAAGCAAACTTTCTATAAAAATAAAGAAACCAAAAACTTGGATTCCATATTTATTATCATTAAATTTGTTTATTGTAAAAATCCATACAAAATGAAAAAAACCATACTCCTTTCAGTTTTAATGTTTCCACTCTTTTTATTTGCCCAACTCAGCGGCACATACACAATTGGCACATCAGGAAATTACTCATCTTTTACCGCAGCAGTAGCAGCTCTAACTTCAAGTGGAATTAGCGGTCCAGTGGTTTTTAATATTGCTCAGGGAACTTATAATGAGCAAATAACTATTCCGGCAATTACCGGAGCAGACTCCATTAAAACAATTACATTTCAATCTGCAAATGGGGATAGTTCTAGTGTTATTTTAACTTATGCACCGACTTCATCAGCAAATAACTTTACAGTAAAGCTTGTTCAATCAAAATACATTATTATAAAGGGTATTACAATTCAATCTACAGGAACAGGTGCTTATGGGGTGGTATTAAAAATTAATGGCGGTTCTTCAAATAACAAGTTTGTAAATAATATTGTTATAGGTGCGGCAACTGTTTCAACTTCTGATGAATTAGCTTTAGTTTATAATTATAGATCATCCCCAATCGATTCCAATAAATATATTTCAAATTGTTTTATAAATGGCTCATATGCTTATTTTGATGATAATTCTGGCAATGGCTCTCATGGAATAGAAATAGTAAATAATGAATTCATAAATCAAAGCCATTGTTGCATATATATAAGATATCATTATCAATTAGCAATTAGTGAAAATAAATTTACAAATAATAATTCAGCAATAAATAGTGCTATCAACTTTTTTTATTTATGTGATTATATAATCGAAAAAAACACTATCAAAATGCCTTATGGGGCTTCATACGGAATAAATGGTTACCAAGGCAATTCTAATTCTAGTGGAATTATTAGAAATAATTTCATTTCAATTAATGCTACTACAAGTATTTGCAAAGCATTGGGATTTGGTCTCCCAACACGTGATCTTGAATTATATAATAATACAGTATTTATTTATGGAACAAATTCAAGTAGTATTGGATTGGAATATTTTTGTTACTCAGACAGCGTATTTATTTTAAACAATATTATTGTTAATAATGCAGGAGGTTATGCAATAAGCATTGATAATAGTAATAATTATTTTCCCTATTCTATTTATAGTGACTATAATAATTTTACAACCAATGGCAACTATTTAGGTTATATGGCTACAATGGGCTCAGTAACAAATCTTGCAGGTTGGAAATATATTTCAAATATGGATGCACATTCTGTTTCTATTGACCCAATGTTTTATACCAGCACTGACCTTCATGTTTCTAACCCTTTATTAAATAATTTAGGCATTCCTTTATCCAATGTTTTTGATGATATTGATGGTGAACCAAGAGATACTTTAAGCCCTGATATGGGTGCTGATGAATTTTCAATTCATACTAAGGATATCGGGGCAACAGCTATTATTCATTCATTAAGTGGTGAATGTTTCTCAGCAAATGAAACAATAAAAGTTAGAATAAAAAACTATGGTCTTTCAACTATCAATTTTTCAATCGATACTGCAATAATAAATGTGAATGTGAGTGGAGCATATCCTCTGACATTCAACCCTGTAATAATTTCATCCGATAGCTTAAAACCTGATTCAACAATGGATGTTGTTATTTCGATAAATTATGATATGTCCGGTATTGGTTCCTATATATTTAATGCTTCATCATCATTAAGTGGGGATGGAAATTCAATTAATAATGCTATGCCAACACAAATACTAACAAATTATTTAGTAGTTAATTATCCATATAGTGAAACGATTGAAACATTTGCAATTGGAAATCCGGGAACCTTTAATCATGGATGGACATCAGGCAATAGTACTTCTTACAAATGGCAAGTCCATTCAGCAGCAACAGCAACTTCAAATACAGGACCATTAGTTGACCATACTACTTATAGTCAATTAGGTAAATATGTTTATACTGATGCAGTTAATGGTAACACAGCTAATATTGCATATTTCTACAGCCCATGTATAGATTTAGATTCGCTAATTAATCCGGGTCTTACATTTTGGTATCATATGTATGGTTCAGGAATTGGCTCTTTAAATGTTGATATTTACAATGGAAGTAGCTGGATTAATAATGTGTATTCATTATCCGGTCAACAGCAAAGCAGTATCTCAGCTAATTGGTTACAGGCAAGCATGTATTTATCATCTTTTACTGGAACAATAAAACTTAGATTCCGAGCAGTGAGAGGGATTAATCAATACGGAGATATTGCACTAGATGATATTAAGATTGGTGAAGCACCTTATGTTAATCTTGGTCCTGATACAAACATTTGCTTAGGATGTTCTATAACTCTTGATGCCGGTGCCGGTACAGGATTGAGCTATATGTGGAAGAAAGTTCCTTCGCACCAAATAATCAGCACTAATCAAACAATAACTGTTAATCAGGCAGGAATCTATCATGTTATCGTAACAAATCAAGATGGGATTGGTGGAACAGATTCTATTACAATAACTGTTAGTCATCCACCTACAGCAGATGCCGGAACAGATTCAGATATTTGTGCCGGAACTACATTTAGTGTTATAGGTGATACTGCAACTTATTTTACAAATTTATTATGGACAACATCAGGAACAGGAACATTTTCAAACGATACTTCATTTAGCCCAATATATTCTCCAAGTTCAGCCGATATAACAAACGGTTCGGTTTATCTAAAATTAACTGCTTTTGGTATTTTACCTTATGGTAATGCTTTAGATAGCTTGCTATTAACAATAAATCCTTTGCCAATAGTAAATATTGTTGGACTAGCCACATCATATTGTATAAATGCGGCTACGGTAGTAATTACAGGAAGCCCGTCTGGAGGAACTTTTACAGGTAACAGAATTGCTGGAAGTGCTTTTAATCCTGGTTCTGCAGGAATCGGAACTCACAATATTATTTATTATTGTCCACCGGATATAAACGGATGTAGTAGCTCTGATACTCAATTAGTGGTTGTTAATTCTATTCCTGTGGTTTCTTTTTCAGGTTTACCTTCAAATTGCTGTTTAAACGATTCAGCATTTTTATTAATTGGAAATCCTTCGGGTGGCAGCTTTTCAGGCTTAGGGATTTTGCAAAATTCTTTTAACCCATCTAATGCAGGTTCAGGGATTCACAATATTATTTACACATTTACGGATGCAAATTCTTGTACAAATAGCATAAGTCAAAATATTACCGTTAATCCAAATCCAATTGCCAATGCCGGACTTGACAAAACAATTGCATGTGGTGGGGCAGGAGTTATGATAGGAAGTGGTTCAACAAGTGGCTTTTTTTATCAATGGTCACCGACAAATAGTTTGACTAGTTCAACAATTTCAAACCCAATAGCATCGCCAACTATTACAACAATTTACACTTTAACCATAACTAACAATACAAGCGGATGTACAGCAACCGATAATGTTATTGTAAGTATTACAGGTGGTCCAACAGCTACTGCCTGGCCTGATACAGTTATTTGTGAAGGACATAATGTAACATTATATGCTTCAGGTGGCACAACATATTTGTGGAATACAAACGCCACAACACCATCAATCACAGTAAGTCCAACTGTTACAAAAGAATATACTGTAACTGTTACAACTGGATTATGTTCTGATGCTGACACGGTTACAGTTGTGGTTAATCCTTTACCACTTCAACCTTCAATTCCGGCAGGTCCTACAGAATTGTGTCTCAATAGTTCTAATTCTTATTATTCAACAGTTGCCACTTATGCTGCAAGCTGTCAATGGTTTTTAAAACCTGCAAATGCAGGGCAAATAATTAATAATTTTAATACAGCATCAGTTGATTGGAATAATACTTTCCATGGAAATGTTCAACTATCGGCATTTGGAGTAAATCTTTGTGGACATGGAGATACATCAAATTATTTAAACATTGAAATTCATGAGCTTCCAAATGTAGATTTAGGAAACGACACAATAATTTGCAAAAATCAAATCATTACATTAGATGCAGGAATTGGTTTTGCTTCTTATCATTGGTCAACAGGGGATACAACTCAAACAATTTCAGTAGATTCGCTTATGGGAAGTGGCACTTATTCTGTTACAGTTACAGATAGTTTCAATTGCACTAATAACGACAATATTACAATCACTTTTGATCCATGTAGTGGTTTTGCAGAATTATCACAAGAAGCTAAAATTAAGATTTATCCGAATCCAACGAATGGAATATTTACCATCGAAGGGGAAAATCTGAAATCAATTGAAATTATAAATATAAATGGGCAGATTATAAAGAAGATTCAGGATACACACTTCGACTCCGCTCAGTGTACCGTTTTTAAATTTGAAGTTGATTTAAGTAAGCAGCCAAAAGGAATTTATTTTATCCGTTTGTGGAATGATGAATTTGTGAGGGTTGGGAAAGTTGTTTTGCAGTAAAGTACAGATATTATAAAATAATTAACTAATGCCTTCAGGGTTTCACTTTAAGTGAAGCCCTGACTTCAATACGAAGGATTTAATCAACTATTTCAAACCCATATTTATCAGCGAAATTTTGCTGTGCTATTCCAAATTTCTCAATGGCAATATCTAGCTTACTGTTTATTTGTTTGCTGAAAATATCATTGAATTTTTCATTATGTTCATCTTGAAACTCATCAGCCGGAATCTTTATTAAACTTATACACTTGGCATATTCATTCTCAGCTGCAGATTTGTAAGTTTTAAGAAAATCTAATGATGCTGATTTTAGTGTTGAATCACTAACAAAATCAGGTATTAAGTTTATATCTGAAATTGAAATATTAATTTGATTAATGAATGAATTGAAGCTACTATCCAATTCATCATAATAAATTTGGTCAACTGAATCCACTTCTGAAGTGTCATTAGAAATTTCAACAAATTTCAATATTTCGTTTTGAAGTTTTTCTTCCATTTCAATTATTTCTTTTTGATATGAAACAATCCCTTCATAGTACTCAAGGGCATCTTCTGATGTAGGACCACAGGAAGAAAGCGAATATGTTAATAGTGTTATTGCCATAAAATGTAATTTTTTCATTGTTTGAGACTATTTTGTTTATTATTTTGTTTAACTTTGGAGTAAAATTACAAAACAATTTTTTGAATTTTAAAATACTCTATAAATTAAACAATTTTTAACTCACAAAAGTATGAAAAGGATAAATTTATTAATTTCAGTTGTTGTATTATTATTTTTATGCTATAGCTGCGGAGGCGAGCAAGAGGAAACATGTATGAATTGCAGGCAGGTAACTTACGACAAGGCAGGTAATATTTTAAACGAAACAAATTCCAACCAGTTTTGTGGACAGAACCTGACAGACATTGAAAATGAATCCCCAATTGTTACAGACAGCACTGAAACAAAATGGGTGTGTGAATTGTAAATTTCAATTTTTTACTTAGGTTGATATCATTTCTGAAGAGCTAATACAATTTAATGAGAAATATTCTCAGGTTTTTATAATTTAGCTCTTTTATTATATTATTCTCAAATTATTATGTTAAAAACGATTAAATTAATCAGTATTTTATTGTTTTGTCATTTTAGTTTAATTCTGCAATCTCAGGATTTACCTAACTATATGACAGAAGCTGAAAAAGCTTTAATGCCTTCATATTTACAATCAATTTCATCAAAAGGATTTACCAGCCCGCCAAATTCTCCTTTAAGAGCTCCCGGTGAATGGGAAGAAATTGATGCTTTAACAATTACATGGACAAGCTATAAACCGGTTTTAACCCAAATTGTTAAATATGCTCAATTGGAGTGCAGGGTGATAATTATTTGTTCTGACTCTAACTCAGTAAAAAGCTATTTAACAAATAATGGAGTCACAGCTGTTAATGTTGATTACATTGAAACAGCATTTAACAGCGTTTGGATTCGTGATTATGGTGCTCAATCAGTTTACACTAACGATGTTGATTCATTAATACTTATCGACTGGATTTATAATCGCCCAAGATATGACGACGACACCATTCCTCAACAATTAGCTCAATATTTAGGATTACCTATTTACCAAACTACATCAGCACCTTATTCCTTAGTGAATACCGGTGGAAATTTCTTTTCTGATGGATTTGGAACTGCCTTTTCTTCAAATTTAATACTTGATGAAAATCCCGGAATTTCAACTTCAAAAGTTGATAGTATTATCCAGGCATTTATGGGGATTAATAATTTCGTTCATATGACCAATCTCCCTTACGATGGAATTCATCATATTGATATGCATATGAAATTGCTAGATGAGGAAACTCTACTGGTAGGACAATATCCACAAGGAATTTCTGATGGTCCACAAATCGAAGCAAACCTACAATATGTTTTGTCGAATTTTAATTCAGTTTTTGGAACGCCATATAAAGTTGTTAGAATTCCAATGCCACCGGATAATACATACAGCTACAAATACCCTAACCAGGGAGGAGATTATTTAACTTATACAAATGGTGTTTTTGTAAACAAAACATACATTGTTCCGACCTATTATGAGCAATACGACACAACTGCATTAAGAATCTTAAAAGAATCATTGCCCGCTTATAAAGTTATTGGAATAAATTGCAGTTCAACAATTCCGGCAAGTGGTGCTATTCATTGTATTACGAACAGCATTGCCAGTTATGACCCTCTGCTTATTTCACATCAGGAATTAGACGCAATGTATGGGGTTAAAAATCCAGGTTATGTGGAAGCAAGAATTCAACATCGAAGCGGAATATCTGAAGCCCGGGTTTATTTCAGGACAGATACTCTGATGGCCTGGGACTCTTTAAATATGTTTTTTGCTGACACTATAAATAATATTTGGCAGTCGCAAGCATTTCCTATGGGAATAGGGCAACCTACAAAATTTGATTATTTTATTAAAGCTAAATCCAATTCAGGAAAACAGCAAGTCAGGCCAATTACAGCACCTGAAGGATATTGGTCGTTTATGGTTTATCCGGGAGCAGTTGAAAACCTAACAAAAAAAGATTTAAAATTCAATCCGGCATATCCGAACCCGTCAAAAGGAATCACTTGTATTCCTGTAGAAAGCCAGGATATTGTTCAAGCTAATATTTCAATTTATGATATTTATGGAAGGAAAATAGAGAATATTTTCACAGGAAACATCCCTAAAGGAAAGTCAAATTACTTTGTAAATACAATTAATTTTTCAAGCGGAACTTATATTATTAAACTCTCAACAGAAGATTCTATCAAAACACAAAAGCTAATTGTTAAATAATATTTGAGGATTTTGCTTCTATTTCAGTGATAGTGAGAAAATCTAATTTCAACATAAATTTGTATTTGACTTATTTTGACAAATTTTAAAGAGTTTATATCGTATCTCGAAAAAATTGAATAAATTTGGCATAGATAATAATCATAAAAAATAAACACATGAAAAAATTCAAAATATTAATCATTGCAGGAGTTTTGATGGCATTTGGTTTGTTTTCTTGCGAGCCGGATGAGGAATGCAAAAATTGTCGGGCTGTTACTACTGATGCAAATGGGAATATAATTTCTGAAACTTCTGCTGCCGAATATTGCGGGGAGGCTCTTGAGACAAAAGAAAATGCAGAACCAGTTATTGTTGGTGATGAAACGACTAAATGGGTTTGTGAATAAGTTTAAGAAAATTCCGTCAATTTCTTAAATCTTAATCCCGATTATCAGCACATCATCTATTTGTTCATGGGTGTTTTTCCACTCTTCGAAAATTAAATCTAACTTTTCCTTTTGATTTGCCATTGAAAGACTGTGCAAATCAATCAAAGTATTTTTCAAGCGTTTTCTAAGGAATTTTTTGCCTTGAACACCACCAAACTGATCCACATAGCCATCGGAAAAAATATATATACAATCGTTTTTCTTAAGCTGAAATTCTTTATTGGTAAATGAGACCATATTATCGTGAATAGCAACAGGCATATTATCACCTTTAAATTGTATAAGTTCTTTGTTCCGGATAATAAACATAGGATTATTTGCTCCTGCAAATTGAATAATATTTGTTTTGCTGTTTATTGTACAAACTGCTATATCCATTCCATCATAAAGCATTTGGTTTTCTCCACTTTGATGCAAAGAATCAATAATATTATTTCTTAAAAGATTAAGTATTTCGCTTGGTTTTATAATTCCTTCTCTGTTAACAATATCGTTTAAAAATGTCATTCCCAACATACTCATAAAAGCTCCCGGAACCCCATGACCTGTACAATCGGCTGCAACAACAACAATATTGTCGTCGTGTTTTGTTTCCCAATAAAAGTCTCCACTAACAATATCTTTTGGTTTATAAAGTATAAAGAAATTATCAAGGGCTTCATCGAAATCTTCGAGGTTTGGTAAAATTGCACGTTGAATTCTTTGAGCATAATAAATACTATCAGTAATTTGCTTTTTCTGGGCAGAAATGCGTTCGTATTGATCCGAAATATTATCACGTTGAATTTCGATTTCTTCCTTCTGTTTATTAATTCTTCTATTTTTGATTTCAAGAAGAATATTAGCTTCTTTTTTGATTTTATATGAACGATATATAAAATATCCAAGTCCGGAAACAAGAAAAAACAGCACTACGAAAAAATACATAATAAGCTTTTGCTTTTCAAGCTGAACAAGATATTGGCTTAATATTTTTTTTTGGTTGTTTATTTTCCTTTCTTGCTTACTAATTTCACTTTTTTGCTTAGAAAGAATCGAATATTGTCTTACTATTTCCTTCCTTTTGCTGATTATTTCTTGTTCTTGCTTTTCTATTTCATTTTTTTGAATTGCAAGTAGTTTTATTTTTTCATTAAGTATCTGCTGTTTTTCATCTATTTCACTTTCGAGTTCTTTTAGCTCGGCTTTTTGTTTTTCTATTTCAAGTTTTTGAATTGCTATTTGTTGCTGCTGTTGTTTGATTTCTTCAATTTGCTTTTCAATTTGACTTTTTTGCTTTACAACAGTTAACTTTTCTTGTTCAAGTTCTTTTTCAGTTTGTTCGTAAAGCTTTTCCCAGTCTGCTTCAATAGTTACTGCCGATGCAACAAATAGTTCACTAACACTTAAACCTTCCGATTCAAGTTTCTTTAGGTTTAATTCATATCGTTTTCTGCCATCAATAACAATAAAATTAATCATTGATTTATGAAATTCATAGTTTTCACTAATCAGCAATGTGTTGTTTCCTCTTATTTTATTAAGAGTTAAATCAATGTCATAATTACTTCTTTTGTTCATAAACAACACTTGTGTTTTATGAATTTCATCAATGCTTTTAAACTGAACAATTTTAATTGGTTTTCCCTGTATTGTAATTCTGTTTGAAGCTTCTTTAACTAAAGCATTAAAAACGGCATTATCACTATCAAGCACACCAACTTCAAAAACTTTGATGTTGTCAAAGTTCTCCCATTTAACATATTTCGAAATATCCAGAATATAAATAGCCCTGGATTCATCATCAAAAGACTTTTGAGCATTAGCTGACAAGCTTTGAATTAGAATAATCAAAAAGAAAATAATTTTTTTTGTCATAATCCAATTAAAATAATTTATTAAAATTAATAAAAATTATGATTTACCCGATATTATTCGACCGTGAAAAATTTATTAATTTTACTGAAAAGCAATTCGCTTTTTATAGGTTTTGTGATATAATCATCACATCCGGCTTCGATACTTAATTCCTTTTCGCCGGCCATTGCAAATGCTGTTAAAGAAATCACAGGAACATTTTTATTTATTTTTTTTATTGCTTTAGTAGCTTCATAACCGTTTAATATTGGCAGATTAATATCCATCAACACCAATTCAATATCAGCATTTTCTTTAAACACTTCAATTGCCTGCTTCCCATTTACTGCCTTAACAATTTTAGCATTTGTTTTAACCAAGATTTCTTTTAAGAATTGATAGTTAGTGGGATTATCCTCAACTATTAATATTTTCTTATCAGACCAATCGTAGGAAACTTGGCCTGCAGGCATGCTTTTAATTTGATTTTCTGATGTATCAACTTCTTTATAAGGAATAGTAAAATAAAACGTACTACCCACACCAACTTCAGTGTCAACCCAGATTTTACCACCTAATAGTTCAATAATGCTTTTAGAAATACTTAAGCCAAGTCCTGTTCCACCATATTTCCTTGTATGTGAGCCATCTGCCTGTCTGAACCTGTTAAATATTACATTCTTTTCTTCCTTTGGAATGCCTATTCCGGTGTCTTTTACATAAAACAACAAATCCTCATTAAACAAATTACAGCCAAATTCAATCAAGCCTTCCTTTGTAAACTTAAATGCATTTCCGATAAGATTTAATAATACCTGTCTGAGTCGGAATTCATCAGTGAAAATGGTGATATTCTTTTCGACAGCTACCATTTTGATTTCAATATCCTTTTTTTGATGAGCGGCATTTTCTTTATATATCAAAAAGATTTCCTGAAGCAAATCGTTAATCGAGCTATGACCGATGTTAATGTTTAACTGGTCGGCTTCAATTTTGGCAATATCAATAATATCATTAATCAGTTGTGATAGTGCATCACAATTTGTTCTAATAATTGAAATGTATTTTGTTCGTCTTTCTTTGTCAAGCTCATCATCCTCCAAAAGTTCTGAAAAACCACTAATTGAGTTCATTGGAGTTCTTATTTCATGCGACATATTTGCTAAAAAAGCTGATTTTAGTCTATCTGATTGTTCAGCTCTTGTTTTTTCTTTTTCCAGTCTTTTTTCTGCCTTATCCCTTTCTTGCTGCCTATTATGAATTTGCATAAGCATATTATTGAAATTGTCGTAAAGTTTTCCAATTTCATCATCACTTTTTTTCTCTAATTTCAATGAATAATCGGCATTCTTCGAAATTCTATTTGTAATTTCAGACAATTCCAAAATTGGTTTTGAAATAAGTCTTTGAAAATAAACAGCCATTAAATAAGCAATTGCCAATAGAATAATTATTATTAAGGTAAACTTTAAAAAATAAATTTGAATCTTTTCACTCAACTTACTTGTCGAAACTATCATACAAATAAGACCGAAATCTTCACCCAAATAAACTATTGGTTCGCGAATTGTCAAATAACCATCTACAAATCTTCGCTCTGAATTAGTATTAGCAATATCTTTAAACTCTAAATTACTGTCTTTATTAAATGATGCTATTGTTTCAAGATTTTCATCCAGAATTCGAATACTTACGATATCAGAAATGCTTCGTGATTTAGATAAAATTTCGTTAACAGCTTTTTTGTCTCCAAAGGTCATTGGAGTAATACAATACTCACCAATTATCTTAGCTTGAAAAACATATTGATTTAATAGCTCACTCTTTTGTTTACCAACAAAATCAGAGCCGACAATAATGACTCCAATAGTCATTATTACTATAGTAACAAAAAGTATAATGAGAATAAGTTTATTCCTTATAGATAACTTTCGTAAAAATTTCATCAACTCTTTTTAATCGGATTAATAATTCTTGCTGCACTTAATAAATGGAAATTAATATATAGTCCCGAATTCTTGGCAGCTGTTTCATTTATTTCAAATTTTATTTCTTTGTTTTCGGTATAAAAATTTATGAGAACTCCTTTTTCTGAATAGTGTTTTGTTTCTCCTAAAGTAAGAATAGGTTTATTATGAGTGTATTTTAATATTTCAGTTAATTGTTTTTTCTTCGATTTAGAAATGAATAAAATATGACTTCCGTTAATTTCTTCAACATGTTCAATATAGCGGATTAAAATTATTTTATCGTAAATTTTCCGGCTTGAAAAGTATTTGCTAATGGTTTCTTCAAATGGGTTTTCACCAATAATAGTTATAATAAAAGGTTCTGTTTTGATATACATTCGTGCTTTATTGGGCCATTCAATAAACTTCACAAATTTCTCAATCAGCTCAGATTTTTTATAATATTCTTTACTGTAATCATTAGTTGAAGAAAGGCAAATTGCTACTAAAACAAAAAAGACAAGTTTATTTAACATTGGAAACAAATTAAATTTTTTGGTAATATTTGGCATCTTGCTAAACTTCTGTTTATTTTATTGAAGTTAATAATACAAATTTAAGAAATTTATTTCATTTTTCGGCTATGAACGAATACTTCCTAATTTGTTTTCAAAAGTAAATAAAAAAGTCTCATAAAAAAATGATATTTTATTACTATGCTTTTTAAATATACCATACTCAAATCTCGCACTTTATGTCAAATTATTTATTCGACATTAGCATTTTGAGCATTTTAATATCATCAAATGTTTAAATTTGTTTTTATTATTCTAGATTTTAAATTTTCAAAAACATTGTAAACTACTGGCACAACAATCACTGAAAGAAGCATAGAACTTGTCATGCCACCAATCAAAGTCCAGCCAAGTCCATTTTTCCATTCACTACCAGCAGCCTGAGAAAGAGCAATAGGCAGCATACCAACAATAGTGGAAATAGCTGTCATCAGAATAGGTCGTATTCGCAGCTTAACACCTTTAACAATTGCACGTGTCCTTATCATACCGTCTTTTCGCAAGCGATTAATGAAATCCACAACCAAAATGACATTTTTTGTAACTAAACCTATCAACATTAACATTCCTAGGATAGAAAAAATACTTATCGCTTCTTGTGTGAGAGCTAAAGCAAATAGTGCCCCAATTACAGATAAAGGAATGGAAAACAGAACTACAAGTGGATGCATATAACTTTCATAAAGTGCTACCATTACAGGGTAAACCAACACAATTGCAATCAATATAGCCAGGCTTAGTGTAACAAACGCATCATCTTGGAATTTAAGGTCACTTTCTGGCAAATATTCCACACCTTCAGGGAATTTAGTGTTGTTTAATAATTGTAAAATATCATTTCCAACATCACCAACAGGACGACCAATTACTATTTTTAATTTTGTTTTATATGAAAACAACAAATTTGTTTTGTAATTTTTAAAATCGATAGACTCAGTTTCTATTTCTCTAAATATCTCCGTGTCGTGTTTATTGCAAAATCCAGGAAACGTTAATGCTTGATTTATACCTATTTTTTGAAAATTCAATTTTGGATTATTATACCAATTGTTAATTCAAAATAGTCCAAAGGACATTTTGAATTTTACAATGGTTAATGCCGTGTGAAACAATATTTAATATTAGATTTGGACTGTTAATTAATTCACATCGGTATTAAATGGATTTATTCCGATTTCGTATAAATGATTTTGAAATAAAATTCTATTTAGAATTCCATTCTTTTACAATAAATGAGAAGAAATAGTCTTTGAATTGCAATTATCAACCAAACATTTTCTCTTTTTATTTTTTGAAGATAAATCGTTATTTCTGATTACTTTTTTAGCTTCTTCTTCTGTCATTAATCTTTTTCATTATTTTTTTATTTTTTCAAAATTTATTGAAGCATAGATTACAAATCTGCATCAGCAGGAGCTCGTTTCCGAACGAGTCCTTATTAAAATGCATTTCTATTTCTTAAAGCGAGTCTTATCATAATTATAAGGAATACTAGTCCAGAACAATACATCTTCAATTTTCTCTATAATTAACCAATCATCCATATTGTTTTGATGCTCAAAATCTAAAGGCTCAATCTCTTTTACATTATTAAATTCAATCATACAAAGACATTTCTTATGCCAGCGTTCTCTTTGCTTATCTGTTAAATTTAGCTTCTCTTTGTTTTTATCAAAAACCGAATTTATTTCATCATCTGTGAGCTTTGTATAATTTTGAACCGACTTTACAATTGCAGTAGCTGTAATTAATCCCGAACCTTTTTTAATAAAGTACAGTTGCTCATTTTCAAAAACCCTACTGTGGGGGATTTTTCTTCCTGCGGCACCTCTAACAATCATAGTTTTTGTTCCTGCTAAAATTTTCTCTAACACTTTTGCTTTATCATCACAATATGCTAAATGTACCATAACTTTATTTTTAATTATTAGGGTAAAAATAATAAAAAATTGCTATTGTATTGTTTTGGATGCTAAAGTTTTGGATTGTATAGATTGCAATTTTTTTTTAATGGCACAAATTGCAAAACTTCGCAAGCAGTAAATATACTATTCTAATTATAGTAGTAAGTCTTAAAAATAATAATATTTAGTTTTGCGAATCTCTTTTTGAGTGCATTGTGTCTGGAAAAGCATAAGCTTTCATCATCTAAAGGATAAGAGAAATCATAACACCATTCTTTTTTTAAAATTTCGATTATTTCACCTTTGGTCATTTCTTTATTGTAGGATACAATTATTGGCATGCAAAACATTTCACATCCACAATATTTGTCTGGATGGAAGTTGAAAGATAAAATGGGTTCTTTTTCGTTTAGTAATTCAATTTCTTCTTTTATTAATTCAGTTATAACAACTGGTGAATATCCACATCCAACATGAAATAAAGTCTTAAGTTCAGGATAACAAATTGTTTTACTTATTACCTCATGGGATTTAATACTATTCAAAGCCACTTTTAACACATCCTCCTTTTGACAAGCTTTATATTTGCATGGATAAAGTTTTGGATATTTTAGTGAAATTACATTATTGTAAATTTTAATAGTATCATTAAAATCCTTCCTTATCTTACGATAATATTCAAAAGAAAAAGAATCCGGATGAACATCCTGAAACGCATACAGTCCATGATAAAAGAAATCTCCAATAATTACACTATCATTTTCGAGTGTCAATTTTAACTTAAATTTAATACATCCAACAGATTCTGCTTTGAGAGTTGGAGATAAAAAAAGAAAACAAATAATAGTAACAAAAATTATATGGCCTTTGATTTTCATATTGCTTTAAACGCCTTTTGTTCAATTAGATTGTGCTTTGTGGATTATAAAGTTTTCAGCAATGGTACAGATTTTAAATTTACGCTATAAGGTCTCCAGACGAGTGCCAATACTGACAATTATTTGTTAGTCTGAAATTACAATCCTTTCCGAAACTATCACTTTATTATTTTCTATTAAACGAACAAAATATATTCCATTTGGCAAATTATCACGATTAAGTGTAATGGTATTTCCCGATACATTATTTATTTGTTTTACATTCTGTCCGTTTATATTGTAAACATTCAGGCTTGCATCTTTGAAGTGATTATTGGTTTGTATTGTTATGGAGTATGAAAATGGATTTGGGAAAATATTGATTTTATATTCAAAATATTTTTCATCTTCTATGCCGGTAGTACTACTTAATTTTGCAATAAAAATATCATTCTTGTCTACATTAGTTAAAGGAGTTGTTCCAAAAGTGATTGAATCACTATCAAAGAAACCGGTTATATATAAATTTCCGCTTGCATCATTGGAAATACTATTGCATATATCATCGAAATTTCCACCAGCTGATTTTGCCCATTTTACTACGCCTGAAGCATCGTATTTCACAATATAAATGTCGCTATTGCCTACATATGTTAAAGTAGTTGGTCCGAAAGTAATAGATGGACTATGAAAGGAACCCGCTAAATAAACATTTCCATGTGAATCAGCGGAAATACTTGAACTTAAATCATCACCAAGACCACCCGCTGATTTCTCCCAGAGTACATTGCCCAAAGTATCGTATTTTACTATAAAAATATCGCTCCAGCCCCAATTTGCATTTGATAAAGTAGTTGTTCCGAAAGAAATTGATTTACTGTTAAAGAATACTGCCATATAAATACCTCCGTTTGAATCTATGGTAATACTTTTGCCTCCTTCACCTTCCGCTCCTCCAGCTGATTTTGCCCAGAGCACATTTCCATTCGGATCGTATTTCACAATAAAAATATCACTAAAGCCTACATTGGTTAAAGTAGTTGTCCCGAAAGAGATTGATGTACTATTAAAGAAACCAGTTACATACACATTCTTGTTTGCATCAATGGAAATTCCTTGACCTATTTCAGTTTTAACTCCACCCGCTGATTTTGCCCAGAGTACATTTCCAGATTCATCATATTTAACAATAAAAATATCTGCACCATGTAAAGAAGAGTCTATATTTGTTAAAGAAATCGTTCCGAAAGTGATTGATGGGCTATAAAATCGGCCGGTTATGTGCATATTTCCATTTGCATCGGTAAACATGCTAGTACAAAAGTCATCGGAAGTTCCACCAGCTGATTTTGCCCAGAGCACATTTCCATTGGAATCGTATTTCACAACAAAAATATCAGCATAAGTTGCCAAATCATTCATTAAAGTAAATGCTCCAAAAGTGATTGATGGAGTATGAAAATAACCAGAAATATACACATTTCCGTTTGTGTCGGTGGAGATACCCACAGTGGAGCCATAGCTAGTTGCACCTACTGATTTCGCCCAAAGAACATTACCTAAAGCATCATATTTAACAATAAACATACTTGGGCCGATTATAGAAGTTGTCCCAAAAGTGATGGATGGACTAGTAAAATAGCCAGCCACATACACATTTCCACTTGCATCAGTGCAAATGTCATTGCCTCCATCATGATTAGTGCCTCCTACTGATTTAGCCCATGCCCAATTTGGAGTTTGTGCATTTAAACTCAAGCAAAAAAATGCTATAAATGTTGTTGTGAGTAGGTTTTTCATATTGGACATTTTTTAGTAAGTCCAAATATAAAAAAACTTTCCAAATAAATATATGACATTCATATTATTTATTTTGTTTTCTAAATAATGATTTTAATAACTGATAAAACTCAGCATTGTATATATCACAATTTTACTAAATTTGCCCATAATCAAAATCAAACAAAATGGAAATATTATCTAAAAGAATAAGAAATTTATCGGAGTCGGAAACATTGGCTATGACTCGTTTAAGTCGTGAGTTAAAAGCTAAAGGTCATGATGTTATTGCTCTAAGCATTGGCGAACCCGATTTTAATACACCCGAATTTATTAAGGATGCCGCAAAACAAGCACTTGATGATAATTTTACATATTATTCACCTGTTCCGGGTTACCAGGATTTGCGTGAAGCTGTCTGTAAAAAGTTTAAACGCGACAATAATCTGGATTATAAGCCGGAGCAAATTGTTGTTTCAACAGGTGCGAAACAATCAATTGCAAATGCTTTAATGAGCATAGTTGACCCGGGCGATGAAGTGATTGTTCCCACTCCTTATTGGGTTTCCTACAAAGAATTAATAAAACTTGCCGAAGGCGTTGAAATTAATATTCAGGCAACAATTGAGCAGGATTTTAAAGTAACAGCCACCCAAATCGAAAAAGCTATTACTCCAAAAACCAAATTAATAATGTTTAACTCTCCATGTAATCCTACAGGTTCGGTTTACACTAAGGAAGAGCTAAAAGCAATTGCTGATGTAGTTGCAAAATATGAGAATATTTATATTCTTTCGGATGAGATTTATGAGCATATCAATTTCTCAGGAAAGCATGAAAGTTTTGCTCAATTCCCAAATATTTATGATAAAGTAATCACTGTAAACGGAGTATCAAAAGGTTTTGCTATGACAGGCTGGAGACTTGGTTTTATTGGGGCACCAAAAGTTATTGCGGATGCATGTAATAAATACCAGGGACAAATCACTTCAGGCACTTGCTCAATTTCGCAAAAAGCTGCCGTTGCTGCTCTTCAAGCTGACCCAAAAACATTGGTTGAAATGAAAGAAATGCTTGTGGCGTTTAAAGAGAGAAGAGACCTTGTTCTTGATTTACTGAAAGATATTCCGGGCATGAAAACAAATATTCCAAACGGGGCATTTTATATTTTCCCTGATGTTTCATATTATTATGGAAAATCAGATGGCGAAACGCTTATTAAAGACGGCGGTGATTTATGTATGTATTTGCTAAATAAGGTTTTTGTTGCTCTTGTTCCGGGCGGTGCTTTTGGCAGTCCTGAATGTATCAGAATTTCGTACGCTACTTCTAAAGATGTTTTGATTGAAGCGGTTGCAAGAATTAAAAAGGGATTGGCAGCGTTGAAGTAGAAAGATTGTTCAATTGTTAAATTGTTCGATTGTTGCATTGTTCGATTCCTGATTAATTAACTTTTATGTTCTTTTATTCCTTTTATGGTTACATTATTACATTGTTCAATTGTTCAATTGTTCAATTGTTCAATTGTTCAATTGTTACATTGTTCTATTCCTGATTAATTAACTTTTATGTTCTTTTATTCCTTTTATGGTTACATTGTTAAATTGTTCAATTGTTCAATTGTTAAATATACAACCTAATGACAACTGAATGACGCGAAGCAAATGACAACCTAATTACGCGAAGCAAATGACAACCTAATGACGCGAAGCAAATGACAACTTAATGACGCGAAGCAAATGACAACAAATGATGCGAAGCAAATGACAACTGAATGACATCCGAAGGATAAATGACGCAAAGCAAATGACGCCAATATTAATTTATTCTTTAACTTTGCAGTAACAACAAAAATTAATTCCAAAAAAAAATGACAAGCAAAGAAGATATTATAAAAGCGATAAAGAGTTTTAAAGACTTTAAAGTTCTGGTAATCGGAGATGTTATGGTTGACTCTTATTTAATGGGCAATGTAGAAAGAATTTCTCCTGAAGCACCGGTTCCTATTGTTTCTGTTCATCTGCGAATGAATCGACTTGGTGGAGCTGCAAATGTTGCTATGAATATCCGTGCTTTTGGTGCAGAAGCAATTCTTTGTTCTGTTATTGGTGAAGATGCTGCCGGTGATGATTTTATTAATTTATTGGATAAACGAAATCTTTCAGCCGAAGGAATTATTAAAAGCAAAAACAGGCTGACAACAACAAAATTTAGAGTGATTGGCAATAACACTCAAATGCTAAGATTTGACGAAGAAGTTGAATACGGACTTAATGTTATAGAGCAGAAAGAATACATTAAAAAGATTAAAGACATAATTGAAAATAAAAAAATTGATGTAATAATATTTGAAGATTATGATAAAGGAGTAATAAATGAAAATTTAATACGCATTGTTACAGAATTTGCTCATAAACATCAAATTCCTGTTGTTGCCGACCCAAAACGAAAAAACTTCAAGGCATATAAGAATATTGATTTATTTAAACCCAACCTAAAGGAGTTGAAGGAAGGTCTTAATCTTTATTTCGACCATAAAAATCAGGAAGAATTATCGAGTGCTGTTCAATTGCTGAAAATTAAACAAACGCCCAAAGTTGTGATGGTAACCTTGTCGGAAAATGGAGTTTACATTAGTAATGATAAAGAAAAGCATATCATCCCGGCTCATATTAGAAATATTTCGGATGTTTCAGGAGCCGGCGACACTGTGATTAGTGTTGCAGCATTATGCATTGCCGCTAAGCTTCCTCTTGATACATTGGCAACAATCGCAAATCTGGCGGGTGGTTTGGTTTGCGAAGAAGTTGGTGTTGTGCCTGTTAATAAGGATAAATTAATTGATGAAATTAATAAGCTTTAAATTTTATTAAATCTCAACAATTTCGAAGACGACTCTTATTTTTAAAATCTTTTCATTTAAATTTCAGCACACTAAAGCAAACTTTCCTGTTAATATTTACGTATTCTATGTTAGTTTTAAATATGAAAAAATGTGAAAAAACAAAAATACTATACAGAACTTTATGCAAAATTTTTAAGTCTGTTTTAAACTACATTACTCATATCAAAAGCTTTTGATTTTCAAAATTGATGAGAATTAGTATAAAGTAATTGCATAAAGCTATAAATTGAGTTTATTTTGCACAAGAAATTAGAAATGAAAATAATTTTAAATATCAATCGTTAATAAAGCAATCAAAAAAACACAAATTGTTTGAAAGTCTTTAAAGTCATATTGTTAAGTTTGTTGGTTTCCTTCGTTTCCATTGCATCGCTCCATGCACAAAGGCGTAAAGTTGAGAATTTACCAAAATATGATTATAAAAAATATCATTTTGGTTTTACTCTTGGATTTAACCAAATGAATTTTGTGGTTACACCTGATAAAAACAGACAACAATTCGACAGTTTAATGGTAATTGAGCCTGTGGCTGAAATGGGCTTTAATATTGGCATTGTTTCGAGCCTGAAATTGTATAATTACTTGAATCTTAGATTTGTTCCTACACTTTCATTTGGCGATAGAGTTCTTGAATACACAATTAAATATAATAATACAAGCCTATTTACTGATAAAAAACGGGTTGAATCAACTTATATTGATTTACCCTTAACATTGAAATACAGTTCCAAACGACTTACTAATGCAAGAGCTTATGTCCTTGCGGGGGCACGTTATAGTATTGACCTTGCATCTCAATCAAAAAAGAAAGCTGACAATCGGGAGGTTTTATTGAAATTATATGAAAATGATTATTCCTTAACACTTGGTACAGGATTCGATTTTTTTACAAACTACTTCAAATTTGGAGTTGAATTACAAATGGCATATGGAATGAGAAATCTTCTAAAACAAGAAAACAACGTTTATGCCAGTAGTATTGATAGATTGAATTCAAAAATCTTCTGGCTTACTTTTACTTTCGAGTAAGTGAAATATTATCTTTTCAAATCCTACTTTTCCAATAACAAATAATTTCTTTTAGAAACATAAGAAAAAGTTTTACATTTGTTCCTTTCAAAATAAATAAATTATCAGCATGAAAAATGATAATAACCAGATATTACAAAGGCTTACGGAGAAATCTATTGTAAAACAACAGATTTATGAAAACACTTTGGATGTGTTTAAAAAACTTAAAGCTTTTGGTAAAGAAATAACTAATGAAACCAGGGATAAACTGCCAAAAGCTCATAAAAATATAACTGTTGATTTTAGGGTAAAAGGAGAGTTTGAGTTTGAAATGAAATTTGCCGGTGATTTGTTGGTTGCAACTATGCATACAAATGTTTTTGAATTTCCTCGTGAACACGAAATTATGAAAACATCTTATGTCAAAGAAGATAAACTCAGGTCATATTGTGGCATAATACACTTTTACAATTTCCTTTCTGATTCATTCAAATATAATAGGCTAAATGATGTTGGTTATTTAGTCGGCAGGCTTTTTATTAATAGTGAAAAACACTTTTTTATAGAAGGGAAAAGGCAACTTGGTTTCTTATATAATAATTTTGTGAATGAAATTATTGATGATGATGCTATTAAGAAAATCCTTGAATCAACCATTGTTTATTGTATTGATTTTGACTTATTAACACCACCATTTGATAATGTAAAAGAAGTTAGTGTTATGGAAATGAAAAGCATTGCATCAAACATAAGTTTAAAAACAGGGAAACGCCTTGGATTCCAGTTCCAGGCTGATGTAGATGAGTCACTATAAAAAAAGTCGAAATATTATTTATTTATTTGCTAAATAGAAAAAAAGTTTTACTTTTGCACTCCCAAAATAAAGGGTCCGTTCGTCTAGCCAGGTCAGGACGCCAGGTTTTCATCCTGGTAACAGGGGTTCGAATCCCCTACGGACTACAAATATTGAATTAATAAAATTAGATTATGGCTAATCACAAATCAACATTAAAAAGAATCAGATCATCTGAAACAAGAAGGTTGCGTAATAAATATTATGGAAAAACAATGCGTAATGCTATTAGAGAATTCAGATTACTTACAGTAAAAAAAGATGCTGAAGAAAAATTCCCTACTTT
>JAIPBB010000014.1 GCA_021739805.1 Saprospiraceae bacterium | reverse complement strand
CCTAAGCTTTGATTAAACCTTAGGCTTTTTATTCTATCTTAGTACTATGAAAAAAATAATATTACTAATAATAGTTTTAAATATTCCAATTTTTTTGTTTACTCAAAACTTAGTACCTAATCCAAGTTTTGAAGATACTTTATGGTGTCCTACAAATACTAGTCAAATTAATGCTGCAAATCATTGGTTTGCCCCCGGGGGGGGGGGGGGCATCGGAATTATTCCATGAATGTAATAATTATCCACATCCTCCATGGTCAACCGGTATTGTAGGGATTCCTAAAAATTTTAATGGCTATCAATATGCTCGAACAGGTAATGCTTATGCCGGTTTTATGTTTTATACTTATACAACAAGCTTAGAAACCAGGGAATATATTTCTGTTGAATTAATTAATAGTTTAAATCCTGTGAGAACTTATTATGCTGAATTTTATGTGTCATTATGTAATATTTCGGCTTATGGAATTAAAAATGTTGGTGCTTATTTTGGTAAAAATATACCAAGTTATAATGTACCTTTAGGATATGCACACATTGAATATTCAGGTTCACCAATAATTGATACTATGAACTGGATAAAAGTATCGGGATATTTTAAACCTGATGATGAAGGAACTAAATATATGACTATTGGAAATTTTGCTGATTCTGGGCAAACTGTTTATCAAAAAATTAATAATGGTGTTTTTATTTGGGCATATTATTATATAGATGATGTTTTAGTAATGGATAGTGCACAATATGCACAGGGATATGGGATTAATGAATTGGGAATTAGTAATCAGGAATTAATAATCTATCCAAATCCGGCAAATACCCAGCTTAATATTGAGTTAGAGAATTTAAATCAAGATTATCCGATAGAGTTAAAATTTTATAATTGTATGGGTTCTTTAGTTAAAAGCTTACAAATTAAACACAATAAAAGCAATGCGGATGTAAGTGGTTTGCCACAAGGCTTGTATTTTGTTGTGGTTCAAAACAAAGAAAAGATTTTAGCAAGGCAAAAAATTGTAATTAGCAGATAACAATTGGTCAAGGAGGGTGAATTAAGGGAATGAGCCGATATTTGGCTCAATTCACCTTCCTTAAATAAAAAAATGTAATGCCCGGTATTAATTCTGATTACTCTTTCTGTGAATTTCCTCCTGCCTCGCCATTTCCTCCATTTGATGATCCATATCCAACTGTTGCTTTAAGAGAAAGTAAATTTGGTGAAATTGTAAGGGAAGAAATAGAATGGGCTACATTAGCCGAAGAATTTGATTATTCATGCGACGAATATGTTTGGGGCGAATTTAATGCTGATGAAAACTGGATAAATCTTGGAACAGCCGAAGACACTATTTACCAAAATTTCTATAACTATATATTCGAATCGAATATTGATGAATTCCAGGAAATCAGGGATTTAATAAACTCAGGCGACCTTGATGGAGCATTAATGGAAAACAGCAATATTATTCCTGAAAATACTTATGAGCTAAATCCACAATTTGTAAATAATATTTATCTAGACCATATAGCAAATTTTGAAGAAATACCGGAAGAAAGTTTACAGACATTATGGCAAATAGCATCTTTAACTCCATGGATTGGTGGACCGGCTGTTTATACAGCCAGGATTATTATTGGATTTGACCCCGATGAACATGGTTTGCCATATAGATTTGCAAATCCTGATTCAACTGATAAAAAAGTTTATTCCGCTAAATTATTTCCTAATCCTGCATCAAATCAATTGGAAATAGAATTTAACACCTATGCCGGAGAATTCAATATAAGCTTTTATAATATTTTAGGTGAAGAAATTTTTGCTAAAGAAATAATAGCAAATTCAAATAAATTCGTATTAAACCTTGATAAGATTAAAACAGGAATTTATTTTGTTAATATTACCAAGAATAAAGAGGTAATTTGCAAAGAGAAAATTGTTGTAATAAAATAAACTTAAAAAAGCCTAAGTTTTAATTAAACCTTAGGCTTTTTATTTTATCTTAGCTGTATGAAAATTATTACTATTATATTGATTGTCTTGCCTATCGGAATTATTGCACAAAATTTAGTTCCTAATCCTAGTTTTGAAGATACTCTTTGGTGTCCATATAATACAGGACAAATAAATGCAGCTAATCATTGGTTTGCTCCTGGGGGGGGGGCGTCTGAACTGTTTCATGAATGTAATAATTATCCTCATCCACCATGGTCAACTGGAATTGTTGGTGTGCCTAAAAATGCTGCAGGTTATCAATATGCCCATACGGGTAGTGCTTATGCCGGATTTATGTTTTACACACAAGGAGAAGGAACTAGGGAAAACATTGAAGTTCAATTAACAAATGTGATTAATCCTAATACAACATATTATGCCGAGTTTTATGTATCACTATGTAATAACTCTGCCTATGGAATCACAAATGTAGGTGCATATTTTAGTACAAATATGTTAACTTATGCAGGTCATCATCCGGCAATGCTTAATTTGACTCCTTATATCGAATATTCAGGTTCTCCAATAATTGATACAATGAACTGGGTAAAAGTATCGGGATATTTTAAACCTGATGATGAAGGAACTAAATATATGACTATTGGAAATTTTGCTGATTCAGGACAAACCATACTTCAAAAAATTCATAATGGTTATTATACAACAGTATATTATTATGTGGATGATGTTTTAGTTATGGATAGTGCACAGCATGCACAAGGGTATGGGATTAATGAATTGGGAATTAGTAATCAGGAATTAATAATCTATCCTAATCCGGCAAATACCCGGCTTAATATTGAGTTAGAGAATTTTAATTCTAATGAAAAACTGGAGATATTAATCTTTAATTCACTTGGAAAACTTGTAAAAACAAAAGTTATTAAAGCCAGCCAAAAATCTTTAGATGTAAGTGATTTGCCTCAAGGTTTGTATATTATAGCAATAAAAAGTGAAAATGAAATTATTGCGATGGATAGATTTGTGATTAGTAGATAAATATAGCAAGCATTCCTAAATATAAATGCAAATTATTTTTTTTATCATTAAACCTATTGAAAAAAATATTGTCATAAGTGAAGATATTTATTTTTATCAATAAAAATTTAACTACAATGAACAAACTCACCTTAATCAAATCAGTAATAAAGTATTTCGTAATATTACTTTTTATTTCGTCAGGCTTAACATCATATTCTCAATGCAATATTCAGGCAACTGTTTCACAAAATACAATTTGTGCAGGAGATTCCATATTATTATCTGCAACAGGTGGTTGTGGTTATCTTATGAAAAATGATTTTAATAATGGAACTGTTGGTTTAGGTTGGTATTCAACCCTGGCAAATCCAATTTTTACAAATCCATGTGATTCCGGTCTTAATGGACATTATATTTGGATTGGAGCAACTACTACTTACTATAGAGTAATGGAAACAACAAATTATAATGTTTCTATTGGTAATTGTGTAATTAATTGGGATATGAGATATGGACGGGAACAAAATATTGGTAATTGTAATGCCTCGGATGCCATAGATGAAGGAGTACATTTGCAATATACAGTTAATAATGGTTGTAGCTGGACTGATTTTCCCAGTCCAAATATTTTACCAACCGGATCTAATAACACAACACCACCTTTTATTACTACAATCCCAGGTTCAGGTGGATATTGGCAACCGGTTTCAGATTCAATATCCCAATCAAATAATGCCGCTTATTATTGGCATAAATATTCATGTGTTATTCCTCCTGTTGCTTCAATTACAAATGCTAAATTCAGATGGGCACAATTATGTTTATCAAATACAGAATATGACACATGGGGAATAGATAACGTTGAAATTATTTGCCCAACAGGAAATGTTAATGTTCTTTGGAGTACAGGAGATACGGTTTTTAATCCAACTGCAATTTATCTTCCCCCTCATCCGAATAATCATTCTTACGATACTTGTTTTATAATTACAATTTCCGATTCTATTTATAGTGCAACTGATACTATTTGTATTCATGTAAGTTCTCCTACAATAAATCTTGGGCAAGATACTACGATAGGTTTTTCTCAAACGATAACACTTGATGCAGGAGCAGGATTTATCTCTTATTTGTGGCAAGATAGTACAACAAATCAATACAGGCAAATTATTGGTTCTGTTGCAGGTATTGGAATTCACACTTATTATGTTACTGTAGCTAATGTTTATGGATGTATAGCGAGTGATACAATAATTATTGAAGTAATTGACGATACAGGAATAAATTATAAAACGAACAATAGTTCTATTTCGATAATTCCTAATCCTGCAAATGCACGGCTAAATATTGAGTTTAATAATTATCTGAATTTAAGTTTATCTGAAAATTTAGAAATATTAATCTTTAATTCACTTGGAAAACTTGTAAAAACTAAAGATTTAAAAGCCAGCCCAAAATCTTTAGATATAAGTGATTTGCCACAAGGCTTGTATATTATAGCAATAAAAAGGGAAAATGAAATTATTGCAAGGGAGAGATTTGTGATTAGCAGATAAAATAGTCATGGGGGGTGACTTAAGGGAATAAGTTAAGGTTTGACTTAAAGTACTCAATTTTGAATAGTCATCGGATAACTTTGATTCATCCGATGACTTAGTTTTATTTCTAATATAAATGCAAATTATTTTTAATATCATTAAACCTATTGAAAAATAACTTGTCATAAGTTAAGATATTTATTTTAAACATAAAATTTTAACTTCAATGAACAAACTCACCTTAATCAAATCAAGAATAAAGTATTTTATATTATTACTTTTTATCTCGTCAGTATTAAAATCATATTCTCAATGCTATATTCAGGCAACTGCTTCTCAAGATACAATTTGTGCAGGAGATTCCATATTATTATCTGCAACAGGAAATTGTGGTTATTCTTTAATGAAAAACGATTTCAATAATGGTACTATTGGAATTGGATGGTCAGCCCCTGGTACAAATCCTCATTTTACAAACCCTTGTGGTCCTGGTCCTATTGGAATACATATTTGGATTGGAGCAACACCAACTCAACTAAGAGGAATTCAAACAACTAATTACAATGTTGCTGTCGGAAATTGTGTAATTAACTGGGATATGAGATATGGACGTTCTCAAAGCTTTGGTAATTGCAATGCCCCTGATTCTTCAAATGAAGGAGTTCATTTGCAGTATTCTATTGATAATGGAATATCATGGGTTGATTTTTTCGGACCAAATATTTTGCCTGTAGGATTTAATTCTACAACCGGACCATTTATTACAAACACAACTGGTTCGGGTGGATATTGGACACCGGTTTCTGGTCAAGCAGCTCAGTCAAATAATTCTCTTTATTATTGGCATAAATATTCATCAGTTATTCCAAGTCAGGCATTAACAACAAGCACTAAATTCAGATGGGCACAATTAGCCAATTCAGGTTCAGGACATGATACTTGGGGAATTGATGAAGTTGAAATTATTTGCCCAACAGGAAATGTTAATATCCTGTGGAGCACTGGTGATACGGTTTTTAATCCTGATGCAATTTATCTTCCCACTCATCCGAATAATCTTCCTTATGATACTTGTTTTGTTGTTACTATTTCCGATTCTATTTATAGTGCAACTGATACAATTTGTATTCATGTAAGTTCTCCTGCAATAAATCTTGGACAAGATACAACAATAGGTTTTTCTCAAACAATAATACTTGATGCTGGAGCAGGATTTACATCTTATTTATGGGAAGATAGTACGACAAATCAAAACAGGCAAATTGTTGGTTCTGTTGCTGGAATTGGAATTCACACTTATCAGGTTACTGTAACTAACATTTATGGATGTATAGCAAGTGATACAATCATTGTTGAAGTTATTGACGACACTGGAATAAATTATAAAAATAACAATAGTTCTATTTCGATAATTCCTAATCCGGCAAATACTCAGCTAAAGATTAAATTAGAGAATTTTAGTTCTTCTAAAGATTTGGATATATTAATCTTTAATTCACTTGGAAAACTTGTAAAAACTAAATTTATAAAATCCAGCCCAAAATTTTTAGATGTAAGTGATTTGCCACAAGGTTTGTATATTGTAGCAATAAAAAGGGAAAATGAAATTATTGCAAGAGAGAGATTTGTGATTAGTAGGTAAAATTACGTGGAGTCTTTGTCATCTTGTAATTTACCAATATTCTTCTTATTTTTTTTTAAACATCAATTTGGATTCTTCACCTTTCAAAAGACGTTTTATGTTAGATTTGTGAGTGTAAGGTACAAAAACTGCAATGATTATTGAGAATACTATTAATGATGGTGTAGTAATATGAAAAATGAAAATAACAATAAAAGGAAAAGCTATCGAACATAAAATTGAGCCTAAGGAAACATATCTGGTTAAAATAAAAATAATTATAAATAACCCTAAAATAACTAAAAATGGTTTTAGGAAAAGTGCAATTAAAACACCTGTTAAAGTTGCTATACCCTTTCCTCCTCTAAATCCGGCAAAAATCGGAAAAACATGGCCAAGAAAAGCTGCAATTCCCAATGCAATTTGATAGTTGATAAAAGCATCATTTTCAAAATTATTACCACCAATAAAATAAGCAAGATGGATTGAAAACCACCCTTTAAACCCATCTATTACTAAAACCGGAATTCCTGTTTTCAAACCTAAAACACGTATAGTATTTGTCGCTCCTGCATTTCCGCTGCCATGTTCCCTAACATCAATCCCATGAAATATTCTCCCGAGCCAAACTGATGTTGGTATTGACCCAATAAGATATGCGATTATAATTCCTGCTATTACTTCTAAGTAAATTGACATTCTAATTTTGATTTATTTCTCGAATTTTTTCAAGAAGCGTTTTTTATTTATTATAGTTCCTAATTTATAATAATATGACTTTTCTCCTCCTTGAACCTTCATTCTTTTATCATCAGGTTTTAAATCCCTGATAATAGTGTTGAATTCCGTTTGATTTGAATATACTGTCATAACTCCATTCTTTGTATATTCAAAGATATACCAATCATCTGAAGCAAACTCTAAATAAACTGTCATATTATTACCGCTTTTCTCTCTTTCAATCTCAATCATACCCTCAACGTATTTGTTTATTTGAGTTTTATTTATGCTTCCAATGCCAATTTTTCCTTCTGAAATATAGGATTTGGTTTTTGGATTCCATTTCATTTGAACATCAGAAAAGAAGAAAGTTCTTTTCAATTCGTTAGGAATCTTTTTAAAACCGTTGTTAAGTGCTATTTCCGAAACATATTTCTGAGCTTGCTCATCCCCTACTATTTCACCTAAGGCTTTGCTATAGGTTTCGCCACCAAGGCTAACTGCCTCCATTTCATAATATTTCTCAAGACTTTCATTCATTAATTTCAATGCATCTTCTGAAAAAAGAAAATCCATTGTTAAGACAAGGTCAAATTTTGTGAATTTATTTTTACTGAAATGTTTAACATTACCGTAAGTTTCAACTTTTAATTGTCCGAAATCATCACCTAGATTTAATTTACCTTCGCCATAAGTTTCACAGTTTTTACGACTTAGGCTTAAATAATTTCCGGGTAATGATATTTGTGCAAGCTTGTCTGAATTTGATATTCTGTACTCATCGTTGTTCTTATCATAAATAAGAAAACCACTTGCAGAAATTATTGTACTATCTGCTTTCCTTACAGCTCTTGATAAAAACGCAGGGAATACTCCATTGGAATCACTAGTAAATAATAAACCTGCGAAAAGGTCATTATTCATCATGTCTTTCGGATTTTCAGAAACAGGAATTCTAACATCAATTGGGTTAATATCAGCCATGAATTTCATCCAGCTTAGTGGAACTGTATCGCAATTGTGTTTAATTCTGCAACCTCCATCGAAATTTAAAAATTCTTTACTTGCAATAAGTTTTACATTACCTATAAAATCGAAATCCGGGCTTAAAGAAAAATCAGCAGCTTCAGCAATTTCACCTAATCCATAAGTTTGAGCTGTAGTGTCAACAGTAATTTTATTTAAGTAAATATTCTGAATATTGCCAATCTCATCCTTATAGTTGTAAACTCCCCTTCCATCATAATTTTTTCTTCCATTTATTTTCACAAAAGCACTGAAAATTTTATGATATTTGGTTGCATTGTTAGCCATGATTCTGGAATTTTCCAAAGGCATCATATTAGCATCCTTAAGAATATCAACATTTCCCTTTTCAGGGAAAATTGTTGCATCTGCAACCTTTATGTATTCGACATTATATGCATGTATAGTGTTACTCTTTCTGCTATATTTTGCTTTTCTGGCAAAAAACCTTAATGAATCCTGGTTTGGATGAATAGAAATGAATTCAGAGCCGGAAAGTTCAAGGTCTGCAATTTCTTCCATAGTCATGTTTTCAGTATCCTGCAGCTTTTCATCACCTTTATAAGAAAGCTCTATTTCATCTTTATCCATATACCATTCAAACTGGTCGATAAAGCAAATGTATTGATTTAAAGTAAACTCAACCATTGAACCACCACCATTTGATTCAAAATCTCCTTTTCTTTCATTAAAATCAATGTGTGCTTTATAGTTATATGTTACAAGTTCGTAACCAGAAGATTCGCCTCCACCAAGATTGAAATCGGAATATTGGGCTTTAAGCTTAAAATTTGATGTGTCTGCATCAATAATATCTTTTTTATACCTAAAAAGCCTTGAATCAATTTCAGCATCACTAATTTCCATCATTCCTTTACCTGTTAAACCGGAAGGTCTCAAATCAATTTTCCCATTCATATTTGCTTGAGAATTAAACATGTTAAGTGGTTTTTCGATTTTGCTAACAATCATAAGGTCTTCATAAGGAAGCCATTTTTCATAAACATCTTCAGCAACAACTGAAGGATATTCCACACCGGTTTCTTGTTCTTCAATTTCATAATATTGCAATTCTGCTGTTAATGAATCAGGGCAGAAAACAAAATTATTGGATTGAGATGTTGAAGTTAAATACTTTAGAGAACCATTACCGATTAATCCTTTATTACTCAAACTGATTTTTGCAGTATAATTTCCTTTTCCGCCGTAAGCCTGATAACCCGACGGTGGAGTTATATGATCAAAACCCAAAGAATAATCAGGCATAACCTTTAATGGTTGGTCTATGTCGGGAAAAATGCCAGCAGACGACAAATAACCCTTAAATTCCAATCCATCTGTCTTAAAGTTATCAAGACTATCGATAGTGAAAGGTTCTAATCTGTAATAAAATCTGTCTTTTGAATAAACTCCTTTTTGGATAATTGGTTTATCATAAAAAACAAAAGAGTTTTTCTTACTATTAAAAATCGGATATTCATCATATGGCTTTAGACCTGACTTATTATTTGGATGATCAAGCAATAAATTACCACTCATATCCTCAATAACAGTTTTAACTCTAACCAAAGGGACATAATCTAAATCAGGATTTGCATCAAATTTTTCAACTTCAAAACTTAAGGAATCGATTATGGGAAGTTCGATTTTGAATCTATCATAATCGAAATAACATTCTTTTCCATAAAAGTCGAATCGTCCTGCTTCGATTTTTCCATCAAAAACAAAATCCCTGTTTTTTTTCAAAATTAGTTCTCTGCCCTGTGGATAAATAAATACTTTTTGAGAGTCACTTAGGAAAACTCTTTCTACGCCATCAAGTCTTAAATCAAAATTAAGGAGATTTAATGTTGCATTATTTGAACTTTTACCAACTACTACAGAATAAAATGATATAACATCGTAGTCAGTTTTTTTGTTTCTTGCATTTATATAGTTGTACAATCTGTCTTTTATAATGATTTTGTTCTCATCAAGGTCATAAATTAAGAATCCCATATTTGCAAGGTTTAACAACATAGTTTTCACACTCGCTTCTGATAATCCCATCTGACGTACCATTTCTTCAAGGTAAATCTCTTTTGTATTGTAAGTGTCGGAATAATTTTTAACCACAATTAGAGGATGAGTTCTGTCTAATCCTTGAATTCTATCGAAGCGATATTGACTATAGTAATTATTTGATTCAAAGGTGGCTTCACTAACACTCCCTATTCCCTGAACCATTCTTAAGTCAATTTTTGGCTCATCCATTTTCCACTTTATTTCTTCAACATACATATCAATCTGGTGATAGGAATTAAAGAAGGGGCTAAGTGCTAAACCTTCCTGGTTTCGATATAATGAAAGTGTTTTATCCTTATTGATATAAGTCATTTCAAGTCCCGGATGATAAATAGAGTCAGCATCCCAAAAAACTGTTACAGAAGAGTTTTGAGAATCAATTCTGTCTTTTCTTATAACAAATGATTTAGAACCTGTTTGAACAAACTTTTTGTTTTTCATTTTAAAGGTTAAAATTGCATCCTGGTCATTGCTTCCGGTGCCAACAATCCTGGCACCAAATAAAGAAAATCCACCTTCATAATCAATATTCTCAAATATCTCACTAATCTTCAAACGATGGTCATAGGATGTAAACCTGGGATATGAAGAATTCTCTGGATTAGAATTTGCCAGAACTTTCTCATTAATTGTTCCTAATAGTGGAGCATTAAATAAATCTTTATAAAAAAAGTTTACTGAATCAGCTATAAATTTTGAAAATCTCACTTTTAAATCATAATTACTCAAAATAGCATAAACCTTGTCTTCAGGAAATCCGGCTCTTAGCCAATTAACTTTCCCACCTTGCCCTATCCACTCATAATCTGATGGATAATATACACCTTTCGTATTATATATTACAGTACTGTCTTTTCTGGAATAGCATATCAAATCAAGAGAATGAAAGATAATTTTAGGTTTTTTTCCATCATATTCAAAATCATAATTATCACTACTTGATTTCCAAACAGCTGCATTTGATTGATAAAGAATATTATCTGAAAATAGTGTTAATGAAACATCTAGATAACTAATAAACTTTGCACTATTACCTTTTTTAATTAATGGATCAAAGCTCTTATGCCAGGCAATGAATTTATCTTCATCAAATTCAGTTTGAGCAAAAGCGGCTATAGTTGAAAGGTATTTATAAAAATGTGGAAATTGTCTCATTTTCTTTGCCAACATATCATTGGATGTCTGTATCATTAGTTTCTTTTGGTCTTCTGATAAAACTCCAGAATCATAAATTACAGCAAATTGCTCAAGAAATTCTTTACCTATCTTTTTTTCACGTGAATTGTCAATATCATTGAAAAATTCTTTGATTTCAGCTATATACTTATCAGTCCTATTTGTTAGCTTTCGAAATGTTTGAGAAAAGGTATATTCCGAGAAAAGAAGTAATATGAACCCAAGTAATAAGAATTTTATTTTTAACATAATCAGAAATTTTATTATTGCGTTAAATTAGCAAAAAAAATTTAATCCGGGAAAAAAATTAAGATGTATAATTGGTTTACTTTAAAAATTTGACAGCAACCCACTTATTTTCAGATATCATCGAATCGAATTTTAATCCATTTAGCTCAGATTCTTTTTTTATGATTTCTACATCATCTTCGTAAAATCCACTCATTAATAGCAATCCTTCATCATTCAAACTTTTGCTATATTGTGAAATATGACTTAAAAGAATATTACGATTTATATTTGCAATAATGATGTCAAATTTTTTATTTTTCAAATCGGATATATCACCTAATTTAACTTCAATATTGTGAATATTATTTTTTGCAATATTTTCTATACTATTATTATAAGCCCATTCATCATTATCAATTGCAAGAATTTCTTTCGCATTTAGTTTGGAAGCCAAAATTGCCAAAACCGAAGTGCCACAACCCATATCCAAAACAGTTTTACCTGATAAATCCATTTCCAGAAGAAACTTCATCATTTGCGAGGTGGTTTCATGATGTGCTGTCCCAAACGACATTTTAGGTTCAATAATGATTTCGTATTTGTATTTCTTTTCAATATTGTGAAATGGAGCTTTAACAATGCAGTTTTCTGAAATTTCTACAGCTTCGAAATTAGATTCCCAAACCGCATTCCAATTTTCATCTTTAATCTGCTTAAAGCTAAATTCAACATTAACTCCTTCAAATGCAGTTATTTGCAGCGAGCTTAAATCTGTTTCCCGAAAATTATCTTTTATGATATATGCTATGATACCATTCTCAGATTCCACAAAACTTTCATAACCAATTTCGGCAAGTTCTGCAATTAATATCTCAGAAAAAGGCAGCAAAGGTTCGACCTTACAATTTAATTCGATATAGACCATTTAAAATGAATTTGCTATTGTGATAAAATCTGCTGCATTTAACGAAGCTCCTCCAATTAATCCACCATCAACATCAGGATTTGCAAATAATTCTTTTGCATTTTTTGCATTACAACTTCCACCATAAAGAATTGTTGTTTCATCAGCGATTTCAGTCGAATACTTTTCTGTTATTAATCCCCTGATATATTTATGCATTTCCTGTGCCTGCTCTGATGTTGCAGTGACTCCCGTACCAATCGCCCAAACAGGTTCATAGGCAATAATACAATTGTTAAAATCATAATCATCAAGAAGAAAAAGCGATTCTTCAATCTGAGATTTGACTACCTTAAAATGATTTCCGGCTTCACGCTCGGGCAATAATTCTCCACAGCAAAATATTGGTATAATATCGTTTTCCAAGGCTCGTTTTACTTTTTCGGCTAAAACTTCATTTGATTCTTCAAAGTATTTTCTTCTTTCCGAATGACCTATTATGCAATATCCAACATCCATTGAATTAAGCATTTCCGCTGATATTTCACCTGTGTAAGCACCTGAATTAAAACTACTCAGATTTTGAACACCGATAAAAAACGTACTTTCTTCAGCGAAATCTCCGGCACATTCTAAAAACAAGGCCGGTGGGCAAACAATCACTTCAGCATTTTTAGGTTTTTTAGTTTTTAATAATTCTTTAATTTCAAATAAAAGGTCTTCGGCTTCTTCGAAGTTTTTATTCATTTTCCAGTTTCCTGCTACTATGTTTTTTCTCATGATTATGTGTTTTAGATATTTTTTCGATTTCTTTATAGAATAAAATATTTTTAAATTCAACTTTTGTTTACAATAGGTTTGAGTTGTTTTTCTTCTTCTGCCAGAGCAAGTGATAATTGCTCTGGAATATCATACACCTTCTTCACTGTAGTAAGTTGAGATTTATTTAACTCGATTCGTAATTTCATTTCGATGTTAGTAATACTATCTGGAAATTTTACATTTGACAACAATGCCTCATATACAGTATTTCTATTAATTTCCTTGCCTCCAACATGATAGAAGTGTTCTTTTGTTGAGATAAAACAATCTTTCCAAATTGTGAAGATATAATCGTTTGTTCGGAATCTATTACTTAACCAGGTTGAAAGTATAAATTTTGCATTAGAATTTCTCAGTCCATGATTTAAAATAATTTCTTCTTCTTCCGACCATGAATCAAAATAATCAACATGTCGTCCAATATATGGAGGGTCAGAATAAACCAGGTCTTTTAAATTTATTTCTTTTAAAGTATCTTTAAAATCTTGATTTTTAAAAACATAATCACCTTGTCCAATAATTTGCGAAATATTTTCAACCTGATTTGTAATTTTTGTCACTAATGATTGGGCAAAACGATTTGGTTTTTTACAAAAAGGAACATTAAATCCACCTTTCCTATTAAATCTCATCATGCCATTAAAACATGAACGGCTTAAAAATAAAAAATCAAGTGGATTTTTCTCTTCATTAAACCTATTTCTAACCTCGTAGTAATGCTCTCCATTTGAATTAAGAAGTTTTTCTCCTTCTTCAATAAGATATTTTTTCACTAATCCACTTGTTATTTCTTTTGACTGTATAGCTTTGTAGAAAGTAATTAAATGTGGATTACTATCACAAAGCAATGCCTTTTTAGGTCTTAAATTAAAAGCAACAACACCGGTTCCCATAAACGGTTCAACTAATCTATCATATTTAATATCTGAACTATTAGTTGAAATCCATTCAACAAGTTTTGTTTTGATTCCCTGGGATTTTATTGGTGGTACAAATATTTTCACTTTTTCCTCCGTTTTGCTCCTTTAGCTATTACTTTATCAAATAAATCTATTCTTCCCTTAAATTCTAAGAAATCCCAAATGTTTGTAATTTTAACAGTTTTTCTATTCTTTATCATTGTTGCAGTTCCATAATTCATCCAGTATTCATCAAACCATTCTTCTCCAAGTTTGCTAAAAACTCCATTCCCGGTTTTTAAATCTTCTATATCTGTTATTGAACCAATATTTGCAGTATTACCTGAGCCTTGCTTATCACTTGCAATTTTCCATTTAGGAGCTGCAAAAAAATCGAAATCTTTGATTACTGAAGCAATTGATTTAAGTTTATCAATTTTAGTAACTTGCCTTTCACCTATTGGGTCATTTCCATGCCCATATTTTTCAGTTAGTTCATTAACTTGTAATATTTCTGTTTCAGATAAAATATCATCAAAATCCACCCTAGTATAAATAATCCCTAAGCAATAATGACCTGTGTACTGATTATATGGAAATTGAATATTTTTATCTTTATTTCTTTCCTTAAAATAACCTCCGTGACTTCCGAGTGTAAACCCAGCGGATTTATTATTTCTACGAAAAGTAGATTTAAAGTCAAGTGCAAATTTTATTTCATCATTTTGCTTATGAATAAAGGTTAAATCAGGATAATAATTTTGATGTTCAGCAAGAATTATTTTAAAATTTGCTTTTTCAGCAAATCTTAAAATTTCAGGGAAAATATGTATTTCTAATATTTTAGAAACAATTTTTGTGTCTGAAGAAATTGTATAAATATTTTTATAAATATCTATAAATCCTTTAATTGTCCAATCACCTGTGTCAGTTGAAACATAACGTTCAAGTTCTTTAACAAATTTATTTAAAGCATTTTCAAAATCAATTATGTATTTCTCTTTTGAATTCATCGTGTAATTATTTTCGTATGCAAATTTCGTAATTATTTTTGTGTTGTTGTGCTTTTATGCTTGTTTCAGGTTTCAGGTTTCAGGTTTCGGGTTTCAGGTTTCAGGTTTCTGACTCTTCACCCATTCTCCCCTTCACCCATTCTCATGCTCTCAGGCTCTCAAGCTCACATGCTCTCCCATTCACCCATTCTCCCCTTCTCAAGCCACCCTAACCCTCGGGTCAAGCATTCCATAACTAATATCGACTAAAATATTAATTACAATCAACATCACCGAAACCAGCAAAACTGCTCCCATTACAACCGGAAAATCATATTTATTCAAAGCATCAACAATGGCAACTCCAACTCCTTTCCAGTCAAAAACATATTCAACGAAAACTGCTCCTGCCATCAATGATGCGAACCATCCTGAAATTGCTGTAATTACCGGATTTAAAGAGTTTTTCATCGCATGTTTAACAATCACTCTTCGATATTTTAAGCCCTTGGCTTTTGCCGTTCTAATGTAATCCTGAGATAAAACTTCCAATAATGAACTTCTTGTAAGTTCCACTACAATAGCTAATGGTCTTATTCCTAAAGTTATTGCAGGAAGTATTAAATTTTTCCAATTTATATATTCTCCTCTTCCAAAATCATCAACAGTATATAAGCTTCCAAACATACTTAATCCTGTGTAGTCAGCAAGTAAAAATGCAAAAATCCATGCTATTAATATTGCAGCAAAAAATGAAGGCAATGACATTCCCAAAACTGAAAATACCAAAGATATTCTGTCAAAGAAACCATCTTTTTTTATAGCAGACAAAATTCCGATAAATATTCCTAAAACAATAGCAATAGTAATTGCCACAGAAGCTAATAACAATGTTTTTGGAAAAGCATCAGCCAATATTTCGGAAACTTTCCTTTTACTTTGATATGACCTTCTTAAATATGGGACTTTAAAAACTACAGCAGTTGAGCCAATCGTTAAAAGTTTGGAATACGGAGCATATTTCTCATCCTTCAGATACCAATAATTCTCAGCATCTTTGACATTATGAAATGACAATGGAGAAAGGTCATTCAAATAATTCAGGTATTGCACCGAAATCGGCTTGTCTCTGCCTAAATCTTTATTAATTGCTTCAACTGAAGTGATATCGGCACGTTGCCCAAGCATCATTCGTGCAGGGTCACCGGGCAAAATATTAAAAAGAAAAAAAACTATAGTAATAACCCCAAAAAGAACCAAAAAACCGTAAAATAATCGTTTTAAAATAAATTTAAACATCTGGTGTTCTTTATGAAATTAGTATTTTTTTAGAGTTTATTTGCTTATCCCAAACTCTTCATCAAGTTCTTCAAAAGTTGGTAAATCACGCCAAGCCCATTTTCCAAGTATAACACCATCTTTCAATAACAGTAATCCAGGATTCGACCTGATTACAGCTTCCAGAGCTGTTTCATCTGCATTGTGAATTGGATACATTGCCTGAACTTCATGCCTGAATGTTTCAATATCTTCAGGAATTGAACCGGATATTCCAAAAAATGGTATTCCGGCTTTCTCTGCTTCTTCATTCAAAATATTAAGTTTTTCAAATGATTTTTTATGAGCTTTGCCCACATAATAAGTAATCATAACAAACTGAAAACCTTCTTTTTCCAAATATACATCACCACCATCCGAATCAGTAATTTTTAGTTCATTTGCTACATTATCACCTATTATTTCATATCTCTGGTCTTTAAATTCCCATTCACTCATCCAAATACTATCGCTCCAGGGCAAATCAGTTGAGAGCATTTCTTCTTCTTCTCCTGTATTTTTATTTGCATAAGTAAGATAAACAATAGTTTTTGGTGGATCGGCAGCCATCAAACTTCCCACTTTATACTCACGAAAATCAATTATTGGTAAATGCATATTACTATAGATAGAAACACCAAGTATAAATACAGCTCCAATTATTAGAATTAAATATTGAAAAATAGCTTTCATTGAAATTACAATTGTTTTCCTATTCAAGAATACAATCATGGTGAAAACCATAATTATCAAATTTTTATAAAATGTTTGCCAGTTTGTAATGATAAGTGCATCTCCAAAACAACCACAATCAGGAACAGGATTTTCAATAGCCAGGTAAAGAGTTAAAACCGTGAAAAATAACATAAACAGCAAAACTAAAGTTGAAGCTATTTTAACTCTGATTCTAAATAATAATGCAAAACCTAACATAAATTCAAGAGCACTAAGTAAGATTGCCAGGTAAAGAGCTGTTGGGTTGAAAAATCCGGCATTAAAAGCTTCGAAATAATCAATGAATTTAAACATCGAACCCCAGGGGTCAACAGCTTTCACAAATCCTGAGTAAATAAATACTATTCCAATAATTATACTTGAAACCGTTTGCAGCCATTTAGAAGTTTCTTTCCAAAATTTAATTGAAAGGAAAAGATTAACAGCTAAAATTCCTAAAAAGATATAGTTTAAATCTGGCAATAAAACAATTAAAACTATTGATAATGCTGAAAATAATGCTATTAAATATTGAGCGTATTTTTTTATAGTATTCATAATTTTATATCTAATCGTTTAACATAATCAATGCAAAAACAGAATAATTAATTATATCGTTGTAGTTTGCATCAACACCTTCTGAAATAAATGTTTTCCCGTTGTTATCTTCAATTTGTTTGGTTCTGAAAAGTTTCATTAAAATTATATCGGTGATTGAGGTCACCCTCATATCTCTCCAGGCTTCGCCATAATCATGATTTTTATTTTCCATAAGTGATTTTGCCTGGAGAAAATATTTGTCATATAGCTTTTCAGCAACTTCACTTTTCATTTCAGGATTTTCGGCTACTCCAAGTTCAAGTTGGATTAATGCCATTATTGAATAATTAATTATTCCAATATACTCTGACTTAATTCCATCTTCAACTTTCTGAACACCTTTTCGTTCAATACTTTTTATTCTTTGAGCCTTAATGAAAATTTGGTCAGTTAAAGAACTTGTTCTTAAAATTCGCCATGCACTGCCATAATCCTTCATCTTTGTCATAAAAATATCTTTGCAGTACTTTATCACTTCATCATATTGCTTTAAAGTGTTCTCCATTTAAATTTTCTTAATTTTGTATAAATTTTAATAAAACATTTCAAATTGAAATCAAAAATAACAAGGGCTAAAGATACATTTTTTTCAAGAAAGCAAAGTCTTAATTGTGATGGGAATTTGTTAACAATTTGTAAACCATTGCTAATGGGAATCCTAAATATAACACCTGATTCATTTTATGACGGAGGCAAATATATTGCAAAAGAAAATTGGATTTCTCAAACAAAAAAAATGCTGGATGAAGGTGCTGACATTATTGATATTGGAGCCGTTTCAACAAGACCGGGTTCTAAGGAAATATCTGAGAAAGAAGAGCTTGAAAGATTAATCCCGGTTATCCAAACCTTAAAAAATATTTTCCCTAAAATTATAATTTCTATTGACACTTATAGGTCGAATGTTGCAATGCAAATGGTTAAAGAAGGTGCTGCAATAATTAATGATATTTCGGCAGGAACATTTGATAAAAAAATGATTGAAACCGTTGCTGAGCTTAATGTTCCTTACATAATGATGCATATTAAAGGTACTCCTGATAATATGCAACAAAATCCTTTTTATGATAATGTTACAAAAGAAATAATGATTTTTTTCTCAAAGCAAATTGAGCTTTGCAAAAAAGCCGGAATAAATGATATAATAATTGACCCTGGATTTGGATTTGGAAAAACTGTTGAGCATAACTATCAAATTTTAAAAAACCTTGAATTATTTAAAATCTTTGAACTGCCTGTTTTAGTTGGAATTTCAAGAAAATCGATGATAAATAAAGTTTTAAAAATAAAAGCTGAGAATGCTTTAAATGGCACTACCTCACTAAACACTATTGCTTTAATGAAAGGTGCTGACATTCTTAGAGTTCACGATGTTAAGCAGGCATCTGAAACAATAAAAATCGTGTCTGAGCTTCAAAACTCATAGAAATTCTTACTTTTGCTTTTTGGTAAATTGTTACGCTGTTTGATTGTTCCATTGTAAATTGTTATATTGTTATATTGTTTGAAATTTTGGAAAATTATTATTTCGATATTGTTAAAAATTTAGAAATTAGATATTAGAATTTAGATAGAATATTAGAATTTATCATGATAGAACTTTTAATACCGGTATTTCTTAAAATTCGATTACTTGATGTAATTGATATAGTTTTAGTAGCTGGCTTGCTTTATGCACTTTACAACCTTGTTAAAGGAACTGCCGCCATTCGGATTTTTATAGGAATAATTTCATTCTATCTTATTTGGAAAATAGTATTATTTCTTAAAATGGAGCTTTTAAGCGAAATACTTGGCTCATTTATTAGTGTTGGTGTGATTGCGTTAATAATTGTTTTCCAACAGGAAATCCGAAAGTTCTTATTACTACTAGGTACACCAAAGTTTATATCAAAAAATAAGCGAAAATTTATCTTTTGGAAAAGTGGATTCAGTAAAACCGATCAAGTTTACTATTCAGAAATTATTAAATCTTGCGAAAACCTATCTAATACTAAAACAGGTGCTCTAATTGTTATTGCAAATAAATTTAATTTACAAGAAGTAGTTGAATCAGGAATTCATATTGACTCTATAATAACATCCCAATTAATCGAAAGTGTATTTTACAAAAACAACCCACTACATGATGGAGCAATAATTATTAGGAACGATAGAATAGTAGCAGCAAGCTGCATTCTCCCTTTGTCAAACAGAAAAAATTTCCCGGTTGATTACGGATTGCGTCATCGTGCCGGAGTTGGTGTAACTGAACAATCAGATGCTATTTCAATAATTGTTTCTGAGCAAACCGGAGAAATAGCAATTAGCAAAGAAGGAAAATTAATTAATAATGTTACTCTTGAATATCTTCAGGAATTATTACAGAAAAGAAGAAATCAATTGTGATTTTCAGATTATTACAGATTTATTCAACACTCTCCAAATTTTCCGTCATTTCCGTTGAATCAACATTTAAAGAATCTTGTTTTTCCCACATTTTAATTAAATCTTCAGGTGATATACCAAGATTTTTTATGCAACCTTTTGCGTTTTCAGCTAATTCATGTTCAGGGAATTTATCAATTAGTTCCTGGTAAGAAGCTTTTGCTTTTTCAAGGTCATTTAATTTATCTTCGTAAATAAATCCACGTAAATGCAAAGCAGACGGTATTTTTGGTGACTCATGATATTTAGAAATGAGAAGATTAAGCATTTCAAGTGATAAGTCATAATTGCCTAAATTCATTGAAATATCAGCACAAGAAAAAAGATATTTGGGAGTATTTGGATGCTCTGGATATTTCTCAATAAAATCGCGGTAAAGAAGTACGATTTCGTTAGCCTTCTCCATAACTATCACACCCAAACTATCATTAAATAATTCTTTTTGTAATTGTGTAATTTCAGAAATTGCTTTTTCTTCTTTTGATTTACATGAAGCCAGTAATGAGATTACTGCTACAATCATTAAAAAATTAAATACTTTTTTCATGTGTTTAAATTTAGTTATCTAATTGAATTTCTATTATTTGAATTTTCATGTATTCAAGTTTAATCTGTACTTAACATGGAATGCCCAAATTTTAATCATCACTTTTGGTGTACTTTTGTACATGGGCATTTCATTGCTTTATATTTTTTAAAGGTTAATATTCAACTATTACCTGATTTTCTTTTTTGCAGGGAATATCATTTTATATTTTGCTCCGGTTACTCCTTTTGTAATATCATGAAGCCTTCTTCTTAACAGAGTCTTTTTAAGGGTGTTAATCTTATCTACAAAAAGTGTACCTTCAAGGTGGTCATATTCATGCTGAATAACTCTTGCATTAATACCATCAATCCATTCATCATGATGATTAAAATTTTCATCAAAATAATCAATGTGAATTCTAGGTTTACGAATAACGTCTTCATGTATTTCGGGTATGCTTAAACATCCTTCGTTATAAGCCCATTCTTCACCTTCTTCTTCAATTATTTCAGGGTTAATAAAAACTTTCTTTGCATTTTTCTTTTCTTCTTCATCATCCATAATTGGAGATGCATCAATAATGAACAACCTAATATTTAATCCAACTTGCGGAGCCGCCAATCCTACCCCGACAGAATAATACATTGTTTCATACATATTGGCAATCAACTCATGTAATTTTGGATATGACTCATCAATTTCTTCTGAAATCTTTCTTAAAATTGGATGTCCATATGCTACTACCGGTAAAATCATATTTATTTATTTTCTAATTAAATGTTTTGTTATTTTTAATTTATTTGGGCTAATCAAGTTTCAAGTTTCAAGTTTCAAGTTTCAGGTTTTAAGTTTCAGTTCTGCTTATTCACTGCCCTTTTTTACTTTTTACTTTTGCCTAATGCTCACCGATTACTCCTTTCTCCTTAGCCTTAGCCTTAGCCTTTTTCACAATGTTTCCATATAAGACTGCAAAATAATTGTTGCACTAATGGTGTCAACTAACTCTTTATTTCTTCTTGCTTTCTTTTTTAATCCTGCATCTATCATCGTCTGAAAGGCCATTTTTGAAGTAAACCTTTCATCAACTCTTACTATAGGAATTTCCGAAAACTGTTTTTTTAATTTTTTAATAAAACTGTCAATTAATCCTTTTGATTCTGAAGGCAAATTATTCATCTGCTTTGGTTCACCAACAACAATACATTCAACATTTTCCTTTGAAAAATATTCCTTAAGAAAATCAAAAATGTCTTTTGAATGAACTGTTGTTAATGGATTTGCAATCATCTTTAATTCATCAGTGACAGCAATACCAACTCTTTTCTGCCCATAATCAATTGCAAGGATTCTTCCCATAAAATAATTTCTGGCAAAAATAATAAGAAAAAGTCTATTCTTTTAGTTTTATTATTATAGATAAAGTATAAATAATAATATCCCCGCACGAATTTAGTGTGATATAACAACAAAACAGTAAAATTTAAGTCCAGCTACATAACAATCCTGTTTGCAAAAATATTGAAATTAAAAACCAATATAACACTCAAATTGCATTGCAAATAGTAATGATTCAAATTGATAAATCATTAATCTAATATTTCCTTATATTTGCCTTTTTCTAAAATATATGGCTTCATGTTCAGGTATCTAAATTATATTGTAAGATTTATAATCTTTTGGTTATTACTATTTTTCGTTCATCGATTAATTTTTATCTTTTCTCAAACTGCTCATTACGACTGTCTTGACTTTTCAGGAATATTATTATGCAATTGGCATTCACTTGGCTTGGACTTATCGGTAATAAGCTATTTTTCTGCTATTGTTGTTCTTGTTTTAGCTGCATTTAATTACAATGGAAAAAAAGTTCTTCGGCGAATTTTTTTTACTTTTTTTAGCATTCTTATTGTAATCACATCCTTAATTTTAGTTTTTGATATCGGATTATTTGCCGAATGGGGTAATAAAATAAATAGTAAAGCCCTCTCCTATCTTGCCTATCCAAAAGAGGCTTTAGGAACAGTAAGTCCAGGCTCAATTATTCTACTTTTATCATTAAGTTTAGTTTTGAGTTTATTATCAATTTGGGCATTTAATAAATTCGTACATAAACATTTAGTGCAGTTCAAATTTCATATTACACTAAAAATATTTCTTCCGATTCTTTTGCTTGGTGTAATTTTTATTGGAATCAGAGGAGGGTTGCAACTGTATCCAATTAATAAAAGCAGTGCTTATTTTTCAAAACATTCGGTTTTAAACCAGGCTGCAGTTAATAGTGTTTGGAATTTCCTTGAAGTTGCCACAAAACCCGATTTAATTAAAGAAAATCCTTATAAGTATTTTGAAGATGAAGTAGCAAATCAAATTTTGAATGAGACTTTTGAAACACCAAGAGATTCAACAACTTATCTTTTTAACACCCCAAAACCAAATATTGTAATGATATTGCTCGAAAGCTGGAGTGCTGAAGTAACAGGTGTATATGGCAATACAGATAAAGTTACTCCTGAATTTGACAAACTAAGTAAAGAAGGTTATTTGTTTTCTAATTACTATTCCACTGGATTTAGAACAGAGCAGGGTTTCGCAGCTCTTATTTCAGGCTTCCCTTCACAGCCAACAACTACCATAATCAGGGAATTTGGAAAATTTGATAAACTTCCAAGCATTGCAAGAAGTTTAGATTCTAATGGTTATCACAGTTCATATTATTATGGCGGTGACCTATATTTTGCAAATACGGAATCTTATATGGAGTCAGCCGGATTTGATAAGCTTATTGGTCAAGATGATTTTGAATATAAAAACAGAACCCATTGGGGTGCTTATGATGAAGAATTATTCAATTTTACTGTTTCTGACTTAAAAAATAATCCTAAACCATTTTTAAGCATATTAATGACAAGCACAAACCATGAACCTTTTGATTTTCCGGTTGATATGGGATTTTATAAATCTAATAAATATTATAACACTGTAAATTACACTGATAAATGTTTAGGAGAATTTATAAATAAATCAAAGACTGAAGAATGGTATAAAAACACCATATTCATTATTGTTGCAGATCACGCACACTATAACCCATACGGGCGAAAAAGTCATGAAGTCAATAGACATTGGATACCATTTTTAATTTATGGTGAGCCACTAAAAGATGAATATAAAGGTCAAATTTGTGATATAATTACTTGCCATAGCGATTTTCCGGCAACCATTCTTTCACAGTTAAAAATTGAACACAATAATTTTCACTGGAGCAAAAATATCTTCAACAAATATTCACCTGAATTTGCCTTCTATTCATTTGATGATGGTTTTGGTTGGATTAATCCTAATCAAGCTATTGTTTATGACCATAAGCTTGGTGATACAATTTACGTGAAAAACAAAAACATTCCGCTAAAAGAAAATGAACTCTATCTCAATCAAGGAAAAGCATACCTTCAAATATTAATGAAAGAATTCATAGAATTCAACAATTAATTTTACAAATTTTAAATCAGGTTTTGCATTTTATAGAATTTAAATTACTTTTACATTACAAATCAGTTGTAAAAACCTTTTTTTTAGAAATACAATGAAGTATAAAAATATAATATTTGTTTTCATATTTATTTTCACAATTAAATTCTCTTTTTCCCAGCAGTTTATTAGAATAGACAGTCTTTCAACTGATTCCTTGTTTATCGACACTATTAATTTAGAGTCCAATAATTTTCAGTTTACGGTTTTTTATCCACTTGGAACAAATTGGGGTAAAACTTATTTTATTAATAAGCTTTCCTTAAACTTATTATTCGGTGTTGAAGGTGCACTTAATGGAACAGAAATCGGATTAATTGGAAATCATAATACATATTTTACAAGCGGAAATCAAATTGCATGTCTTGTTAATAGTTGTGGCGGAGTTCAGGATGGAATGCAAATTTCATTGCTTTATAATAGAGCCAGTATTGTTAATGGAAAGCAAATTGGATTTATAAACGTCTGTGATACTCTTTATGGAAAGCAAATAGGATTTATCAATGTCAATCAAAATGCTTCGAAAAATTTCGAATTATGGGCAAATGAAAGTTTTTATTTTAATATGGGTTATAAAGTTGGTACACCAAACTTATATAAAATAGTATCTATTGGACTTCAACCTTTTGGTGGAAAATTCAAAACTGCTTTGGGAATTGGCATTGGTAAAGAATTATCCCTGAAAGAAAATAAATTCAAAAATCTGGAATTGTTACTATTACAGGTAAATGAAAATGAGATGTTCACAAAAAAATTAAATACAATTGCTAGTCTTAGATTTAATTATGGCAAGGAAATAAGCAGTAGTTCAAGAGTTTATGCAGGTCTAAATATGAATTTAATGTTTTCTAATTTTTACAATAGTGCTAACAAAAAATTTGGATCAGATGTTTCACCCTGGCCTATCGTTGACACAGAAATCATTAAAGATAAAATGAATTTTCTATTTTGGCCAGGAATAAGTTTTGGAATGAGTTTTTATTAATTATTATTGCATAAATTAAAAAAGGTTTTATTAAATCACTAAAAAATAAATTCACAAAAATGAAAAAACGCAAAATTATATTTTTAGCAATCTTTATTATCTCTCTGTTTCAATTTTCCTGCACGAAAGACAAAATTGATGATGTTACTAATAATTTAATCGGAACAATGGAATGCAAAGTTGATAATGTTAGCTGGAAAGCAGGTGCACCAATCGGAACTATTAATAATAACAAATTAATCATCTCAGGATTAGAAGGAAAGAAAAATATTTCACTAATGTTTTATGGCATAACTGTAGGAGATTACACTATTTCAGTGAGCCAACCGGGAACAATTTATATTGAAAATACTGATAGTACTTCAACATCAACATATGCTGCTTATGAAGGTCTTATAAAGCTTACAAAAATAGACTCTGAAAATAAGAAAGCAACCGGAAGTTTTTATTTCACAGCTATTAATCCTACTTCAGGAGACACTTTATCGGTTACTAACGGAAGTTTTGCAAATGTAAATTACCCTTGATAGAATCCAAACATATTCCAATATGATTACTATAAACCGATTACAATCAACTTATTAATACAGATTTTTGTTGCGAGTTTCGGGTTACGAGTTACGAGAAGCGTAAAATTATTTTGGAGCTTGCTTCCTTATGATTCTTGAAATCATAAGCGGAAAAAATCTTTTTATATAAAGCCCGAGTATTTCTTTGCCTCCAACCCAAATCTCTTCTTTTTCTTTTAAAACAGCTTGAAGAATTTTTTTTGCAAGGACTTCAGGAAGCATTCCTTTTGCTTGATTTGAATCCATTTTATTAAAAGAATTACCATCAGCAGTTATTGCATTAAGTGAAATATTGGTTCTTATATAACCCGGACAAACAATAGTAACTTTAATATTGTGATTGTAAACTTCTGCTCGCAACGAATCGAAATAACCCTGAAGTGCATGTTTGGATGCACAATAGGCAGAACGCATTGGAGTTCCAATTTTCCCTGCAGCACTGGACATAACAACAATATGCCCACATTTATTTTTTATCATTAATGGAAGCACAGCTTTTGTAACTGCAACAGTTCCAAAATAATTTATATCCATTATTTTTTTATAAGTGGACATTAATGTTTCATGTGCAAAAGCTCTACTGCTTATTCCTCCATTATTAATTAATAAGTCAATTGTTCCAAATTTTTTGACAATTTCGTTAAAAACACTTTCAATAATATCATGTTGAGTTAAATCAAAGGGCAACAACATAATGTTCTCATCAGGAAGTTTGCAATTGCTCTTAACTCTTTGCAGCTCATCTTCTTCATTTGATGATAAAACTAATTTAAGATTATGATTTGCTAATTCATAAACTAACTTCTCTCCTATTCCACCTGATGCACCGGTAATCCAAACTACTTTGTTCTCGAATGTCTTCATAATATAAAATAATGGGCTAATTTATAAATTATTATTAAACCAAAAATCCAGCTTGTAATTTTAGGTTGAATTACTTTTTTACAATTCACAAACTACTATCTACATTTCAACCTAAATAAATTACAATTCATCCTTTTAGTTGATGTAAATTTAATTTTAATAAATATACTTGCAGCGAAAATTAAATTATAAATAAAATAAATATGTCATGAATCATCAACAAACCATTACACTTTCAATCTGGGATGTTCTTGATTTTAAGGTTTGGGATAAAGTATGCAAAATTAAAGGTTATTCCGATGATTTTTCCTTTGCTCCAATCAATGAAACCGAGTACGAGTTTGATTTAACATTAGATCAATACAATCAATTAGGCATTAAAAGAAAACGTAATTTGTGTTCAAATTAATTAGGATTTTGCTTCCTTCATATAATCCAGATTTCAATATCTGATTATATTCTTTCTATATATTATTGGTTAATAAATATTAAGATCGACTTTATTTGCACATAAAGTCGATTTTTTGTGTGTAAAGCTTATATGAAATATATTATTAATAATATTTGTGTTTACTTCCAGATGGCTTATCTGTAGTCACTGGAGATAAAAAACAAATATCAAGCATCAAAAAACAAATAAAATACAAATGACAATATAATAAATTCCAAACAATGCCAGATAATAATTATCATTTTGGGCAAGCATTGAAAAGTTTTACTAAGTATGGTTTTAGAAATTGAATTTTATATAATTTGGAATTTATTTGAAATTTGTTTTTTGTTTATTGTATTTTGCAACTTATCTGGACTAGGATATATTCAATCATTTATTAAATTTGCATCTTAATCATCACAAATTAATTATGAAAAGATCTACAATTGCAATAATAGTATTAGTAATATTTTTCTTATCAGCGAAATTTACATTTTCACAAGAAGCTGAGCCGAATGATAGTGCATATCATTTTACAAGTATTAAAGAAATCAAAACAACTCCCGTAAAAGATCAATACAGGTCAGGGACTTGTTGGAGCTTTGCCACTGTTTCTTTTGTAGAAACTGAGCTACTTAGGATGAAAAAAGAAGAGCTTGATATTTCTGAAATGTATTTTGTAAGATGGGCATATCATTATAAAGCTAACAAATACTTTCGTTTGCACGGAACATCTAATTTTGGACCGGGCGGACAAGCACATGATGTATTAGATATAATTAAAAAGCATGGGATTTTAACCGAACAGGAATATAGCGGAAAGGCTTATGGTGAAGAAAACCATATTCACGGTGAAATTGATGCTATTTTAAAAGCATATCTTGATGCTGTGATAAAAAACAAAAACAATAAAGTAAGTCCGGTGTGGTCAAAAGCTTATGAATCACTTTTAGATACATATTTCGGTCAACTACCAAACTCATCGAAAGCTAATAATCCAAACAAGAATTACGATTTTAATCCCGATGATTATGTTGAAATAACTTCCTATACTCATAGCCCGTTTTATGAACAATTCTGCCTTGAAATCCCTGACAACTGGACAAATAGCCTTTATTATAATGTTCCAATCGAAGAATTAATTCAGATTATTAATAATTCTATTGAAAACAATTATTCTATTTGTTGGGATGGTGATGTTAGCGAAAAGGGCTTTTCACATAAAAATGGACTTGCAATAGTTCCTGACAAAAATGTGAAGGATATGACAGGAACTGAAAGAGAAAAATGGGATAAACTTACGAGTAGTGAAAAAAACGCACAATTATTTCAATTCAAATATCCGGCAGCAGAAAAAGAAATAACTCAACAAATAAGACAAGAAGCTTTTGATAATTATTCAGCTACTGATGACCATTTAATGCACTTCACCGGTATGGTTCAAGACCAAAATGGTACAAAATATTATATCACTAAAAACTCATGGAATTCAAACTCTAATGAATTTGGTGGATATTTGAAAATGAGTGAGCAATATGTGAGATTAAACACAATTGCAATTATGGTTCATAAAGATGCAATTCCAAAGAATTTAAAGAAGAAAATGGGAATCAAATAAGCTAATTTCCAAAATAAGTACAAATTATTTCAAGGATATTTTTCATTAATTTATTATCCTTCATAATATATCCATCAATTCCAATATCGTAATATTCTTTGACTATTGCCGGGTCTTCCTGTGCAGAAAGAATAATAATTCTAGCATTAATATTGGTTTTCTTTATCACTCTTAAAGTTTCAAGCCCTGTCATATTATTAGAATTAAAAAAATGGTCAAGGAAAATCATATCAGGCTTAAGATGCATATTTTCAATACACTCCTCGCCTGAATTAAAAGTATAAACATCATTATGTTTATTTTTAAGAGTGTTTCTAAGCAATTCAACAATTGTAGTGTTGTCATCCACAATGAAAAACTTTCTCATTTGATAAATAATTGATTACTAATTTATCAAAATTAATACATTATGCTAAAAATCAACAATAAAAATCAAGATTTTTTTTATAGTTTAAATTTATGTTGAGAAAATTATCCACAATAGCAATGGTTGAAAATTAGTAAAAACAGGGAATTTCTCAATTTATATTACCATAATACAAGCCTTTGGAAGACTCTTGAATTATAGGAAAATATTAAGTTAATTTCAAAATAAATTTGCCTATCTCAAAAAAAAGCTTATAATGGGGGATATAATTATTAAAAAAAACAAAAAAAAATAGTTTATGAATCAAACAACAGTATTTAATACAACAAACAAACCTAATTTAAAAGAAAAAGAAAGCATTATTAATTTCTTATTTGAAAACTTACAAGATTATGGAGACCCAAAGTCTGACATAGAAAAATGTATTGATTACGCACTAAAAGAAAAAACTTCTTTTGGTGGATTTGTTTTAGTGTCATATTTAGAAAATGAAATATCAGGAGTGGTAATAGTTAATCAAACAGGAATGAAAGATTATATCCCCGAAAACATATTAGTTTACATTGCTACTCACAAAGATCACAGGGGAAAAGGAATAGGGAAAATGCTAATGAAAGAAACTATTAATTTAGTCAATGGAAGTATTGCATTACATGTTGAACCTGACAATCCGGCAAGATTTTTATACGAAAAAGTTGGTTTTAGCAGCAAGTATATTGAAATGAGATTGAAAAAGTAGAAGTATGCATGTTCACATAATTGACATTTCTGTATTTGTTTTATATATGCTGTCAATGCTTGGTGTTGGCATTTATTTTCTAAAACGCAATAAATCGCAGGAAGATTATTATGTAGGAAGTCGCAAAATGACTTCTTTTCATATTGGTCTATCGGTTGTTGCCACAGATGTAGGTGGTGGATTTTCAATAGGTTTAGGCGGTTTAGGCTTTTTAATTGGTCTATCGGGTAGTTGGATGTTGTTCACAGGCATAATTGGTGCATGGATAAGTGCTATTATTCTAATTCCTAAAATGTATCCCCTGGCTAAAAAACATAATTTTTTAAGCTTTCCCGAAGTACTTAAATATTACTACAATGGTAAAGTTGCATTAATAGCAGGAATTATTTCTTTGATTGGCTATATAGGTTTTACAAGCTCTCAAATTTTAGCTGGAGCTAAATTAGCATCAGCAACTTTTCCTTCAATAACAATTGTTGATGCAGTATTATTAATGGGTGTTGTAGTTATTGGCTATACGGTTCTTGGCGGGCTTAAGGCAGTTATTTTCACTGATACCATTCAGTGGATTATCCTTATGATTGGTTTGATATTAGTTGGTATTCCATTAGGCTTCATTAAAGTTGGAGGTTGGGAAGCGATAAGAAATTATTTGCCGGATAATTTTTTAAGTCTCACCAATGTTAGTTTTGTTCAGTTAATTAATTGGTTCATTACCATCCTACCTATTTGGTTTGTCGGCATGACTTTATATCAAAGAATCTATGCTTCAAAAGATGAGAAAACTGCAAAAAAAGCATGGTTTATTGCTGGTATATTTGAATGGCCGCTTATGGCATTTATGGGAGTAAGCTTAGGATTATTGGGCAGGGTGGCTTTTGAGCAGGGAATGTTCACCGATTTTGGATATGCCCCGGGAAGTGCAATTGATGAAGAAATAGGACTACCTTTACTTTTAACACATATTTTTCCCATCGGTTTAATGGGATTGTTGATGTCATCTTATTTCTCAGCAATCATGTCAACTGCCGATAGTTGTTTGATGGCTGCATCTGGTAATTTCACAACTGATATTTTAAGACTCTCAAAAGACAATAGTAGGAGTATTAAATATTCACAATTAGCAACCTTAGTCATCGGTATATTTTCTATTACTTTAGCAACAATGATGAAGAATGTGCTCGATTTGATGTTATATTCCTATGCTTTTATGGTTTCCGGTTTATTTGTCCCGGTTTTGGGGACTTTGTTTTTAAAAAAACCTTCTTCAAAAGCAGCTCTGTACTCAATGGTTTTGGGTGGAGGAACTACATTAATCCTGATTCTAACTGACATTAAACTGCCTTTTGACCTGGATGCAAATTTATTTGGAATAACATTCTCAGCAATAGTATTTATGACAATACAATCACTGCATAAAAAAATAAATTTTTTAAATTAACTATTTACAAAAGAACGATAATCAATGATTGATAATTCAATAATAACACTAAATGAAAATTCAGTTGAAAATAATATTGCATTTTTAAGGAAAAAACTTGGCAAAAAAGTAAAAATATCAGCCGTTGTTAAAGCCAATGCTTACGGCCATGGAATCGAACAAATTGTTCCGCTTTTCGAAAAATATGGAATTGACCATTATTCTGTTTTTTATTATAACGAAGCTGTCAGGGTTTACAAATCTCTTAAACAAGCTTCAACCATTATGGTTATGGGATGGTTGTGCGACAAAAGTATTGGAGATGCAATCAAAAAAGGAATAGAATTTTTTGTATTCAATATTGAAAGACTAAATACTGCAATCAAATATTCTAAAAAGCTTCATATAAAAGCAAAAATTCATATTGAAGCCGAAACAGGTATGAATCGTTCAGGCTTTAATATTGAAGAATTAGCTGATGCTATTGCTGTTATAAAAGAAAATTTTGAACATATTGAGATAATGGGCTTCTGTACTCATCTTGCCGGAGCAGAAAGTGTTTCAAATCATCTAAGGATACAAAAGCAGATAAAGAAATATAAGAAAATGTTAGCTACCCTTCAATCCAATGATCTGAGTCCAAAATACAAACATATTGCTAATTCTGCAGCAGCTTTCGTTTATCCTGACACAAGGATGGATTTGGTGAGAGTTGGGATTATGCTTTATGGTTTTTGGTCAACTACTGAAGTATTTATTAAGTATATTAATAATAAAACTCACCAAACTGACCCTTTAAAAAGAATACTAGGATGGACAAGTCAAATAATGTCAATTAAAGAAGTTAAAAGTGGTGAATTTGTTGGTTACGGAATTTCCTATCTGGCACAATATAACATTACAACTGCATTAGTTCCTGTTGGATATTCTTTTGGTTATAGCCGTTCATTGAGTAATAAGGGTCGCGTTCTTATTAAAGGATGCAGATGCAGTGTTATCGGAGTTGTAAATATGAACATGATAATAATAGATATTTCGCATGTGAATGATCCAAAACTTGGAGATGAAGTTGTTTTAATTGGAAAACAAGCTGACTTAGAAATAAAAGTAAGTTCTTTTAGCGAGATAAGCGATGAACTAAACTATGAAATATTGGCACATTTGCCAGAATCAATAATACGAAAAGTAATAAAAAAATAATTATGGCTTATATAACATTAGATGTAAAAAAACTCCAGGCAAATTTCGACTACCTAAATAATCTTTTTATAAAAAACGATATTGAATGGTCAGTTGTATCCAAAATATTAAGTGGAAACAAAACTTATTTAACAGAACTCTTGAAATTTAACGTAACTCAAATGTGTGATTCACGTGTATCTAATTTAAAGATGATTAAATCAATAAATCCTAAAATAGAAACCATATATATTAAACCACCTGCAAAACGTTCTATCTCAAATATTATTAAATATGCAGACATAAGCATGAATACTGAATTTGAAACTATCAAGATGTTATCTGACGAGGCAAAAAAACAAAATAAGATTCACAAAATCATCATAATGATTGAATTAGGTGAGCTTCGAGAGGGTGTAATGGGTGATGATTTTATTGATTTTTACGAACATGTTTTCAAATTAGAAAACATTCAAGTTGTGGGCATTGGAACTAACCTGACATGTTTATATGGTGTTTTGCCAAATCATGATAAACTAATTCAATTGAGTTTATATGAACAATTAATTGAAGCTAAATTTAACAGGCACATCAAATATGTTTCAGGAGGTGCATCAGTAACAATTCCTTTAATTTTTCAAAATCTGCTGCCTAAAGGAATCAATCATTTCAGGGTAGGTGAAACTCTCTTTTTAGGCACTGATGTTTACAATAATAAACCTTTCAAAAAAATGCACTCTGATGTGTTTAAATTATATTCTGAAATAATTGAATTAACTGAAAAGCCTGTTGTTCCTATGGGCGAATTTGGCACTAACGTTGAAGGCGAGAGCGTTAAATTTGACCAAACAAATGTTGGCCAAACATCTTTCAGGGCAATCATTGACATAGGTTTGCTTGATGTAGAAGTAAATCATCTTGAATTAGTTGATAAAACTATAGAAATTGCCGGAGCAAGTTCAGATATGATAGTTATCGACCTGGGCGAAAATAGCAAGAAATATAAAGTTGGTGATTTGATAGAATTCAAATTAGATTATATGGGAACACTAAGGATATTAAACTCAAAATACATTGAGAAAAGAGTAAAAAAGTAGCTGATATATTAGTCACATTAGCTAGCTATGCTTGTGCTCGGCTTGAAGACAAGCACAAGCCCTATTTACCAATACCCTTCGACTCCCTTAGGGTGCCTGTCAGGCTGAGGAGTCGAAGCCTACAAAAGGATTCAACATAAGACATGCGGATTTTAGGCTACAGACAAGTGCTCTTAAACAATCAATAATTTGTCAAAGTCACAGAAAATCACAACTTCTAACAATGGAAATTTGTAAATACAACCAAGCAATTGATAAATATCAATCGTTATTGCCAAATCTTAGGTGTTGGAAAATTTGGCAGCCTTGATAAGTGGGAATACTTTTGTCGCAGAATTACAAAACGGAAAAATCACAAATAAAAAATAATAATAAACACAAAAAAATTAAAGTCATGAATGTAGAAAAAATAATGATCGAGCTTGAAAAGAAAAATCCGGGAGAAGTGGAATATTTACAAGCCGTTCGCGAAGTATTAGAATCATTGGAAGAAGTGGTAAACGAAAACCCACATCTTGAAGCAGCTAACATTATTGAAAGATTAATCGAACCAGACAGAGTTTTCATGTTTAAAGTTGCATGGATGACTGACAATGGTGAAGTTAGAGTTAACCGTGGTTACAGAATTCAATTCAACGGTGCAATCGGACCATACAAAGGTGGATTACGTTTTCACCCAAGTGTAAACTTAAGTATTCTTAAATTCTTAGGTTTCGAGCAAATTTTTAAAAACAGCTTAACAACATTACCAATGGGTGGTGGAAAAGGTGGTTCTGATTTCGATCCTAAAGGAAAATCTGATAACGAAATTATGCGTTTCTGCCAGGCATTTATGATGGAATTATGGAAACATATCGGACCTGAAACTGATGTTCCTGCCGGTGATATCGGAGTTGGTGGAAAAGAAATTGGTTTTATGTACGGCATGTATAAAAAATTAGCTAAAGAACATTCAGGAGTTTTAACCGGAAAAGGTTTATCATGGGGTGGTTCATTGGTTCGTCCTGAAGCTACAGGTTTTGGAAATGTTTATTTTGCTAACGAAATGTTACAGGCAAACGGACATTCATTTGAAGGAAAAACAGTTGCTATTTCAGGTTTTGGAAACGTTGCGTGGGGAGCAGCTACAAAAGCTACCGAATTAGGAGCAAAAGTTGTTACAATCTCTGGTCCTGACGGTTACATCTATGATCCAACAGGAATTTCAGCTGAAAAAATTGATTATCTTTTGGAGCTTAGAGCAACAAACGATGATATCGTAAAACCATATTCTTACGAATTTCCTGAAGCTAAATTTATAGCAGGAAAACGTCCTTGGG
>JAIPBB010000013.1 GCA_021739805.1 Saprospiraceae bacterium | reverse complement strand
TTTTATTGGGTAGTACATCAAATCCAAACTGGAATTATAAATGGTCACCACCAACTTATTTAAATTATGATACTATTGGGCAACCACTTTGCTCACCTACAAATGATATTACTTATTCTTTAATTATTAAAAACTCAAACAACGATACTGTAAGTTTAGATACTGTAAATGTTTTTGTTGCCAACTGCTATTCAGCAGAAGCTGGAATAGACACAACAATCTGTCTCGGTGATAGTATCCAAATCGGTACACATAATCATTCAAGTTGCAGCTATGTTTGGTGGCCAAATCAGTGGCTTTCGGATTCAATAATTGGAATGCCTTTCGTAAAACCGGATACTTTGATAAAATACTTTTTGCAAGTGATTGATACTTTGGGAAATGTAACAAAGGATAGTGTTTTGATTGGGGTTATTGATTGTGATACGGTTGGGATAAATCAATTAGTAATTAATAATCAGGAATTAGTAATCTATCCTAATCCAGCTTCAGGTTATATGATAGTTGAGTTTAATGAACTTCAGCAGCATGATTGTATATTTGAGCTTTATGATAATATTGGAAGAAAAGTTTTGGAAAGGGTTTTGAAAAAGGGTAAAACCCAATATCAAATGCGTATTGAAGAACTTGAGTCGGGTATTTATTTTTATAAGCTGGAAGCTGGGGAGACTTTTAAAGGAAAGATTGTGATTTTTAAATAGTAAATTCGTATTAAGCTTTTATATCCAACTGATGTATCATAAAAAAATATAGTTTGACAAAGTTATTAATGTTTAATAAAAATAATTGCCACTCGAAGGGATTCGATGCGGCAGCGGGGTAAAAATAATATTTCTTATTGGAAGAAAATGATATTATTTTGATTTTTTTTAATCGCATAATTTTAAAGACAATAACACATAAGGTTTTTATTTAATATGTTTTTTTAATTCATTTAGCTTTTTTCTTATTTTTTCTAGCTCATCAAGATAAATGTAAGTTACATGTTTTTTATATCCTTTGTCTTTCAGTTTTATACTAATATAATTTCTAAATTCAAATGCTTGAGGAGATAGGATATCCTCTATTAAATCATTTTTTAGGGTTCTGTTTCCAGATACATGGAATTCTAGAATATCCTTATAATAGTAAACCTTATTAATAGAGAATATATCCAGAAAGAATCTCTTTTTAAGTATAATTCTGTTATTGTAAAGTTCTAATTTTTCTGACTTAACAATGAAAATTACTATTAATATAATACCAGCCAAAATCGAAAGTCCATTTGGGTTTTCCATTATATTGTATAATACAGTAACTAACATAATTAATAATGCTATTCTAAGAAGCCAAATCCCAAAAAGATTATATGTTCTGTTTTTACTTGAATAGATTAATTGTTTTTCCATTTTTTATAAACAAAATTGTTTTTGTTTTGACTTTAGCAAAATAAGTATTCAGTTTTTTGTAATCAAACAAATATAAGAATGATTGTTGAATAAAAAGCCAAATTAATAATTTTACTAATTATTAAATCTTAATCCTTACTTTTGTATTTAAATATCAATTCATTAATGAATTTAAGATATTCTTTCTAAAGCTTTGCTTTTTCAAATTAATTTTCTACTTTTGCCGTCCGTTTTGAAAAGACGTATAAATAATTTTAATTAATAAATTTAAAAAAGAAAATTCATGTTAAATCGTTACGAAACCGTCTTCATTATGACTCCCGTTTTGTCTGAAGATCAGATGAAGGAGACGGTAAAAAAGTATGAGGATTACCTCATCGCGAAAGGTGCGAAAATCCATTTTAAAGATTATTGGGGTTTGCGAAAACTTGCATACCCAATTCAGAAAAAATCAACAGGTTTTTATCAGTTGATTGAATTCGAAGCTGAAGGAAGTATTATTCAAGATTTTGAAGTTGCGTTTAAACGCGACGAGAGAATAATGCGATTTCTTACTGTAGCTCTTAACAAACATGCTATTAAGTACAATGAGAAAAAAAGAAATACTAAAGCTGAAGAAAAAGTTTCTTAATTAAAAATCTAAAAAAAATAAGATTATGGCACAAAAAGATTCAGAAATCAGATATTTGACCCCGATAGCGGTTGATACTACAAAGAAAAAATATTGTCGCTTTAAAAAAAGCGGTATAAAATATATCGACTATAAAGACGAAAAGTTCCTTATGAAGTTTGTAAATGAACAAGGAAAACTATTACCACGTAGAATTACAGGTACTTCTTTAAAGTTTCAAAAGAAAGTTTCACAGGCAGTTAAACGTGCCAGACATATTGCTCTTATGCCGTATGTTGGCGATTTACTTAAATAAGGAGGAATATAAAATGGAAGTTATATTAAAACAAGATATTCAAAACCTGGGTTATGTAAATGATATTGTAACTGTGAAAAATGGTTATGGTAGAAATTACCTTATTCCCAAAGGATTAGCAGCAGTTGCAAGCGTAACAAACAAAAAAATTCTTGCGGAAGACTTAAAACAAAAAGCGCATAAACACGAAAAAGTTGTTACTGAAGCTTCTGACCTTGCAAAAGCATTAGAAGGAATTACAGTGAAAATTGGTGCTAAAACAGCAACTACAGGTAAAATTTTCGGTTCTGTAAATAATATTCAAATTGCTGAAGCTATTAAAGAACAATTTAATTACGAAATTGACAGAAAGAAAATAGTTATTGATGGCGACTCAATTAAAGAAGTTGGAACTTACAAAGCTACTATAAGCCTTCACAAAGAAGTGAAAGTTGTTGTTAACTTTGAAGTTTTTGCTGAGTAAATCTCAATAAAAAAATATAAGTAAATCCTGACTCTTTTGAGTTGGGATTTTTTTTATTTTATAATTTAGGTTTTAAGTCTGCATCAAAATAACCCCCTATAGTCACCCTTTTCAAGGGGAATAGTTTACTAGCTGAAATTAATGCTTTTATCTTATAGGATGTGAAATAACTTATAAGTTGAACAAATCCCTTTTTTTTAGGAGGAAATTAATTTAACCTTCGGTCTTTTTACTTCCAATACATTCATAGCTTCGTCATTGCGAGCGAAGCGAAGCAATCTATCTAAATTTATGAACGCTTCATTTCAACGGATTGCTTCAGTCGTGCCTCCTTCGCAATGACGCTTTGAATTTTCGGATTGCTCAAGTCTTCCGACTTTTTTTACTACTTTTACAAACATTATGATTTCGATAAACCAAATAAAGTATCTCAACTCTTTAAAACAACAGAAGTTTCGAAAAGCCAATTTGGAATTTATTGTTGAAGGTGAGAAAAATGTCAATGAGCTTTTGAAAAGTTCATGGGAGATTTCAAATCTTTATGCACTTGAATCCTGGATTTTGGAAAATGAAACTATTTTAAAAGATATAATTGTTGAGCCAGTCAGTGAAAAGGAGCTTGAAAGAATTAGTTTACTAAAAACACCAAACAAAGTATTGGCTGTTGCAAAAATTCAGGAACAAAAGCTCATTATTGACAAATTATTCCCCGGACTTATTTTAATGCTTGATAATATCAGCGACCCGGGAAATCTCGGAACGATTATTAGAATTGCTGATTGGTACGGAATAAAAAATATTATATGCTCAAATCAAACCGTTGAACTTTATAACCCAAAAGTAATACAAGCAACAATGGGTTCTTTTACAAGAGTTAATGTTTATTATGAGAACCTTGAAGATGTTTTAGGAAAGATACCAAAGAAAATTCCTGTTTATGGTAGTTTTATGGATGGAGAAAATATTGCTAAAACAAAACTTGATAACAATGCAATAGCGATTATTGGAAGTGAATCTCAAGGGATATCACAAAAACTTTTGCCCTTTATTAATAAAAAAATTGCCATTCCTTCTTACAATAATGAAGCTTCCAAAGCCGAATCTCTTAATGCCTCAATAGCGACAGCCATTATTTGTCATGAATTTTTGCGGGAATTCTAAGAAAAATTACTTACATTTGTCATTAAAACTAACATTATGACGAACGTAATACTTATTGTACTAGTTTTAATTGCTATTACGATTATAGTAATTGGAATAATAGCGAATATCAACAAAAGAAAATCTGAAAAAATATGTCGCACAGTCGATATTACTTCAGGTGATAAAAAAATTGGATGTATTTGTGGTGGCGAGGACGAAACTAAATGCCAGTTTTACAAAGAGCATCACGATGTAGAACCTTCCGTATAAGTTAAGGTTTAATCACAAAATTCAGAGAAATAAAAGAGGTAGTTTTCCTCAAACTCTACCTGATAATTATTTGTAATGAATTTAGAATAGAAAGCTAAAACTTATGCTTTACATTTGCTTTTTTACTTAAATTAATTTGTTATTATGTTTTTGAAATTATTACTTATTGCACTTGTTTTAATTGCCTTTGCTTTTTTGGCATTAGGAATAAAGATGTTTTTCAAAAAAGGCGGTGAATTTAAAAAAACCTGTAGTACTATGGATGCCACTGGTAAGAAAGTCGGATGTGTTTGTGCAGGTGAAGATGAAACTAAATGCGAATATTTCGAAGAACATCACGGAAAGGAAAGCATTCAAATTAGTAATGTTGGTTCTGAAAAACTTAGTGATTTCGAATAGGAAATTGTATCAAAATTCTACTCAACAATAATTTCTTTAAATCCTTCAGTGAAGAAAACTTCCGGCTTACCACTGATGTTGGAATAAATCAAGTAAGCTTCAATTTCTTTGTTTGAAGCTAAGAATTGCTTTGCTTTTTCGAGTCCCATTACCATGAAGGAAGTTGCTAAAGCATCGGCAATAGCGCAATCATCAGCAATAACAGTTGCACTTAAAAGCGAGTGTTGGACAGGATAACCTGTTTTGGGGTCAATTGTGTGAGAATATTTAACTCCGTCTTTAATGTAGAATTTCCTGTAATTCCCCGAAGTTGCAAGAGCCTTGTTTTTCAAATAAATTATTGCTTGTAACTCTCTATCATAATTTCCATCATCTATTGGCTTGTCAATTCCAACCCGCCAAAATTCACCATCATCTTTTTTTCCTTTTCCAATTACTTCACCACCAATTTCAACAAGATAATTTTCAATTCCTCTTGATTCAAGGAATTTAGCTATTACTCCAACTGAATATCCTTGGGCAATCGCATTAAAATCAATTTGTACTCTTGGGTCTAATTTGATGATTTTACCACCTTCAATCCAAATATTATTACTGCCAACAAATTCCAGAAGGCTGTCGATTATTCTTTGGCTGATATCCTCTTTATGTTTGAAGCCAAAGCCCCAGGCATTTACTAATGGCCCAACTGTCATATCGAAGGCATCATTTGTTTTGATGTTTATTTCTTTTGAAAGCTTGAAGTTTTCAATGAAAATTTCATCAAGAACTACTGCATGGTCGTTGCTATTAACTTTTGATATTATTGACAGTGAATCATAAATCGAAACTGATTTGTCAAAAGCATCTAATATTGAATCAAATTCAGAACTATAGTTTATGTTATTAATGTCGTAATAAGTTATTGAGTAAGTTGTTCCTTGTGCTTCGCCTTCAACAATAATTTTTGTGGCTTTTTTATTAGCAGTATTGCAGGCAAATGATGATATGGCAATAAGTATTATTAAACTTAGATTTTTCATGATTTTTCTTTTGAATTATATAATGCGATAATGCGATAATGCAAAAATAATGAAATAATAATTTAAAATTTAACCATATCCATACGGACTTCCTTTGGTCGTAAGGCATATAAGGAAATATAAGTTTTTCAACAATGAACTATTGCCATTCAACAATCGAACAATTTAACAATGGAACAATCGAAATTTAATTAAAACTCAGAAATTAGAATTAAGAATAAGAAATAATAGAAGCGTTAAATTACCCACCAAAATCATCAAATGCAAGCATTTCATCAGGAATTCCAAAATCATCAATCATTTTAATGACAGCTGCATTCATCAAAGGTGGTCCACAAAGATAAAATTCAATATCTTCCGGTTCTTCGTGTTTGCTAAGATATTCATCAATAATTACCTGGTGAATAAATCCTGTTAAGCCAGTCCAGTTATCTTCAGGTTTTGGTTCGGAAAGGGCAAGATGAAATGTAAAATTAGGGAAGTTCCTTTCAATTTCTCTAAATTGTTCTTCATAGAAAATTTCGCGTTTCGAACGAGCACCATACCAAAAGGAAGTTTTTCTACCTGTTTTCACAGTATTGAAAAGGTGGAAAATATGTGAACGCATTGGAGCCATTCCTGCACCACCTCCAATAAACATCATTTCTCTTTCTGTTTCTTTTATAAAGAATTCACCATAAGGACCTGAGACTGTTACTTTATCGCCGGGTTTTCTTGAGAAAATATATGATGAACAAATTCCTGGATTAACATTCATAAATTTACCTTTCGATCTGTCCCAAGGTGGAGTTGCAATACGAATATTTAGCATTACAATATTTCCTTCTCCCGGGTGATTAGCCATTGAATATGCACGATAAGTTGGTTCCGGATTTTTCATTTTCAAATCCCACATTTTAAACTCATCCCACTCGGGTTTGTATTCATCTTCTATATCAAAGTCTTTGAAATCAACATTAATTTTTGGAACATCAATTTGAACATATCCACCTGACCTGAAATTAAGTTTCTCGCCTTCGGGAAGTCTGACAACAAATTCTTTGATAAATGTTGAAACGTTTCTGTTTGAAATAACTTCGCATTCCCACTTTTTAATATCAAGAACCGAAGCTTCCAGCTCGATATGCATGTCTTCTTTTACCTTTACCTGACATCCCAAACGCCAATGGTTTGCTTGTTCTTTTCTTGTAAAGAATCCTGTTTCTGTTGGCAGAATACTTCCACCACCAGATTCAACCTGGCAACGACACATACCACAAGTTCCGCCTCCACCGCAAGCAGCAGGAAGAAAAATTTTGTTATTACTTAATGTTGCAAGTAATGTTGAACCTGCAGAAACATCAAGTACTTTGTCGTGGTTGATAGTAACTTTAACAGGACCCGAAGGAACCAGTTTTTTTCTTACATAAAGTAATATTGTTACTAATAGTAAAATAATGGTTAAGAATATCACAATACTGAAGAGAATTATTGTTCCTATTCCAATGCTGAGTGTTATCATTTTGTTCGTTTTTAAATTCTAATTTGTTAAATCGTTTCTTGTTACTCGTTTCTCGTTACTCGATACTCGTTACTTGTTTCTCGTTACTCGTTACTCGTTGCTTGTTTCTCGTTACTCGTTGCTTGCTTCCTTTTGCCTTTTTCCTAAGCCTAAGCCTTCACCTTAGCCTTTTAAATTAAAACTTTATTCCCATAAAACTCATAAAAGCCATTCCCATTAAACCCGTAATAATAAATGTTATTCCAATTCCTCTAAGTGGAACAGGAACATTTGAATATTGAATTTTTTCACGTATTGCAGCTATTCCGATAATGGCTAAAAACCAACCAATACCTGAGCCTGTTGCAAAAACTGTTGCTTCAACAATTGAAGTATATTCTCTTTCCTGCATAAAAAGTGAGCTACCTAAAATTGCACAGTTTACGGCAATTAATGGTAGAAAAATTCCTAATGAGTTGTATAATGCCGGAGCATATTTTTCAACTATCATTTCCACAAGCTGAACCATAGATGCAATCACTGCGATGAACATAATAAAGCTTAGGAAGCTCAAATCTACATCAGCTAATTCAGGACTTATCCAGGCTAATGCACCTTCTTTTAGCAAATATGTATGCAAAAGATAATCAACCGGAACGGTTATTATTAAAACAAATATTACAGCTATTCCCAGACCTGTAGCAGTTTTCACTGATTTTGATACTGCAAGGAAAGAACACATTCCAAGAAAGAATGCAAAAATCAAATTATCAACAAATATTGATTTGACGAAAATATCTAATAAATTTTCCATATCTCTAAATTTTCAATGCTAATTTTTTTCTACTAATTCTTTATTAAAGCTTCGGTGAATCCAAATGAATATTCCAACAAAAATTAAAGCCATTGGAGGAAGTATCATTAATCCGTTATTTTCATAGCCAACATTATAAAGCCCGATTTTTTCCAACAGAGGATATCCGTAAATAGTTCCAGATCCAAGTAGTTCACGGAAAAATGCTAATAATATTATTATAAATCCAAATCCTGCTGCATTGCCAATTCCATCGAGAAAAGAAGCCCAAGGTTTGTTGCCCATTGCAAATGCTTCAAGACGACCCATAAGGATACAGTTTGTTATAATTAATCCAACAAATACCGAAAGTTGCTTACTGACTTCAAAAACATAGGCTTTTAAAATCTGGTCAACAAGGATTACTAATGCCGCAACCACAACAAGTTGAACTATAATCCTGATTCGTGGAGGAATAGTGTTTCTTAGCAATGAAATAACAACGTTTGAAACTGCTAAAACAGCCATAACCGATAAAGTCATAACAACAGCAGGTTTAATTTGAACTGTTACTGCTAATGTTGGACAAATCCCTAAAACTAATACCAATACAGGGTTTCCCGAGTTGAAGGGATTTACTAAGGTTTTTATATTCTTTGGTGAGAATAATGATTCTTTTTCACTCATTTTTTAATTGCTTTTATGTTGGTTAAAATAAGTTTCATAATTTGCAAGGCATTTATATATTGTTTCTTCTAATGCTTTACTGGTGATTGTACCACCTGAAATTGCATCAACTGCATGATTATCCCCGGGCTTTGCACCGCCTTTTTCAATAATAATAGAAACAAATTTCCCTGATTCATCAAATATGGTTTTACCGACAAATGGTGCTTGAAAACCTTTTGTGTCTATTTCAGCACCAAGACCCGGAGTCTCAGACTTATGAGCAAAGGTTGCTCCATAAATAGTGTTTAAATCAGCTTCTAATGAGATATAGCCCCAAATTGGCCCCCATAATCCTTTGCCTAAAACAGGAATTATATATCTTTTTATGCCGTTTTGAGTACACTCAAATAATGGTAATTGCATGTCTTCTGGCGTTTTTGCTAATTCAGTTTTTAGGTCAATATTAAAAGCATCGCCTTCACTAATTTCGCCATTGCTTTTAACAATAAATGTATTAGTGATGTTTTTGCTGTATAATGCCTCAGCGTCGTCAACCGTGCTTTCGATACTTATTGATGATAAGATATCTCGCTTCTTTTTTATCTCAATATTCTTTTCTTGTGGTTCTTTAAGTGTAACAGCGGTGAAGGCAAGAATTGCTGCTACTATAACCACTAGAACAGTTGCGTACATGAAAATGTAAAAATTGCTATAATTCTTCATTGTAGATATATTTAGGCTTTAACTTTAACTCTTTTAAGTCGTTTTTTAATATTATTCTGGACAACATAATGATCGATTAATGGGGCAAAAACATTCATCAGAAGTATTGCCAGCATCATTCCTTCAGGATAAGCCGGATTCAGAACCCTTATCAAGACCGCCAGAATACCAATCAGAAGTCCATAGATTATTTTTCCGTTTTTGGTTTGAGAAGCTGTTACAGGGTCAGTTGCCATAAATACAGCCCCAAATGCAAAACCGCCTAATAATATATGATAATAAAATGGCATTTCCATATACTGGTTTATTCCAATCGCATTAAATAATAATCCCATTCCTAATCCACCGATAAATACTGAAGCCATAATTCTTAAACTTCCTATACCTGTAATTAGAAGGAAAGCGGCACCAATTAAAATTGCAAGTGTGGATGTTTCGCCAACTGAACCGGGCATAAAACCAAAGAACATATTCGAAGCACTTGGTATTTTATCCATATGTCCGGCAGCAGCTTCGGCTAATCCGGTTGCACCTGAAAATCCGTCAACAACTCCTTCGCCTTTGGTTAAACCGGCTATCCAAATTGTATCTCCGGACATTTTTGATGGATAAGCAAAAAACAGGAAGGCTCTTGCCAATAAAGCCGGATTCAGTATATTCATTCCGGTTCCACCAAAAGCTTCTTTTCCTATTACTACAGCAAAAATGGTAGCGACAGTCAATTGCCATAATGGAACATCCACAGGAACAATCATAGGAATTAATAATCCTGAGACCAGAAACCCTTCATTTATTTCATGTCCGCGTATGTAAACAAATACGAATTCTGTTCCTAATCCAACAGCATAGGAAATTACTATTAAAGGAAGGATTTTAAGAAATCCATACCAGAAATTACCCCATAGGCTGGTTGTATCTTCCCCAAGGGATTCAAAGTGCCAAAATCCTGTATTCCACATTCCAAACAGCAAAGCTGGAACAAGTGCAAGAACAACAACTGTCATTGTTCTTTTCAGGTCAACAGCATCACGAATATGTGCTCCTTTTTTAGTTGTTGTTCCCGGAACGAAAAGAAATGTTTCGAAACTTTCAAAAACTGACAGCCACTTTTCGCGTTTGCCGCCTTTTTCGTAATTAGGTTTAATTTTATCAATATATCTTCTTAATGCTTTCATGTGTTTATAATTTTGCAATTTGCATATATCCTGTTATTTTAAGAGTTCTAAAATTAATGATTAGAAATTAGAAATTAGAAATTTGGCAGAATAATGAACGTTGTTTCAAATTTCCAATTTCAGTTCTACTTATTTTAATTTAATTCTTTAATCATTGTGTTTAATCCCTGGCGAATAATTGATTGAGTTTCAATTTTCGATGTACAAACAAAATCACAAAGGGCAAAATCTTCTTCAGCAACTTCATAAATTCCAAGGTTTTCCATCTTCTCAATATCATTAACAATAATAGATTTAAGAAGTTGAACAGGCATAATATCCATAGGGAAAACTTTTTCGTACTCACCGGAAACTACAAATGCTCTTAAGCAGCCATGATAATTTGTGTCTAAATTGTATTTTTTATTTGGAGTTAAAAATGAAAGGAATGTTCTGGTAGTGCTGAATTTTCCAAATCCGGGCATTCCCCAACCAAGAAATTCCGGTTCATCTCCTTCAGGAATCACAGTGATTTGGGAATCGTAAAATCCCAGATAGCCATTCATTTCAACCTTGGTGCCGGTTAAAACATTACCGCTGATTATTCGGATTTTTCCTTCGTTTATATTGTCTTTTATTATTGATTCAATAGAACAACCATTTATAAGTTTGTAGTACTTTGGATTTTTCACTTCAGCCCCGGTCAGAGCAATCACTTTTGAAGCATCGTATTTTCCTTCAATGAATAATCTACCAATTGTAAGAACAGCTTGAGGAGACAAAACCCACACAACATCACCTTTATTTATAGGGTCGATATGATGAATTTGCGTTCCAACATTTCCGGCGGGGTGTGGCCCGGAAAATAAATTAACCTGAACATTCTTTGAATTTAAGAATACCTTTGATTTTGTAGTTTCAGAATTACAGTTTAAATGAACTTTTCCTTTTGTTAACTTTGAAATCGCATCTATACCTGCTTGAAATATGTCACCTTTCCCATGAACAATAAAATCAAAATCCTGAGCTAAGGGGCTTGAGTCAAATGCTGAAATATGAATCGCTTTTGGCTCATCCTTTGGGTCGGCAATAATTGAATATGGTCTTTGTTTAATAAATGGCCATACACCACTTTTTAAAAGCGTTTCGATTATTTCTTCCTTTGAAATGCTATTAGGGTCAGCTTTTTTAAATTCCACATATTTTATTTCAGCGTCAGCAGCAATTTGAATTTCTTGCAAAACCCTTTTCTCTCCTCTTTTTATCTCACCAATTTTCCCACTTACAGGTGAGGTGAAAATAATATTTTCTCTATACTTATCGTAAAATAAGGGAGTGCCGGATTTTACTTCATCACCGGTTTTTACAAGCATCTTAGGAAAAACACCCTCAAAGTCTGTAGGTTTTACCGCATAGCTGTTCGAACTAATAGTTGTTAGCGTTTTGTCAGCTTCTCCTATCAGATTGATGTCTAGTCCTTTTTTAATTTTTATGATTTTCGACATGTTTTAATATGACTTAGGTGATATTTGATTAGTTCTTTTCTTATTATATTAAGTGTAAATTAATAGAAATTAGGTGCAATTTAGAAATTATTTTTTTAATATTTCCTCAAGATTTTAAAAAAAAACTAATATTTATCACTTTTATTTTTCAGTTTATCCATAAATCATATTAAACCAAAGGAGTACAGCGATTTTGCCAGTAGTAAAAAATAGTGTTTTTTTAACTCTTAAAACGAATAATTTACTTATCTTTACGCAATCTAAATTAACATAAAATTATCAATAAAAATGTTCACAGAAAAACAAATTTTAGAAGCATTGAGTCATGTTGACGACCCTGACATTAAAAAGGATTTGGTAACTCTCAATATGATTGAAAATGTTAAATCAGAAGGTAAGAAAGTAAGTTTTACTTTGGTCTTAACTACACCTGCTTGCCCTTTAAAGGAAAGTATAAAACAGGCCTGTATTGATGCAATTCATACTTATGTTGACAAAGAAGCTGAAGTAGATGTTGAACTTTCATCAAAAGTTACTTCCAGAAGAAAAGATGCTAGTTCTATAATGCCTGAAGTTAAAAATATTATTGCAGTTGCATCCGGAAAAGGTGGAGTAGGGAAATCAACAATAGCTGCCAATCTTGCTATTTCACTTGCAAAAACAGGAGCAAAAGTAGGTTTGATTGATGCTGATATTTATGGTCCATCTATACCTTTAATGTTTGACTTAAAAAATGTGCAGCCGAAAACGGTTGAGATTGATGGGAAAGTAAAGATTATTCCTATTGAAAAATATGGTGTGAGGTTATTATCAATTGGATTTTTTGTTGAACCTGATAAAGCCTTAATGTGGCGTGGACCAATGGCATCGAATGCTCTTGGACAATTATTTTCTGATTCTGTTTGGGGGGAACTTGATTATATGGTTGTTGACCTTCCTCCAGGGACAGGCGATATACATTTAACCCTTGTTCAAACTTTATCGGTTACAGGTGCTGTTATTGTTAGCACTCCTCAAGAAGTAGCTTTAGCTGATGCCCGAAAAGGTATTTCAATGTTTAAACAAAAAGAAGTTAATGTTCCGGTTTTAGGATTGGTTGAAAATATGGCATATTTTACTCCTGCTGAATTACCTGATAATAAATATTATATTTTTGGGAAAGAGGGATGTAGCAGGTTGGCAAAAGAAATGAAAGTGCCATTGCTTGGGCAAATTCCTTTGGTTCAGAGCATTTGCGAATCAGGAGATATTGGAAATCCAATTTCACTTCTTGAAGATTCTTCTGTTGCCAATGCATTCAAAACACTTGCTGAAAATGTTGCTCAACAAATTGCAATCCGTAATATCATGATGGAACCAACTAAGATTGTTGAAATTACGACTAAGTAGTTGGTGAGTTAATGCTTAAATGCTATAATGATGTAATGCGATAATGCTACAATGCAATAATGATTTATATTACTTAATAGTTTTTACAGTATTGATAATAGTTGTTGACTAAAATATTTAAAATTATATATTTGCAACCTATTCTGAAATAAATGACAACTGAATGACAACTGAATGACAACTGAATGACGCGAAGCGAATGACAACAAATGACGCGAAGCAAATGACTATTTAATGACCGCAATGCGAATTACATTAATAAATAAACGATAAAAAAACAGAGTTACATAATACATTAAGATTAAAACACATGGAAAACAGACAAGAATTAGAAAAGAAAGTTATAAATGTAATAGACCAAATCAGACCATATCTTGAAGCTGACGGTGGTAATATTGAATTTGTTAATTTAACAGAAGAAAATATTGTAAACGTGAGGTTGCTTGGAGCTTGTGGATCATGTCCTATGAGTCAAATGACTCTAAAAAATGGAGTTGAACAAGCTATGAAAAAAGCAATTCCTGAGATTCAAGCTGTAGAATCGGTATAGTACACATTATATTATATGGAAAAAAATAAAACCAACGGGATTGGCTGTTGGTTTTGTTCTTTTTTATAGAAAGTCTTTACGACAAATACTTCCCAACAATAGGCATCCGTCTTCCCATCCCAAATGCCTTTTTTGAAACTCTTAAAATAGGCGGTGTTTGAAAGCGTTTATATTCATTAGTGTTAACAAGTTTCAATGTTTTGTCCACAATATTTTTATCAAATCCCATTTTAATTATTTCAGCAGGTCCTTTTCTTAACTCAATATATTGATATAGGATTTTATCGAGTATTTCATATTCAGGTAATGAATCTGAATCTTTTTGATTTGGGCGAAGTTCGGCAGAAGGTGGTTTGGTAATGGAGTTGATTGGAATAATTTCAGACTCCTTATTAATATAATGTGCAAGCTCAAAAACTTCAGTTTTATAAACATCACCTAAAACTGATAATCCACCGCACATATCCCCATAAAGAGTTCCATAACCTACAGCAGCTTCACTTTTGTTTGATGTGTTTAATAAAATATATCCAAATTTATTTGAAAAAGCCATTAGAGTAACTGCACGTACACGAGCTTGAAGGTTTTCCTCAGCAATACCGAAAGGCAAATCTTTAAAATATGGTTTTAGCGTAGTTTCAAAAGAATTGCAGGAGTCTTCAATATTTATTATTTCATATTCGGCATTTATGTTTTCAGCTAACTCCTTTGCATCTTGAATTGAATGATCAGAAGAATATTTTGAAGGAAGCAAAAGTGCTTTAATATTTTCATTGCCAAGTGCACGTTGAGCCAGAACCAAAGTTACTGCTGAATCAATTCCACCGGATAAACCCAATATTGCCTTTTTAAAGCCAAGCTTTTGGAAATAGTTTTTAATTCCCATAACCAAAGCATCATGGATTAATTGAATTTTATCGGGTTTATGAATTGCTTTAGTTTGCCTATATAATAATGTGTCGGTATCAATAATTTTAAAATCTTCATCAAAATATTTTAATTCTTCAACAATTTCCCCATCTGAATTGAGTGCTAGTGAACCACCATCAAAAAGAATTTCGGTTTGAGCTCCAACATGGTTCACATAAAACAAGGGGATTTTATATTTGTCAGAATTATCTTTTAAAATTCTTTTACGAATTTCAGCCTGTTTATAATTGAAAGGAGAAGCAGCAATATTTACCATTAAATCAGGATTAAGTTTTGCTAACTCTTCCATTGGATTGATTGTATATAATGGGTTAGAAGTGATATCCCAAATATCTTCACAAATAGTCAAAGCGATTTTATTTCCGGCACATTCAATTATCTCAAACTTTTTGTTAGGTTCAAAATATCTGTACTCATCAAAAATATCATAATTAGGGAGCAGAGTTTTGTGGATTATTTTATCCACTTTTCCATTTTTCAAGAAAAAGGCTGAATTATATAAAGGTTTTCCTTTGCCATCATTGTTTTTTGAAGGAGCTCCAATTATTGCAGCAATATCAACGCATTCCTTTGAAATTATGTCGATTGCATTTACACACTTATTAATAAAATCGTCAAATTCCAGAAAATCTCTTGGCGGATAACCTGAAATTGCCAATTCCGAAAAAACTATTAAATCAGCTCCACCGGATTTTGCAACTTTAATAGAATTTGTGATTTTTTGAATATTACTTTCAAAATTTCCAATATGATAGTTTAGTTGAGCTAGAGCTATTTTCATTGTTTAATGAGTTTGAAACAAAAAATCCCGACCTAAATTTTAGAATCGGGATAAAGATACTAATTTCTTATTATCTGGGATTGCAGTTTAGAAAATTTGATGATAGGCTAAGTTTGGTGTTCAGTTTTCGTTTCAGGTTTCACACTTCGGCTTCGCTCAGTGCAAGGGTTTCACACTTCGACTCCGCTCAGTGCAAGGGTTTCACACTTCGGCTTCTCTCAGTGCAAGGGTTTCAGGTTGGAGTTTCGAGTAGTCGGGCTTCACATTTGACACCTGACATCTGACATGTTTCAGGATTCATGATACTGATTTACGCTAATATATTTTGATTTATTTTTATTTTTACTTTTCTCCCAATCACCCTTTCACCCAATCATTTGCCTACTGCCAACTGATTACTCTTTTGCCTTTTACTTTCGAAGCGAAGCAAGTCCGTAGGATGCCTTTTTTACTTTTTTTACTTTTGCCTTTTTTCCTTAGCCTTCTCCTTCTCCTTCGTTTGGTTTAAAAAAGAATTCCAATGTTTAATTCGATATAATTTGAAATTGCTTTCTGTTCACTTCCATCAATAGAGTTATTTCCTTTAAGAATATCGGTGAATCCGTTATTAAAAGTTATTCCCCCCATCAAGCATGTTCTTCCACCTAAAGAATATTCAACTCCAAGACCAATTATCAGTGATTCCCTGAAAAAACTAACATCCTTTTTTATATCAATATCATCAGTTGTTAATTGCCCCCCAACTAAATCAGAAGAACTAAAATCATCCTTCGCTTTTGCACTTAAGTTAAAACTACTTCCAATTCCAAATAAACCGTAGTAACTTAAATATCCAATTTCATTAGTTTTCATTTTTAAAACCAAAGGTATTTCAAGATATTTCATGCTGTATTTTCTTGAGAGTGTGCCGATTGCAGTGTCGATAGGAGTTATTAATTGCTGATGTGGATATTTTAAGCTTCCACCGCTGTAGGTTATATTAACACCAGTGCTTATCGCGTAATTAGCGGCAATATAAAACTCAGCTACTGCTCCCCAGGCAAATCCTAAACTAGAGCCATCTTTTTCGTAACTATTATTGTCGGGTTTTAACCAGGCAAGAGTTGGTGTTGCTTTAAGACCAAACTTAAACTTGTCAATTTCGTTTTGTGCATAATTCATTTTTAAAATGAAAATTAGAGCAACACATAATATGATTGTTTTTTTCATAATACATTAATTAAATAAGGCATTTTCTTTGTTGCAAATATAATGCAAATGGGGTTCATATTACTAAGAAATAGACTTTTTTTAAAAAATGAATTGTTAATAAACAAATATCCTAATTAAACCAGCCAATACCCCATGCTAGTGTAGCCGAAGAATATCCTCCTGGTGCATAATTGCCTGATAAAGTTAAATGCATAATGCCTATTTTTAATCTCATTCCACCATTTATGCTAAATTGGTTATGTTTAGCTTCAAGATCAATTGGGTCAACAACATTATTGGTTTCAATAGCTCCCGTAGAGCTATTAGGAAGTGCTAAAGGGTATGGTCCATATAATCCAAGTGTACTTTTTGAACTTGTGAAATGAAGACCACCAAAGAAAGTTATTATAGGAAGCTTTTTCGAAATTGCTAAACCAGCACTCCAACCTGAATTACTAAATTCAAGTGATTGAGTAGTATAATCTGGTGGGTTAGCATCATTTGGAAGATTTGGGTCAGGAGAAACCATTTCGCTTGTCATTGATAAATCTGATTTTGCATAAGTTCCTATGAATGAAACTGATATAGGAAGCTCTTTTGCAGCAGGAATCCATTGCAAAATCTCATGTTTTATACCAACTCCAAAACCTGTTCTTTTAAAATCACCAATCTCAATTTTAGGAAGCCATCTTACCATAACTTCAGTTCCTTTATAAATTCCAACGCTTAATTGTGGTGTAAAACCTGGAAGAAATGATAAACCAGTTCCCAATGGAGACATCATAGTATCAAGAGGAATAGGTGCCCCACCGTTTGGATTTGGTGCACTTATGGCGAATGATGCTGCATCTCCATCTTTATCTCCAAATATTGTCGGAGTTTCTGTAATAGTGCCAATTGGTTGCATAGAACCACTTAAACCAAGGCTTGTTACATCAAAGCTTTTGTCTTTTTCTGGAGCAAAACTGGCCATACCAATTAATCTAATTTCGAATCTGCCAGATTTCAAAGGTTCAGCAGATACATACCAACTATTATTCAGGTTAACTCCTGATGCTTTCAAGAATGGAGAAGCCCATGCCTCCATAAGTTTGTTGCCATCATCGAGACTTGAATTTAGAAATTTAGTTAATTCTTGCTGTGAATGTACAGTCTGTGCAAAAAACAATAAAGCAACAAATGTTAAAACTTTTTTAAGGGATTTGATTTTTTTTGTTTTCATTTTGTTAAAGATTTTGTTAATAATTTTAATTTATGATAAAATTAAATAATTTTTTTTATTATTTACTACGTACTTTTACTGTTTTTTAAAGAAATTAATTAACTATTATTATTTTCGTATATAATTTTAAATATCCAATTATGAAAGGTTTTGGTTTAAAAAATTTATTTATTGTTTTTTTGTTTTTTACTTTTATATGTATTAATGTTTCCTGCCATCATAAAAGAAAACTTGATGTTGATGTTTCTGATATTGATGTAAATATAAATATTAAGAGATATGGTAAAACACTTTTTAGCTTAGATAAAAGTAATCTCAAGGAAGAACTGATTAAGATTCAGAGTGATTATAAGTTCTTTCTTAATGCCGATTTAAATGACACAATAAATGTGTTTCAAATCAGGGAATATTTGAACGACCCAATGCTGATAAATTTATCGGAAGAAACATTTAAACAATATCCTGATTTAAACAATCTGAAGAAAGACCTTAATTCAGCTTATAAACATTATAAATACTATTTCCCTTTAAGGCGTGAGCATGATGTTTTTACTTATATTTCAGGACTAGACTATGAATATCCAATTAAAATTTCTGATAATAACCTGATAATTGCATTAGACATGTATCTTGGTTCAGAATTCCAACCCTATTCTCAAATTGGTTTGCCAACATATATGACTAAATGGATGACAAAAGATTTAATAGTTTTCGATTGCATGAGTGAGCTTGCAAGATTGCAACTACCGGATGAAGATTTAAATAAAACTTTGTTGGATAAAATGATATATCATGGGAAGATATTGTATTTTGTTGATGCTATGTTGCCTGAATTTAATGATAGTTTGAAAATTAAATATTCTGAAAGTCAGTTTAATTGGGCAAAAGCAAATGAAGTTAATATTTGGTCTTTTTTTATTGAAAATAAGTTGCTGTATTCAACGGATAATAGCCTTTCAAAAAGCTTTATAATTAATGGTCCGTTTACGTCCAATTTTTCAAAAGAATCACCTTCACGTTTGGGGTATTTCATTGGATGGCAAATTGTAAAAAAATACATGGACAATAATAATGATATTGACTTGAAACAATTGATGGAAGAAGCAGATGCTCAGAAAATACTAACAAAATCCAAATATAAACCAAAGAAATAAATATTGTTAAATTGTTAAATTTACAACCTAATGACAACTTAATGAGGTGCAGTAAATGACTATTAATAATGCGAAGCAAAACTTGTCCGTATGGATGACAACCTAATGATAGCGAAGCAAATGACACAAAAAGTGTTAATCTCAGCTAATCAATAAATCAGGCACTTATTTTTATCAATTATTTATATATCTCATTAGTTTCTTCAATAAAATCAAGAATTTCGTCTTTTCCTAAACCAGTTTTAGCTGATGAAATTATCATTTGTGGTAGTTCTTCCCAGCTTTCAAGTAGATGTTTTTCATAGGCTGCAATATTATCTGATAATTCCTTTTTGCTAAGTTTATCAGCTTTTGTGAAAACGATAGTAAAAGGAAGACCATTTGCACCGCACCAGGTGATGAATTTAGTGTCGTTCGCTTGTGGCTCAAGGCGGGCATCTATTAATACGAAAGTGTTTAAAAGATTAGGTCTTTTAATTAAAAAATCATTAATCATTTTCTCGAATTTCTCTCTGATTGATTTTGAAATTTTCGCAAAACCATAGCCGGGTAAATCTACCAAAAACCATTGGTGATTAATTTCAAAGTAATTTATTAATTGAGTTTTCCCGGGTGTGCCTGAAATTTTCGCAAGATTCTTAATGTCAACCAACATATTAATCAATGATGATTTTCCAACATTCGATCTTCCAATAAATGCGTATTCTGGAAATTTTGGTTTTGGACATTTCTTAACATCCGGACTGCTTATAATAAATTCTGCATTTTTTATAATCATTTTAAACCTCTTTCTTTTTATACTCTGATATATGTCTTTCTTTTTTGAAATCGTAAATGTCGTCGATTGTTACCAATATTCCTGTCTCTTCAACCTTTCCAAAAGATGGATTTATTGCAGTACCAAAGGTTTTCATGCTGGGAGACAAAGTCATGTACGCATTTACAAGTGGAGGAACAGATTCTCCTAATCTTCTTACATTTTTCATTAATATTTTATAATCATCATCAAAATTTTTACCGATAAAAGTCCTGTCAAGGTAGTCGATTTCGGTTTGAAATTCTACAGGTTTAAAAGGATACACTAAACCTTCAGTGTCAGGGAAATGTTTGTGGAGGAAGAATAGTATTAAATCTCTGGCAGTTATATTAAACCTTGAATACATTGTGATTTTTCCGAAATAATATTTTATATCCGGATTGTCAACAATCACTGCACCAAGACCGTCCCACAAATTGTCAAGTGAGTATATTCCCTTTCTTATATTGAAACTTGGTTGATAATTTGGTTGTACAAAAGACCTTCCAAGTTCTATCATATAGGGCATAAAGTCTTTAATGAATTTATCAGAAAAATTGAACAATTTTGCGGTTGCACTTATTGGAGACTTATTTTCGTCGAGTTTAATATTATATCCTTCAATAAATCTATAACCACCTACTATATCCTCATCATTAGGATTCCAAACGATTAATTGCTTAAATGGTACTTCAGCAGTATCATAAGAATCAATATCATAAGCTTTTCCGGTGCCACCTCCTGCATCTCTAAATGTAACTTCTCTTAGTCTGCCCAACTCCATCATCGTATTCGGAGAATCATGATGCGTTATAATATAAATTTCTTTATTTCCATTGTTAGTAATCCTTACAAATTTATCTTTTGTAAGTTCAGCTTTGATTTTTTCTTTGTCAATAGGTTCTATAATAGTTTCCATAATAATTTTTTAATATTACAATTCTGGATTAAAGATTTGCTTTGGATTTTTTTCAAGAGAGTAAGCGTATTTTTGAACTTTCTTTGCCCATTCTTTAGCTTTTAATGATTTATTAAAAGTTTCATAGGGTATTGGTTTGCCGACAATTATATTAATATTTTTATTGTGTTGTTTATACATTTCATTAGGTAGATAAAGCATTTCAATATTAGCTTTAATATTCAGCATTTTTCTAATCCTGGCAAGACCATAAAAAAAGTTTGAGTTTTTTCCATCAATGAAAACAGGAATTACATCCCTTTTGTATTTAACAGCTTTCGTTATGAAAGTATGCTTCCAATCCAGGTCATAAATTCCATCTTTATGCTTTCTCGAAACCATTCCTGAAGGAAAATAAAGAATTAGTTTTTCTGATGTAAAAGTATCATCAATAATTTTAATGTTTTCTGTGTTTTTTCCATGTTTATTAATAGGAATTAGTAATCCTTTTAATTGTGGAATAAATAATAAAATGTCATTCACAGGGAAAACTACATCTTTTCTCACTTCACCAAATTTATGCAAAAGTGCTATTCCATCAAGTCCTCCAAGTGGATGGTTGGATGCTACTAACGCACGACCTTCTTTTGGAATATTCTCAACATTTGTAATACTTATATTTGCTTTAAATTCCTTGACAACTTCTTCAACAAACTCCAGGTTGAAAGTATTTCTATTATTGTAGAGCAAAGCATTTATTTCTTTTTCATGAATTATTCTTTTTAAATAATTCAGTATAAACCTTGGTAATGCTTTTGCTGCCGGGCTTTTGCTTTTGAAGACTTCTTCAATATTAATGAAATTTTCCGTGATTTCAATCCCTGATATTTCCTGTTCGTCCTGCATTCTTAAAAATAGTTTCTTCAGCAAAATTACTCATTACATGGCAATTCACAAGATTTAAGTGTTAAATAGTTTAATTTAAACAATTAACCAACCAAGAATGATAATCCCGAAAAGGGCATTTAAGTTTAAAATATGCAAAGTTTTCCACCAACATCCCATTTTATAGGATTTTTTATATATCTGAAAATCAATATAAAGAATAAGCTTATGTGGGACTTTATTAAAAAAGTTATTAACAATGTAACCAAAAGTGGTAAAAAGTGGTAAAATGTGGTAATTCTTTTATATATTTACACCTTTAAAATTAGTAATGGCAAACTTAATCGGGGAATTCGAATGTAAAATTGATGCAAAAGGCAGGATAATGCTTCCAGCTGGTTTGAAGCGTCAAATTTCACCTGATGCCCAGGATAAATTTGTTATTAATCGCGGTTTTGAAAACTGTCTTGTTCTTTATCCAATGAATGAGTGGAAAGAAATTAGTGATGAAGTGAATCAACTTAATCTTTACAATAAGAAAAACAGAGATTTTTCAAGGTACTTCTACAGAGGTGCAACAGAATTAAGTTTAGATGCAACCAATCGCTTATTGTTACCAAAACAACTTCTCAGCTATGCAAAAATTGCTAAAGAACTTGTTCTTTTTGCTTTTTCAAATAGGATAGAAGTTTGGGCAAAAGATGTTTATCAAAACTTGCTTACTGATGAGCCTGAAGATTTTTCTGCCTTGGCAGAAGAAGTTATGGGCAATAATAACAATCAGGATTTAAAGGAAAATGTATCATAGCCCTGTTTTATTAAAAGAAAGCATAGAAGGTTTAGCTGTAAAACCAAATGGAACTTATGTGGATGTCACATTTGGTGGCGGAGGTCATTCCCGAAAAATTCTTGAAAAACTCAAGGATGGGAAACTTATCGGTTTTGACCAGGATGAAGACGCTCAACCAAATATGCTTGATGATGAGAGGTTTCAATTAATAAATCAGAACTTCAAATACTTAAAAAATTTCCTGAAGCTTTATAATGCTTTTCCTGTTGATGGAATCCTTGCCGATTTGGGTGTTTCATCATTTCAATTTGATGAAGCTAAAAGAGGATTCTCAATTCGCTTTGATGGAGAGTTGGATTTGAGAATGGATAAAAGTTCAAAGCTTAGTGCAAAGGAAATTGTGAGTGAGTATCCCTACGAAGAATTGAAAAGAGTTTTTAGGAATTATGGAGAAATAGAAAATGCTTCGAAACTGGCAAATAAGATTATTGAAAAACGAACTGTAAATCCCATTGAAACAACTAGTCAGCTTAAAGAAGCAATTGTTCAGTGTGTTCAAAGAGGAAAAGAAAATAAATACTATGCAAGAGTTTTTCAGGCATTAAGAATTGAAGTTAATGACGAATTAGAAGTTTTAAGAGAATTGCTATTGCAAAGTGTTGATGTTTTGAATAAAGGAGGAAGAATTGTCGTGATTTCTTACCATTCATTAGAGGATAGACTGGTTAAGAATTTTTTTAAATCAGGAAATTTTGAAGGGAGAATTGAAAAGGATTTTTATGGTAATCCTATTGTTCCTTTCAAGCTAATTAATAGAAAAGTCATAGTTCCTGGTGAAGAAGAAATAGAAAAAAACAATAGATCAAGAAGTGCAAAACTTAGGGTTGCAGAAAAAATATAATGTTTAAAAGGAAGAAGAAAAATATAAAAGTTGGTAAAAACCAAATGAGAGTTGAAGAAGCTCCTCCAAAACTTAAGGCCAAAAAAGTTAGAAAGGTCAGAAAAAGAGTTTTGAGAGACAGAGGTTTTGCTAAAGCTGTTCAAAGCGTTATGGACGGTAGCATTTTGACAAAAGAAATTGTGCTTCGTCTGTTGCCATTCACTCTCTTTCTAACATTTATTGCTGTGATTTATATTGCTAACTCCTATTATGCTGAAAAAAAGATTATAGAAACAGAAAGAGTAAATACAGAAATAAATGAACTAAGATATGAATATATAACAACCAAATCGGAGCTGATGTATTATTCAAAACAGTCGGAAGTTGTGAAAAAACTTCAGGAAAAAGGAATTAAGGAATCGGTTACACCACCAATACAAATAAATAGATAATTAAAACATAAGATAGAATAATTGGCAATGAAGAAAGTTAAGAAAGACATATTATGGAGAGTTTACCTCGTGTATTTCTTTATGCTGGCTTTTGGAATTGCCATTATAAGCAGAGTAATGTTTATTCAGTTTGCCGAAGGCGATATTTGGAAAGAAAAAGCATTAAAAGAGACAGTGAAAGAATTTGATATTAAAGCTATAAGAGGAACTATTTACGCATCAGATGGAAGCGTACTGGCAACTTCAGTTCCGATTTTTGATATCAGAATGGATGTGGCATCTCCATTAATTCCTGATTCTGTTTTTAACCGCGATATTGATTCATTGTCAATTTATTTAGCAAATATGTTTGGCGACAGACATTGGCGAACATATAAAAGCAATCTCAAGAGTGCCAGAAGAAATGGGAACAGATACCATCTTGTAAAGAGAAATGTTCAGTATGAGCAATTAAAAAAACTTAGGAAATTTCCAATTTATCGAAGAGGTAACAACCGAGGAGGCTTAATTGCAATTATTAAAGATAGGCGTGAAATGCCATTTAAACTTTTAGCACAAAGAACAATTGGCTTTTGGCGAAAGGGATATAATGTTGGTTTGGAAGGAGCCTATAGTAAAGAATTGCAAGGTGTTAATGGGAAGAAGTTAATGCAAAAAACTGCCAGAGGAAGTTGGAAACCATTAAATGATGAAAGTCTCGTGGAACCTGAACATGGTAAAGATATTATTTCGACCATCGATATTAACATTCAGGATGTTGCTGAAAGTGCACTAAAAAGACAACTCATACGACATGGTGCTGACCATGGTTGTGCGATTTTGATGGAAGTCCAAACCGGAGCAATCAAAGCAATCGCTAATTTGAAATTAGACACAAGTTCAGGAAATTATTATGAAACTTATAATTATGCTGTTGGAGCAAGCTCTGAACCTGGTTCAACATTTAAACTTGCTTCGCTTTTAGTTGCATTAGAAGATGGGAAGTTTGATCTTGATGACACTGTAAATACCGGTGATGGAACGACTATGTATTACGATAGAAAAATGGAAGATTCCCATAAAGGGGGCTATGGGAAAGTAAATGTTCAGAGAGCTTTTGAGGTTTCATCAAATGTTGGAGTATCAAAACTAATTTATAAAGCATATTCGAAAAACCCTCAGGAATTTATTGACGGTTTGAGCAGGCTTGGAATTAACAAGCCACTTGGAATTGAAATTAAAGGTGAGGGACAACCAAAGATTAAATCTCCTAAAGATAAGAAAGAATGGTCAGGTGTTACATTGCCATGGATGTCAATTGGATATGAATTGGCAATAACACCGCTTCAGACTTTAGCTTTATACAATGCAGTGGCTAATGATGGTAAAATGATAAAACCAATGTTTGTTACTCAAATTAAACAAACAGGGAAAACCTTGAAAACTTTTGAACCAATTGTTTTAAATGAAGCAATATGCTCACCTGCTACCATAAAAAAAGCAAAAATAATGTTAGAAGGGGTTGTTGAAAGAGGAACTGCCACAAACCTTAAAAATCCAATTTATAAAATTGCAGGCAAAACCGGAACTGCACAAATTGCTGCCGGAAGCGGGGGATATAATAAAACGAATTACAAAGCATCATTTGTTGGCTATTTCCCTGCTGATAAACCCAAATATTCATGTATAGTAGTAATTAATAATCCTACAAGCGGAATCTATTATGGAGGATCAGTTGCAGGACCTGTTTTTAAGGAAATTGCTGATAAAGTTTATGCAACTGAATTAGAGATTCAGGAAAATCATGATACAATATCAAATGAAAGTTCTGTTCCTCTTGTTCGGACAGGGTATCAGGACGAACTTTTAAAAATCTATTCAACCATTGATTTTGAAACAAGTCGTTCGAATCCAACTGCAAATTGGGTGAAAACATCAAATGACCACGACTTGGTTAAGCTTCAAACAAAGAGGATTAAATATGGATTTGTACCTGATGTTATTGGTATGAGTGCTAAAGATGCTGTTTTCTTACTTGAAGATTTAGGTCTAAATGTGAAAATGATTGGAAAAGGAAAAGTTAAAAAGCAATCAATAGTTCCGGGAACAAGAATAATTGCCGGGACATCAATAATTATTGAATTAAAATCATAATGCGAAAGCTGAAAAATGAAATTATTAAAGGACATATTATTTAAAGCTGGATTAACAAAAGTTATTGGAACAACTGATGTTGAGATTGTATCAATTTGTTTTGATTCACGCCATGTTGGAATAAATGATTTGTTTATTGCAGTAAAAGGGACTCAGGTTGATGGTCATGTTTTTATTGATAAAGCAATAAATTCGGGTGCAATCGCAATAGTTTGCCAAGAAATTCCAAAAGATTTAGCTGAAAATATTACTTATATAAGAGTAAGTGATTCTGCTTATGCTTTGGGTATTATTGCGTCAAATTATTATGACAATCCTTCATCAGAACTAAAACTAGTTGGTGTTACAGGCACAAATGGTAAAACCACAATCGTTACATTATTATATAAGCTTTTTCGATCTCTAGGTTATAGTGTTGGTTTGCTTTCAACGGTTGAAAATAAAATTGATAATGAAATAATTGAATCAACACACACAACTCCCGACCCGATACAACTTAACAGACTATTAAGTGAAATGGCTGACAGGGGCTGTAACTTTTGTTTTATGGAAGTTAGTTCCCATGCCATACACCAAAAACGAATAGCTGGTTTAGAGTTTGTTGGAGGAATTTTCACCAATATAACTCACGACCATTTAGATTATCACAAAACATTTGATGAATATATAAAAGCAAAGAAAAAATTCTTTGACGATTTGCCAAAGAAAGCTTTTGCTCTGACTAATGTTGACGATAAGAATGGCAAGATAATGATTCAAAATACAAAGGCAAAAACAACAACTTATAGCTTGAAAAGCCTTTCGAATTTTAAAGCAAGAATTATTGAAAATCAATTTGATGGATTGGTTTTAAATATTGATAAAGATGAAGTTTATTTCAAGCTCATTGGAGAATTCAATGCATATAATCTCATGGCAATTTATGCAACTGCCATACTTTTAGGTGAAGATAAAAATGAAGTTCTAACTATGCTGAGCAATATTGAAACAGCAGAAGGTCGATTCGATTTTTTCATTTCCGATAGTGGCATAATTGCAATTGTTGATTATGCTCATACTCCTGATGCACTTAAAAATGTACTGAAAACCATAAATTCTATTAGAACCAGAAATGAGCAATTAATTACTGTTGTTGGTGCCGGTGGTGATAGAGATACAAGCAAACGACCATTGATGGCAAATGTTTCAGGAGAACTTAGCGATAAAGTTATTCTTACATCTGATAATCCACGCTCAGAAGATCCGGAAGATATTATTAGCCAAATGCAAAAAGGAGTTGAGCCTTTAGATTATAAAAAAGTGATTTCAATAGTAAACAGAAAAGAAGCGATAAAAACTGCATGTGCTTTGGCAACAAAAGGAGATATAATTCTGGTTGCAGGAAAAGGGCACGAAAAATACCAGGATATAAAAGGAGTTAAGCATCCATTTGATGATAAGAAGATTTTAAAGGAATTGTTAAATGTTAAATAAAATTTATTAGAAATTATGTTGTATTATTTGTTTGATTATTTAGAGAGTGCATTTCATTTTCCCGGAGCAGGACTGTTCCAATATATTTCATTTCGTGCAGCTGCGGCAGTAATTACCTCTTTGATAATTACCATGCTTTTTGGTAAGAGATTAATCAATTTTCTTCATAAGAAACAAGTTGGTGAATCTATTCGGGATCTTGGACTTGAAGGTCAAATGGAAAAACAAGGAACTCCAACTATGGGTGGTTTGATAATCCTGGGAGGTATTTTAATTCCAACACTTCTTTTTGCCAAACTAGATAATATTTACATTCAATTAATTCTCTTTTCTACTGTTTGGCTTGGTATGATTGGTTTTGTTGATGATTATATTAAAGTTTTCAAGAAAGACAAACAAGGCCTTTCCGGAAAATTTAAGGTTCTGGGTCAGATAATACTTGGAATTGTTGTTGGCTTAACAATGTATTTTGCTGATGATGTTGTTATGAGAGAAAAAATTGAATTTGTTCAAGGAACTGAAATTGATGCAAATCAGGATGAAAATTGTGTTAAGGAATCAAATGATTATTTTAAAAAAGATGAGATAAAATCAACAAAAACTACTATTCCTTTTGTGAAAAATAACGAATTTGATTATGCTGTTTTATTAAAGTGGATTGGACCAAATTATAAGAAATATGCTTACTTGATTTTTATTCCTCTTGTTATTTTAATCATAGTTGCTGTTTCTAATGGTGCAAATATGACAGACGGATTAGATGGCCTGGCAACAAGTACTTCTGCAATTATAGCCGCAACCCTTGGAATATTTGCCTGGGTGTCGGGTAACTTCATTTTTGCTGATTATCTTAATATAATGTATTTGCCAAATACCAGTGAACTGGCAATTTATATAAGTGCATTTGTTGGAGCCTGCATAGGTTTTCTTTGGTATAATTCATATCCTGCTCAGATTTTCATGGGTGATACAGGAAGCCTTTCAATTGGAGGAATCATAGCTGTTTTTGCGATAATCATCAGGAAGGAATTATTGATTCCGATTCTATGTGGAATTTTTCTAATAGAAAATTTGTCAGTTGTGATGCAGGTAAGTTATTTCAAATATACAAAGAAAAGAAGCGGTGAAGGAAAGCGGATTTTCCGAATGGCTCCGCTTCACCACCATTATCAGAAAAAAGGATATCACGAAGCAAAAATAGTACAGCGATTTTTCATTATAGGAATTATGCTGGCTGTTTTTACAATTTTAACATTGAAAATTAGATAAAGAATTGAGAGCATGAGATTTTGAGAGATTGAGCGAGACACTTCGACTCCGCTCAGTGTGACAGAAAACGAGAAACGAGTAACGAGTAACAAACAACGAGTAAATGAATGAAACAAAAAATTACAATTCTTGGTGCTGGAGAAAGTGGGGTAGGTGCTGCTATTCTGGCAAAGCAAAAAGGATTTGAAGTATTTGTTTCTGACTATGGCGAAATAAAGAAAAATTACAAAGAAGTTCTTTTACATACTGAAATTGATTTTGAAGAAGGAAAGCATACTAAAGAAAAAATTTATGATGCGGATGAGATTATCAAATCTCCGGGAATTCCTGACAATGTTCCAATTATAAAAGGAATAAAGGAAAAAGGAATTAATATAATCTCAGAGATAGAGTTTGCAGCCAGATATACAAAAGCTAAGAAAATTTGTGTGACAGGAAGCAATGGTAAAACTACTACAACATTTTGGATTTACCACATCCTGAAAAAAGCAGGACTAAATGTAGGACTTGCAGGGAATATCGGTAAGAGCTTTGCATGGCAGGTTGCAGAAAATAATTTTGATTTTTATGTTTTAGAAATCAGCAGTTTTCAACTAGATGGAATGTTCGATTTCAAAGCTGATATTGCAGTTTTGATGAATATAACTCCAGATCATCTTGACCGGTACGATTATAAATTCCAAAACTATGTTGATTCAAAGTTTAGGATTATTCAAAATATGAAAAGCGAAGACGCTTTTGTTTGCTGTGTTGACGATGAAACAATATCGAAAGAGTTAAAATCCAGAACTATTATTCCAAAATTTTACCCTTTTTCAATCAAAAAACAATTTCAGAGTGAAGGTGCATTTATAGATGAACACAATTTAAAAATTAATATAAATTCAAACATACTGACCATGACATTAGAAGAATTAGCATTACAAGGGAAGCACAATATTTATAATTCACTAGCTGCAGGAGTTTCAGCAAGGCTATTGGATGTGAGGAAAGAAATTATCAGGGAAAGTTTAACTGATTTTCAGGCTGTAGAGCACAGGTTGGAGTATGTGACTCAGGTTCGAGGAATTGAGTTTATTAATGATTCCAAAGCTACAAATGTCAATTCAAGCTGGTTTGCTCTTGAAAGTATGACAAATCCGGTTATTTGGATTGTTGGAGGAGTTGATAAAGGTAATAATTACGAATCTCTTTTACCATTGGTGAAAGATAAAGTGAAAGCTATAGTGTGCTTAGGTGAAGACACTAAAAAGATTTATAATGCTTTTGCTGATTTGGTAGAAGATATTATTACAACTTCATCTATGGCAGAAGCTGTTGAAAAAGCATATTATTTAGGGCTTCGTGGAGATGTGGTTTTATTATCTCCTTCTTGTGCAAGTTTCGACCTTTTTGAAAACTATGAGGACAGAGGCACAAAGTTCAAAAGAGCTGTTAACGATCTTTAGTATTTTCAAGGAAGTTCTGCATAATGGATAACGTCAAAACTATGATTAAGAGTAGAATTGTTAAATTGTTAAATTGATAAATTGTTTTATGGAAAAGAAGTTTTTACAACTAAATACTAATAAACATATAAATAAATTAAACTCAAGAAGTAAATAAATGTCACGATTTTTTGCAAGCATAAAAGGAGATAAGGTTATCTGGATAGTAGTTATACTGTTATCAGTATTCTCTTTACTTGCTGTATATTCTTCAACCGGAACTCTTGCGTATAAATACAAATCCGGAAATACTGAGTTTTATTTAATCAAGCATTTTATGATTCTTGTGTTTGGATTTGTGCTAATGTATTTGGCTCATTTGGTTAGATATACTCTTTTTTCAAGAATATCGCAGATTGCATTAATTGTTGCTATCCCATTACTATTTATTACTCTAATTTCTGGCACAAACGTTAACGATGCCGCCCGATGGTTGACACTTCCTGTAATTAACATTACTTTTCAAACTTCCGATTTAGCAAAACTTGCTTTGATAATGTATGTGGCTCGATTGCTTAGTAAAAAGCAAGAACAAATTAAAGATTTAAAATCTGCCTTTGTTCCTATAATGATTCCAATATTAATCACTTGTGGACTAATTTTACCTGCTAATTTTTCAACGGCTGCAGTTTTATTTGCAACTTCTGTTGTGCTAATGTTTATTGGTCGAGTTAGTATTAAATATATAGCTTACCTAATAGGAATTGGTATTGCAGCATTGTTATTATTGGTTTTGGTGGCGAAATATTATCCAAACCTTTTACCACGACTTGAAACATGGGTTACCAGAGTAGAAAGTTTTAGCGAATCTGATAGTGAAAGCAATTATCAAGTGGAGCAAGCAAAAATTGCAATTGCATCTGGTGGAACTTTTGGTAAAATGCCTGGTAACAGCACTCAAAGAAATTTTTTGCCATCACCATTTGCTGATTTTATTTTTGCCATTATAATTGAAGAATATGGACTAATCGGAGGAGTCTTTATACTACTGCTATACTTGATTCTATTATTCAGAGGATTGAAAATAGTGTCAAAATCTCCGGGAACATTTGGAGCATTTCTGGCAATAGGATTATCCTTTAGTTTAGTGTTCCAGGCAATGATAAATATGGCGGTGGCAGTAAATCTTTTTCCGGTTACCGGACAAGCTTTGCCTTTAGTGAGTATGGGTGGAACATCAATTTGGTTTACAAGCCTTGCAATTGGAATTATATTAAGTGTCAGTAAAGAAACTGAAGGTGAAGAAGATGCTGTGGATGAAAAAGTAAATGCTTAAATGATAAAATGATATAATGATGTAATGATATAATAAATGAATACACCAAAATCATACAAAGTAATAATAAGCGGCGGCGGTACCGGTGGACATATATTCCCGGCCATTGCGATTGCTAATGCTTTAAAAGCAAGCAATAGTAATATTGAGATTTTGTTTATTGGAGCAAAGGGTCGAATGGAAATGGAAAAAGTCCCGGCAGCAGGTTATAAAATTGAAGGGCTTTGGATTAGTGGATTGCAAAGAAAATTAACCTTGAAGAATTTGTCTTTTCCTTTTAAAGTTGTTTCCAGTATTTTAAAAGCAAGGCAAATTATTAAGAAATTTAAACCTAATGTTGTTGTTGGTGTTGGTGGATTTGCAAGTGGTCCTACTTTAAGAGCGGCTGCTAATATGGGCATCAAAACTCTGATTCAAGAGCAAAATTCATATGCAGGAATAACTAATAAATTGCTTGCAAAAAAAGTTGACAAAATTTGTGTTGCTTATGATAATATGGAGCGGTTTTTCCCGAAGAATAAAATAATCTTAACAGGGAATCCGGTCAGGAAAAATGTTATTGAGCTTGAAGGAAAAAAAGATAAAGCATTGGAATTCTTTGATTTATCAAAAGAAAAGAAAACTGTATTAATTATTGGTGGAAGTTTGGGGGCAAGGTCAATTAATATTGGGATACAAAATAATTATAAAGAAATTGTTGAAAGTGGTTTGCAAATAATTTGGCAAACAGGTAAATTTTATTTTGAAACAGCAAATGATACTACCTTCGACGAAAATGATATTTATGTTTCAGCTTTTATTAAGGAAATGGATTATGCTTATGCAGTTGCCGATATTGTTGTTTCACGGGCTGGAGCAATAGCTATTTCAGAATTGTGTGCTGTGAATAAACCTTGCATTTTAGTTCCTTCGCCAAATGTTGCAGAAGACCATCAAACAAAAAATGCAATGGCTTTAGTTGAAAAAGAAGCAGCTCTTATGGTTAAAGATTCTGAAACAACAGAAAAACTAGGAAAAGCAATTATTGAATTATCAAATGATTTAGAAAAACAAAAAAAATTAAAAGAAAATATATCAAAATTGGCACATAAGGATGCGGCGAAAATTATTGCAGAATTGGTTTTGGAAATGGCGGAAGGCTGATGTTGGTAAACTGTAATCGGAAGTCGAAAAGCAGTAGGTAGTTGGCAACACTTCGACTCCGCTCAGTGTCCAATAGGTTGTGGTGAGTGGGGTCATTGAGCGAAGCCGAAATGAAAAGTAACAAGCAACGAGAAACAAGCAACAAGAAACGAGTAACAAGAAACAATAACAATCAAAAAATTGAACATAAACAAACTACATAAAATCTACTTTTTAGGCATTGGCGGAATCGGTATGTCAGCTTTAGCTCGATACTTTCATCAGAAAGGTATTGAAGTTTTTGGTTATGATAAAACTCATACTGCAATTACTGATGAGCTTATTTACGAAGGCATTAGTATTCATTTTGAAGAAGACATTGAGCTTTTACCCGATGATATTGATTTAGTAATTTACACTCCTGCCATTCCAAAAGAGCATACAGAATTAATTTATTTCAAAGAAAAAAATTATCCTATTAAAAAAAGATCGGAAATTCTTGGTTTGATTTCGAAAGACTTTTTTACAATAGCTGTTGCCGGGACTCATGGCAAAACCACAATTACATCATTGATAAGTCACATACTTTTATCAAGTGGGAAAAGTATCACTGCTTTAATTGGAGGAATAAGTAATAATCTGGATTCTAATTTTGTCAGCTTGCCCGACAGCGAAATATTAGTTGTTGAAGCTGATGAATTCGACAGGTCATTTCTTACTCTTAATCCTGATATTGCTGTAATTTCATCGATGGATGCCGACCATCTCGACATTTATGATTCTAAAGAATTTCTGGAAGAGTCTTTTATGATGTTTTCAAAACAAATTAAGGATGATGGAAATCTTATTATCAGAAATGATTTGAAATTTGCTCTTGAAGTTGAAGACAAAAGAATTTCCTATTCCATTTTTACAGAATCCGATGTTTATGCTTCAGAGATTAGAATTGAGAATGGTCAGTTTGTGTTTAATTTGAATTATTATGGCGAAATTATTCATAATATAATATTAGGAATTCCCGGATTTCACAATGTTGAAAATGCTGTTGCGGCTTCGGTTGTGGCTTTGGAATTAGGTGTTAAACCTGATGAAATAAAAAATGCTTTACAAACATACACAGGAGTTAAACGAAGGTTTGACATTAGGATAAACAGGGAAGATTTTGTTTATATTGATGACTATGCTCATCACCCTGAAGAACTAAAAGCATGTATAAATTCAGTGAAGATGTTATTTCCGGATAAAAAAATATGTGGAATATTTCAACCACATCTTTTCAGCAGAACAAGAGATTTTGCTGATGATTTTGCCCAAAGTCTTGAATTGTTGGATGAAATTATATTGCTCGAAATTTACCCGGCAAGGGAAAAACCAATTAAAGGGGTAAATTCTGAAATGTTGCTAAATAAAATTAACAGTGATAATAAAATGTTGTTGAGTAATGAAAAATTATTAGAAAAACTTAAACAACAAAAACCTGAAGTTTTACTTACTTTGGGGGCTGGAAATATTGATGTATTAGTTGAAAGGATTGAGGAAATTTTTGGATGAAATTAGTGGTTAGTATGTTAGTACGTTAGTCGTTAGAAATTAGTAATTAGAAATTAGTAATTAGAAACAAGAAACTAGTCAAACCGAGTGCCAGGTCTATAATAGAAATTTATGGAAGAAAATGAAGCGTGGTGTATCGAGCTTGACGGATTTAGAAAATCAAAATTAAAACATGAACAGAATTATTGAAATATTAGTTTGGCTTATCCTGATTTCAGGGGCAATAGTTCTATTGAGTTTTGTGAATATTGAACACAAAAAATCAAAATGCAAAAGCTTTGATGTGTCCTTGGAATATGGTGATAATAATTCTGATATTTTTTTAACAGCAGAAGAGATTAAAGACAGAGTTTATCAAATAACCGATACTTTACCGGGTCAACTGCTTACAAATATTGATATCGAATTGGTCGAAAACGAAATAAAAAATATTCCCTATGTGGCAGATGCCGATGTTTATACAACTATAAACGGAAATATTAAAACCAAAATAAAACAACGCAAAGCAATGGTTAAAATTATCAACCGCTTTGGTGATAGTTATTACCTTGACTACGAGAAAAATATTATGCCTTTAA
>JAIPBB010000012.1 GCA_021739805.1 Saprospiraceae bacterium | reverse complement strand
AGTATATTAAAAATACTTCACAACCCAACACATCAAAAAAGGAAACTGTATTGAAATGACAAAGAAATAAAATGATAATTAAAAAGAAATCTAAAAAATATATAAATTAAATTTGTAAACAAAAATCAGGACGAGTCAATTTATTAGGTGCAATAAAGGTTGGTAAAATATTCAAATCTGAGAATGATAAATTCAATGAGCGTAATTTTAAAAGAATTGTATTACAAACAAATAGTATACTAGACTACAAAAAACAAGTTAAGCCAAGTATAATAAATAAGTTATACTTCTCCTCAATGAAAAAGATAATCAAAGAGAATTCATCTTTTTTTGAATATGAAAAAAAAATATGGAATGAACGTAATTGGTTCAATATAAGCTATTCAACAATTTTTAAAGAAAAGAAAAACTAAGGTCATCTTGTTATTAATGGGTTATCAAAAAATAGAAAGTAATTGTTTTATGGATATAAAATTTGACGGCAATAACAATAATATACAATCAAGAGATAAGCCCCCGGTTGAATTATTTACAAAGCAACATGCCTATGTTGGTAATGTAATTGCATGGTCAGCGGCATTAATTATAACCATTTATCTTGTAACCTTAGTTCTTGGATTTATTTCTTTAAAGTCACCTGATGAACCCATTGGGAATCCATATTTTTCAATTCTTGAATTACTAATTATTATACTTGGTCCATTGATGGTATTTTTATTGGTATTTGTTCATAAATCTACCCCGGAGAAATCAAAAATATATTCCCTCTCAGCATTGTTTTTCATGTCAATTATGACCTGTATTACCTGTAGTTTGCATTTTGTGATTTTAACTCTGAGTCAACAAGAAGCATTTATGAATCAAGATTGGTCATTACTTGTTTTTTCTTTTAACTGGCCTTCTGTAGTGTATGCTCTTGATATTCTTGCATGGGATTTCTTCTTTGCTCTTTCAATGTTGTTTTTATCAGCAACATTCAGAAAAAAAGGTCTGGAGAAGTTGATACAGATTCTTTTAATAATAAGCGGAGTTCTATCGTTTGTCGGTCTTTTAGGTATTCCAATGAATAATATGCAAATTCGAAATATCGGCATTATTGGATATACCATTTTTCCCATCATTGTTTTCTTTTTAATTGGAATCGTTTTTAACCGTAGAATAAGCTAATAAATTTTTGAAAAAGATGTGCTTAAAACAAGATATTAATACAAAATTTGTCAGAAGTTTAAGAAAACCAAAAGCTCAAACAATAATTCTTTTCATGTGCTTGTTGTTATTATTATCTAAATATTCATTAGCACAACAGGATAATTATGTATCCATAGATACCTTAAATCAAAATAAAATTAAAGTTTCCAAAGCTCTGGCATACAGATCGGCCTACTATGTAGGGTCATTATATTTTTTAAGCAAAACATGGTATAGGGGCAGAGAAAGAGTTTCTTTCCATTTTTATAACGATAATAAGGGATACTTACAAGTTGATAAATTCGGCCATACCTATGGTGCCTATGTATATAGTTACAACAGTTTCAATTATCTCTTAAATGCCGGACACAGCAGAAAAGATGCCCTTATATATGGTGCCACTTTGGGTTTGATTCTTCAAACTCCAATTGAGATAATGGATGGACTTTATGAAGGCTATGGATTTTCATGGGGAGATATGGCTGCCAATACTTTCGGTTCTGCTATAGTTTTTGGGCAGGAATTGATATTTAAGGAACAAGTAATTAAATATAAATTCAGTTACTGGGAATCGATTTATTCAAGAAAAGCAAACGGATATCTGGGAACAAATTCCTTAAATCGTATTTTTAATGATTATAATGGTCATACTTACTGGTTTTCGATTTCGGCAAACAAAATTATCCCAAATAAAATTACACCTGATTGGTTGGATATTTCTCTAGGTTATGGAGCTAATGGTATGTACGGTGAATTTGAAAATATTATAGAATATGATGGAGTATATATTCCCCAAACTATTAGATATCGCCAGTATCTATTATCGCTTGATATTGATTGGACAAGAATTAAAACGAATTCAAAGTTTTTAAGAATAGTTTTGAAAGGCATGACATTTATAAAATTGCCATTCCCTGCCCTTGAGTACAATTCAAAACGGAAAATCAAAGGATATTGGATGTATTACTAAGAATATTATTTTGCATGATGCAATTATTTAACTTATATCATATTACTAACTCGGAATTCTAAACGACTGAATATTCTAATTATATATTAAATGAGAATAAAAAAATAATAAAAAACGACGGTACAACAAATGTGCGTTATGCTGAAAAACACTTCTAAATGACTAATTATAAAACACATAAATTTCCAAAATCGAGAATTGCAACGATAGATATTTGCGAGATTGGTAAAAGGAAACATCATGTAACAGGTTTGATTGAGCTAGATATATCAAAAAGTAGAAAAAAAATAAGAGAATATAATAAACAAAACAAAAACAAGATTTCATTCACTGCATGGATAATAAATGTGATTAGTTCTACTATAAAGAAATACGAGACTTCATCGTCTTATCTTAAGGGAAAAAATAAACTGATGATTTTTGAAAATATAAATGTATCTATTATAGTTGAAAAAGATTTGAATGGTCAAAAAGTTCCAATTCCACTATTAATTGAAAAGGTAAATGAAATAAGCATAGAAGCGTTATCAATGCAGATTAATGATGCAAAGAATAAGCAAATTACAAATAAAGATATAGTATTTCAGAAGAAAGCTGATACACTCGAAAGGATTTATTATTTTCTTCCAGGATTTATCAGAAGATATTTTTGGAAATATTTATTAAGACACCCTAAAATATCCTTCAGGAAAATGGGAAATGTTGCAATTACTTCAATTGGAATGATGGGGCAAATTAAAGGTTGGTTTATTCCAATTTCGATTCATCCAATCTGTTTCGGATTAGGCTCGATAATAAAAAAACCGATTGTAATTGAAGACAGGATTGAAATTAGAGAAATTTTAAATATGTCAATTCTTCTTGACCATGATGTGATTGATGGAGCTCAAATGGCACGATTTATAAGTAGACTATCAAAGAATATTGAAAATGGATTAAATATATAAAAAAGCCAATGGGAAAAAAGATGTTTCCTTACAGCTTTCTCTTAACTTCAATTTCAGTATAGCCTTCAACAATATCACCAACTTTAATATCATTGAAATTATCGATGTTTAAGCCGCATTCAAAGCCTTTGGCAACTTCTTTAACATCATCTTTAAAGCGTTTAAGTGAGCCAAGAGTTCCTGTGTAAACAACAATACCATCGCGGATTATCCTGATTTTTGAATTACGAGTTATTTTACCATCAAGAACATAACAACCTGCGATTGTACCAACCTTGGTGATTTTGTAAATTGCACGGATTTCAACATTACAGGTAATTTTTTCTTCGATATCTGGTGAAAGCATACCTTCCATCGCAGCTTTTAATTCATCAATTGCCTGGTAAATAACTGAGTAAAGTCTTATATCGATTTGTTCGCTTTCGGCAAGTTTTTTAGCAGCCAGCGAAGGTCTCACCTGGAATCCAATAATTACAGCATCGGAGGCAGAAGCAAGCAAAACATCAGTTTCCGAAATCTGACCAACAGATTTATGGATAATGTTAACCTGAATTTCTTCATTGCTAAGTTTGATAAGTGAATCGGAAAGAGCTTCAACAGAGCCGTCAACATCACCTTTCACAATAACGTTAAGTTCTTTGAAATCGCCAATTGCCAAACGTCTTCCAATTTCGTCTAGAGTGATATGTTTTTGGGTTCGTAACCCTTGTTCACGTTGAAGCTGAAGTCGTTTTGAAGCAATTGATTTTGTTTCTTTTTCATCAAGCATCACATTAAAACCATCACCTGCCTGTGGTGCTCCGTTTAATCCAAGCAGTAATACTGGTGTGGAAGGACCGGCTTCGGTAATAATGGAATTTCTTTCGTTATACATGGCTTTAACTTTTCCATAAGTATAACCTGCAAGAACCATATCGCCAATCTTCAAGGTGCCATTTTGAACAATAATTTTAGCAACATATCCTCTTCCTTTATCTAAAGAAGATTCGAGTACTGTTCCACTTGCTAATTTCGATGGATTTGCTTTAAGGTCAAGCATTTCCGCTTCAAGTAAAATCTTTTCAAGTAATAGGTCAATATTAATACCTTTTTTTGCTGAAATTTCTTGTGATTGGTATTTTCCACCCCAATCTTCTACAAGAATATTCATGTTTGCCAACTCTTCTTTAACACGTTCAGGATTAGCACCTGGTTTGTCAATTTTATTTATTGCAAACACTATTGGCACTCCGGCAGCCTGGGCATGATTAATTGCTTCTTTGGTTTGAGGCATAACATGGTCGTCAGCAGCAACAACAATAACGGCAACGTCTGTGATTTTTGCTCCCCTTGCACGCATTGCGGTAAAGGCTTCGTGACCCGGTGTGTCGAGGAATGAAATTGATTGACCACCTTCCAATGTTACTTCATAAGCACCTATATGCTGTGTTATTCCACCGGCTTCACCGGCAATTACATTAGCATGTCGAATAAAGTCAAGTAATGATGTTTTACCGTGGTCAACATGACCCATTACTGTAACAATAGCATTTCTTACCAGAAGGTCTTCAGGTTTATCTTCAACATCCTGAATAGCTTCCTGAACTTCAACACTTATGAACTCAACATCAAAACCAAATTCTTCTGCAACAATTGATAATGTTTCAGCATCTAATCTTTGATTAATCGAAACAAACATTCCAATACTCATACAGGTTGAAATAATCTGAACAACAGGAATATCCATCATTGTAGCTAACTCATTTGCGGTAACAAATTCTGTTACTTTAATGGTTTTATTTTCGGCTTCAATTTTCTCTAGTTCATCAGAAATATGCCTACTAACGATTTCACGTTTTTGTCTTCTGTGTTTTGAAGCTTTTGATTTTCCTGTTGATGTTAGTTTTGAGAGTGTATCTTTAATTTGTTTTTGAATATCTTCTTCCGAAACTACAGGCTTTATAGTTTTCTTCTTTTTGTCTCTTGGTTTAAACTTTGATTTTTCGACATCTGTTCTTGTTGTTGTTTTACCTTCAACAGAATCAGGAGTTTTTTTAATACGTTTTCTTTTCTTCTTTCTTTTTTCTTTTTCTTCTGCCGAAATTGTTGAAGTTTTCTTTTCGCTAGGCTTAGGTTTTTTCGGTAGTTCCATTTTGCCTAAAACTATGGGACCTGATAGTTTCTCGTATTCAGTTTTTAGAAAATTTCCTTCGGCTTCTATGGTTTCATCTTCAACAATGATTTCATCTTTTTCCTCAACAATAGTTTCTTCGACAGCTTCAATTGCAGATTTTTCTTCTTTAATTTCATCGATTGGTTTTTCAACCTTTTCAATTACAATTTCATCATCTGTTTTCTCTACAATTTTCTTCTTTTCTATATCGGGTTTTTTGTTTGTTTTGTCGTCTGTTTGTTCGTCTGTTTTCTTTATTTCAGGTTTTTTCTTTGTTTCAAGCTTTTCTAAATCAATCTTACCTAAAATCTTGATAGATTCTTCCGTTTTCTCAATAGTCTTTTCTACTTCTAATGACTTTTCTATCGGTTTTTCTGGAGCTACTTTTTCCTTAACTTTGGTTTCTACCTCTTTAATTTGAGGTTCTTCAGCTTTGATTTCTTCTTTTTTGACTTCTAGTTTTTCTACAGAAATCTCTTCCTTTTTTACCTCTTGTGGTTTTTCTTTCTTTTCCTCTTTAACAATATCAATTAATTCTGTAGTGTTTTGTTTTATGAACAAATCTTTAGGTTCAATATCAATAATTGAATATTCCTCTTTTGCTTGTTTATCAGCATGAGCATCAAGGTTTGAATGTTCCAAACCTACTTTCCTTGACTCTTCTTTGGCTGTCTTTTCTGATTGAAATTCTTCTAATAAAATATCATAATGTTCAGGTGATAATTTAGTGTTAGGGTTGTTTTCAATAACATACCCCTTACCCTTGAAGAATTCAACAATAGTAGTAATTCCTATATTGAATTCCTTTGCAGCTTTACTAAGTCTTATTGGTTTGCCTTCTGCCATATTGTTTGTCAGCTATTGAGTACTAATTTTGTAAAAATAATATTTTTATTCAAATTCGGATTTTAAAATCCTAACTACCTCAGTAATTGTTTCTTCTTCAAGGTCAGTTCTTGTAACCAATTCATCGATGCTTATGTCTAGAATACTTTTTGCAGTATCACAGCCAATAGCTTTAAATTCATCAATAATCCATTGATCGATTTCATCAGAAAATTCCTGTATATCAACATCATCAGTATCAACATCGGTATCTCGATAAACATCTATTTCATATCCCGTTAATTTTCCGGCAAGTTTAATATTATGTCCACCTTTTCCGATTGCTAAAGAAACCTGGTCGGGTTTTAAATAAACTTCTGCCCTTTTTTCTTCTTCATTGATTTTTATGGAAATAATTTTCGCCGGACTTAATGTTCGCGTAAGATATAGAATTGTGTTTGTTGTATAATTAATTACATCAATATTTTCGTTTTTTAATTCCCTAACAATTCCATGAATACGTGAACCCTTCATTCCAACACATGCACCAACCGGGTCAATTCTGTCGTCATAAGATTCAACAGCTACTTTAGCTCTTTCACCTGGTTCACGAACTATTTTTTTAATAGTAATTAATCCATCATAAACTTCCGGAACTTCTGCTTCAAATAATCTTTCCAGGAATATTGGTGATGTTCTGGAAAGAATAACTAAAGGTACATTGTTTTTCATTTCCACTTTATGAACTACAGCACGGATAGTATCACCTTTTCTGAAAAAATCTGATGGAATTTGTTCCGATTTTGGCAGAATTAATTCAATTCCTTCATCATCAAGAATAAGCATTTCTTTCTTCCAAACCTGGTAAACTTCTCCTGAGACTATTTCACCAACTTTTTCAATGTATTTTTTGTAATCAATATCCTTTTCGTATTCCTGAATTTTCGAAATAAGGTTTTGTCTGATAGTAAGAATTTCTCTTCTTCCAAAATCTTTCATATAAACAGGTTCTGAAACCTCTTCACCAACTTCAAAATCAGGCTCAATTTTAATTGCTTCTGAAATTTCAATTTGACTATTGGGGTCTTCAACTTCTCCGTCTTCAACAATCTCACGATTCCACCAAACTTCCAAATCTCCTTTATCGATGTTAACGATTATATCAAAATTATCATCAGATTCAAATTTTTTTGATAGCATGTGCCTGAATACCTCTTCAAGTATGTGCATCATAGTTGCTCTATCAATATTTTTAAATTCTTTAAATTCAGAAAAAGATTCAACTAGGTTAATCTGTTCCATCTTCTGTTCTATTTTTTATGGTTTAAATTAAAAGGTAATAATAACCTTTGTTTCTTTTATATTATCAAATTTCAACACCTTAGTGTTTTCAGTGTTTTCTTTTATTTGCTTTTTACTTAAATTTAATTCAAGTCGTAATTCATTTTCGTTTAATTCTATAAGTGTTCCTGAGTGTTCGATATTATCCTTATCAATAATGCTCAATTGTCTCCCAACACATTTGTTATATTGTCGTTTAAGTTTCAGAGGTTTATCTAATCCAAATGACGAAATATCCAATTTATAGTCTTCAACATCACGATCAAAATTCAACTCAATTAACCTGCTAATATCAACACAAGACTGAATATTTATTCCATTGTCACCATCCATCAGCACAACAATATTGTTTGGTTTGTTTATCAAAACATCAACAACAAACAAATCGCTATCCTTTGTTTTGGCTTCAATAAGTTCTATTATCTTCTCTCTGTTAATCATTATGTGTTTCTAACAAAAGAGGGGACTATGCATCCCCTCCTAAAACTAAACCCTTGATTTTAATGCTTTTATGTTAATCAAAAATTTCTCATAAATTGAGCTATTTTTAAATCAAAGACAATTTTGCCTTTACTTTTGTTGACCGACTAGGGCTCGAACCTAGACTCTTCTGCACCAAAAACAGACGTGTTGCCAGTTACACCATCGGTCAATTTCCCTTATTTGGGTGTGCAAAAATAGAAAATATTTGTTAATCAAAAAAAAAACATACAACTATTTTCATATTTTTCGCATTATTATTAGAGTTTTCCTTAAATACCAAAGGAAATCCTCAAATGTTTGAATTATTATTAAAGCACAAAAACCACCCAAATTTTATTGTTTTTTGTAATATTTGGTTATAAAAATTTTAAAATAAAAATTATTTTAATTTTTTTAAAAAAGTTTTTGTATTTAATTAAATACTCTTATATTTGTAATAAAACTAATCATTAACCTAAAAAACAAAAAAATGGCAGGAGTAAATAAAGTTATTTTAGTCGGGCATTTAGGAAAAGACCCGGAAACCAGACGCCTTGATAATGGCACTGCAGTAGCACAATTTTCAATGGCAACAACAGAGTCTTATAAAGATAAAGACGGAAAGAGAGTTGACCAAACAGAATGGCACAACATTGTTTTATGGCGAGGCTTAGCAGAAGTTGCTGAAAAATATTTAAAAAAAGGTGACCAAATTTATGTAGAAGGAAAACTTAAAACAAGGTCATGGGAAAAAGACGGCGTTAAAAGATATTCTACTGATATTGTAGGCGACAATATGACTATGCTCGGAAAGAAGCGTGAGGGAAATGCACCGCCAATATCAACTATTGAAGAACCAGCACCTGAAATTACCGATGGTCCTGAAGATGATCTTCCTTTCTAAAGTATTATTATAGAATTAAAGATTAATTCATTAACAACTTATTAACATCCTCTGGATTTAGATTTTAAATTCTTAGTTTTAAGCTCTCGTTTTTCATTAAGAATTTTTAAATAATAAATTATTATGGGTGGCTTTTTCGGAACAATCTCAAAAACAGATTGTGTTAAAGATTTATTTTATGGCACAGATTATAACTCTCATCTCGGAACAAAACGAGGAGGTATTGCCGTATTAAATTCCAAAGAATTTAAAAGAACTATTCACAATCTGGAAAACTCTTATTTCAGGACAAAATTTGAATCCAGCATTGATAAATTTCATGGCAATAGCGGAATTGGAGTAATTAGCGATACAGAATCACAGCCAATTATGATTAATTCACATCTAGGAGAATTTGCTATAGTTACTGTCAGTCGAATTAAAAATATTCAGGAATTAGCAGAAAACTTATTAAAAAAGAAACGAAACTTTTCTGAAACAAGCGGTGTTGGTATAAATGCTACCGAATTAATAGCAATGTTAATTACAGAAGAAGAAAGTTTTGAAAAAGGAATTGAAAATGTTTATGATAAGGTAAAAGGTTCTTGCTCGATGTTGATTATAACAAAGCAAGGAATTTATGCTGCCAGAGATAAACTTGGAAGAACACCAATAATCATCGGAAAAAAAGAAGGAGCTTATGCAATGAGTTCTGAATCAACATCTTTTTCAAATCTTGGATTTATTTTTGAGAGGGATGTTGGTCCCGGAGAAATTTTACTTATAACAGCAGATGGAATAGAACAACGCAAAAAGCCTTATGAAAAAATGCAGATTTGCTCCTTCCTTTGGGTTTATTATGGCTACCCAAGTTCATGCTATGAAAATATCAACGTTGAAGAGTGCAGGTATAAATGTGGTGCTGCTCTAGCTCGTAACGACAATGTTGAAATCGATTTTGTTTCAGGAATACCCGATTCAGGAATTGCACATGCCATTGGATATTCTAATGAAAAAAAAATACCATACAAAAGAGCTTATGTTAAATATACTCCTACATGGCCAAGAAGTTTTATGCCCCAAAATCAAGATATGAGAGATCTGGTTGCCCGAATGAAGCTTATTCCCATTGAATCATTGATTAAAGATAAAAAAATTGTTTTTTGTGATGATTCTATAGTAAGAGGCACTCAATTCAGGGAAAATGTTGAAATTTTATATGAATATGGAGCTGCAGAAATCCATGTACGACCTGCCTGCCCCACTTTGATTTTTCCTTGCGAATTTCTTAATTTTTCAACCTCACGCTCAACACTTGACTTGGCAGGCAGAAAAGCAATTAAAGAACTCGAAGGTGCTGAAGATAAATATCTTGATGAATATGCAACTCCTGGTACCGACAAGTATTATGCAATGATTGAGAAAATAAGAAAAAAAATTGGAGTTCACTCATTACAATATCAAAAGCTTGATGAACTTGTTGAAGCAATTGGTTTGCCAAAGGAAAGACTTTGTACACATTGCTGGGATGGAAGCAGTTATTTTTAAATAAAGAATTAAGCTAAAAAAATCTTTAATAATCACGCTTCATTAAATTAGCTGCAAATGTTTTTATTTCAGATTTTCTTTCTTCCTCAATATTAATTTCTTCAAGGTTTATTAATGCTTTTTGATAATAGTTGTCAATTTCTCTTTCAACAATTTCATTAATATTAAGCCTTGAATAAATTTCCTTTACTTGATTAACTTTTTCTTCATCCTGACCAGCTAAAAGGAATGAGTTATTTAATTGATTACGAGTTTCTTCATCTGCAATTTCAAAAGCCTTGATATACAAATATGTTTTTTTGTTTGTTATAATATCACCACCGGTTTTTTTTCCGAAAATAGCTTCGTCTCCAAAAACGTCGAGTAAATCATCCTGAAGTTGAAATGCAAGTCCGATATTAGTACCAAACTCATAAATTTTATTACAATCCTCCACTGATGCTCCCGCAACTGTTGCACCGGCTTTGAGACATGCTGCAATAAGTGCGGCGGTTTTTAAACGAATCATTTCAATATAGTCTGAAATTTCAACATTTTCTATAGTCTCATAATTTAAATCATATTGCTGTCCTTCGCAAACCTCTATCGCTGTTTGATTGAAAATCTTTAAAACTCTTTGCAGATATTCAACTTTGGTGTTGGAAACAAAAGCATAACCCATAGCAAACATAGTATCACCGGACAGGATTGCAATATTTGTATTCCATTTTTTATATACCGTTTCTTTATTCCTTCTAATTGGAGCCTGATCCATAATATCATCATGAATCAACGTAAAATTATGAAATACTTCAAATCCAATAGCCAGAGAAACTGCATCTTCAATATCTCCACCAAAAAGGTCACATGCCATAAGTGTTATAACCGGTCTAAGTCTTTTTCCACCATCAGCCATTGTGTAGGAAATAGGCTCGTATAACTCTAATGGCTGGGAAATAAAATTATGCTCGGAAATAGCGATTCTAACTTTTTCCTGTAAAAAATCAATTGAGTGCATATCGGATTTTAGTTTTCTGGTATTTTACTTTAGAAGATTCATAAGATATTCGCCATAGCCACTTTTCACAAGAGGTTCAGCGGTTTTAGCTAATTGAGTTGCATCAATAAATCCCATTCGGAATGCAATTTCTTCAATACAACCAATTTTTAATCCTTGTCTTTCTTCAATCACCTGAACATATTGTGCTGCCTGAATTAAAGATTCGAATGTTCCTGTATCAAGCCAGGCTGTGCCTCTGTTTAATATTCCAACTTTCAATTTATTATTTTTAAGATAGTATTTGTTTACATCGGTGATTTCATATTCGCCACGAGCACTTGGTTTTAGGTTTTTTGCAACTTCAACAACACTATTATCATAAAAATACAAACCGGGAACAGCGTAATTTGATTTTGGTTGTTTTGGTTTTTCCTCAATTGATATTGCGTTGAAACTTTTATCAAACTCAACAACTCCATATCTTTCGGGGTCATTAACATGATAAGCAAAAACAACCCCTCCCTCAGTATTGTTGTTTTGCTGAAGAAGCTCCTGTAAACCTGTTCCATGAAAAATATTATCCCCCAGAACCAGTGCTACTTTATCGTTTCCAATAAATTCTTCGCCTAAAACAAATGCCTGGGCCAAACCATTTGGTATTTCCTGAACTTTATAACTAAATGAACATCCAATGTTTTTACCGTCACCAAGTAGTTTTTCAAAGTTTGGTAAATCGTGAGGAGTTGATATAATTAGTATTTCCTTAATTCCTGCCATCATTAAAACAGAAAGTGGGTAATATATCATAGGCTTATCGTAAACCGGCATTAACTGCTTGCTAACTGCAAGAGTTAAAGGGTGCAATCTTGTGCCGGAGCCACCAGCGAGAATTATTCCTTTCATGTATTAAATTTTATTATTGTTTTTTAAGACTGTTTTTAAATAATAATAACATTTAGAATCAGTAGTTTTGGTATTGATTTTAGAACAAGGATTAATGATTAACGATTTTTGAGTTGTCCTTCATCAACACTCTATTGTTCTGTTTATAAACCTTTTATAAATATTGAAAATTAATAAGTCGTCCTTAATTTTAAATTTATCTATGCTTTTCCTACATCTTAAATCAAAATTCGTTAATCCTTGTTTTTAAATTATTTCATTATCTACAGACGTTCCGAACTCTAAGTACTCTAGGCACTCAAGGCACTTTTTTACTCAATTTCCAAATCATCCAATTCAATATCTTCTTCCTCATCAAAAATTTCAAGCATTGGTTCTTTAAATCTCTTTGTTGTAATTCGTTTATCAAGGGTTAATAATAAAGAAGGGAGAAGCAATAAGTTTGACAAAACAGCCACAAGCAATGTAAAGGATATTAAATATCCCATAGCTTCTGTTCCACCAAATGTTGATTGGGTAAAAATAGCAAAACCAAAAAACAGTACTATTGAAGAATAAATCATGCTATAGCCTGTTTCTTTCAATGCCTCAATAACCGATTCTTTAATGTTCCAGTCAGTTAGTTTTAGCATTATTCTATATCTTGAAAGAAAATGAATTGCATTATCCACGGAAATACCAAGAGCAACGCTAAATATTAATAAAGTTGATGGTTTTATTGAAATAGCAAAAAATCCCATTAATGCAGCGGTCATAATTTGAGGAAGTATATTTGGAATAAGAGAAATTCCAACCATCTTGAATGAGGTAAACAGCAATGCCATTAAAAGTGTGATTGCACAAATAGCAAGTAATAAGCTGGTTAAAAGGTTTCCAACCAAATAATCTGAACCTTTCAGGAATACAACACTGGTTCCTGTTAGGTCAACATCATATTTTTCAGGATTGAATATTGAGTCAATTTTCGGTCTAATGTCATCCTTAATTCTTTGAATATCTTTAGTCCCAATATTTGCCATGTGAACGGAAATTCGTGTTACCTGAAGATTTGTATCAACAAATGAATTTAAAATAGTTTTTTTATCGCTTTTCATATCAGGGACATAGGAAAGGATAAATGCTTTTTCGCGGCTGTTTGGCAAAGAATAGTATTCTTCCTTGCCATTGAAAAATGCCTGTTTCGAAAACTTGACAACTTCAGCAATTGAAACCGGTTTTGAAAACTCGGGATAAGTTGCAAGAGTGTCCTGAAGTCTGTCGATTCGCTTGATAGTTGCCAGGCTCATAACTCCTTTTTTCTTTTTTGTATCAATAGAAATTTCAAAAGGAAGAATTCCTTTTAATTCTTTTTCAAAATAAAGAATATCCTGATACATCTTTTCCTTTTTCGGCATATCATCAACAACACGACCCGATGTTTTAAGTTTTGTCATTCCAAAAATTCCAAGACCTAAAAACACAATAGAAACTATATAAATTACAGTTCTTCTGTTAAGAACCAGAAATACTATTTTATCCAGAATTTTAATAGTAAACTTATTATCCAGATGTTTAAGATGTCGTGGTTTTGGTGGTTTAATATAGCTGTAAAATATCGGAATCAGAAATAAAGACAAAAGAAAAACAATCATTATGTTTATTGCTGCCACTGTGCCAAACTCAACAAGCATGCGGTTTCCGGTTACTATAAAAGCTGCAAAGCCGGTAGCTGTGGTTAAATTTGTTAGGAAAGTTGCATTTCCGACTCTTTGAACAACTCTTGCCAGAGCCTTTACTTTATTGCCATGAAATTTAAATTCATGATGGTATTTATTTAAAAGGAAAATACAATTTTCAATACCAATAATTATTATTAGAGGAGGCAATATACCTGTAAGAACAGTGATTTTATAATTTAACAAAACCAATATTCCCATAAGCCAGATTACGCTTATTATAACAATAATCAAAGGAAAAATAACGGCTTTAAACGACCGGAAAAATATCAGTAAAGCTATAGATGCAATTATTAGCGAAAGAAACACAAAGAACAATAATTCATCTTGTATTTTTTTTGAAGTTATCGTCCTAATGTAGGGCATTCCTGAATAATGAACTTCAATATTGTGTTTGGAGCCAAAATCATCAACTAAGGATTTTAGTTGTGAAATTAATTTATATCTACCTTTGCTATTGATTGCGTCTTTATGAATAGTTACGCCTAAAATTGTTGAATTTGTTACCTTATTAAATAAAATCCCATCATAAAAAGGTAATGAGAACATTATGTTTATCAAACTATCCAGTTCTTTCTGTGTCTTGGGTTTGTTTTGAGCAACAAGCTTGAAATCAAACTTTTTTAAAGAATCATTTTTAACAAGCTGATACATTTTTGCTAACGACACTGTCTCCTGAACACCTTCAATTTCTTTAATTTTATATGTCAGGTCATACCAATCGTTAAAAACTTCCAGGTTAAATAACTTATCATCTTTAATTCCAACAAAAAGAACGCTACCATCTTGCCCGAAAGTGTTGGTGAATTTGTCGTATTTAATAAATGTGGAATCAGATTTAGGAAGCATTTGGGCAAATTCATAAGACATTTCAACATGCGAGCCTTTATAAGCCATAAATACAGTTATCAAAAAGATAATGATAATGTTAACAAGCCTATTTCTTAAAATAAATCTCACCAAATATGACCAAAAACCCATCTTATCGCAATTTTAAGATTGTAAAATTTCTATTATAGAATACTTTTTTAAAAAGCTTTCAAAATTAGTGTTTTAATCTGGAATAGAAAAATTTGATATTAAAAACTGTTTTATTGGGAGTAGTTGAAATGTGTAGATATGAAGTTGATAGGGGGAATTGGATGTTAAAAAAAAATCATAAAACCAATAACCTCTTTAATTTGACAAATAGCATTCTTGTTCTCCTTAAACACAAACACCTTTAAGCTATCCTTAATTTTATTCTTGCAAGCTCCACATTATGTTTTATCTTTGGCTTAGTATTTGTTTTGTCAAAAATCCAAAATTAAAGCAATGAAAAAAATAATCGGACTTTTACTAATCCTTTCAATAATAGCAGGATGTACATCATCAAAAAAATATCTTCAAAGAAGGCAATATGATGCAGCAATTAATAAATCAGTAAATAAACTTGTAAAAAAGCCCACCAAAACCAAACAAATAAATATTTTACGTGATGCTTATCGTTTGGCAAATCAACAAGATAACGACAGAATAAAATTCCTTCGACAAAGTGGACAACCGGATATTTGGGATGAAGTTTTTGTTAAGCTCAACAATATGAAGGTTCGTCAGGAAAATGTAAAACGACTTCCTTCAAGCATTCTTGCCAATATAAATTTTGTTCCAGTGGATTATGACAGCGAAATAATTTCAGCGAAGCAAAAAGCTGCTGAGTATTTCTATGCACATGCTTCCAGTTTACTTGATAGGAAAGAAAAATTTGCAGCTCGTCAGGCTTATGATGAATTTCATAAGGTTAAAAATTATTATAGTTCATATAAAGATGTGGACAAAAAAATAAATGAAGCATACAATTATGGGATGAATTATGTCCTTTTCACTATGCAAAATAAATCAGGAATTATGATTCCTAAAAACTTTGAAAGCGATTTGTTGAAAATAAGTTTAACCAATATCGCAGGAAAATGGGTGGCATTCGACACCAAACAAGATAATAAATTGTTTTACGATTACAGTATATATTTGAACCTAAAAGTCATAGATGTTTCGCCGGAATATGTTAAAGAAAAAGAATATGTAGAATCAAAAAAAGTGAAAGATGGTTACCAATATGTGAAAGATAGTAACGGCAACGTTATGAAAGACTCACTAGGAAACGACCTTAAAGTCCCTAAATATATTGAGAAAAAGTGCTATATAACAGAGTATTATCTAAGCAAAAAAGCTATAGTTTCAGGCACTTTGGATTTTTGGAATAATCGTACAAAACAATTAATAAAGACTGACCCGGTAACCACAGAATTCTTTTTTGAGCATAGATTTGCTGAGGCTAAAGGTGATAGAAGTGTTTTGAAAAAAGAAACATTAAAACTTGTAAAAACCAGGCCGCTTCCTTTTCCTCCTGACCTTGATATGATTTATCGCACTAACGAAAATCTGAAAGAAATGACAAAGAGCATTATTGTTAGAAATCGAAGTTTGGTTGAAAATTAAATGGTGTTTGTTAAATGCTATTTGCATTATTTTAGATTTTTTGAATTATAATATTGCAATATCGCATTATTAGATTTAGAATATAAAAATCCACAAAACTTCCCAAAAGCAACCGTTAACTTATCAAAATCTACCTTTCACAGATTGTCTATTGAATATAGCATTTCAAAATGCTAACTTCTGGCTGTAAACTTTTATTAATAACCTTTAAAAACTACAGTCATGAAAACAACAGATGAAATGCACGAAGTCAGAGAATATGTCTTGTGGTTCTATTATACCATAGGAATAGCAGCATTAACAATAGTAACATTATTAGTTGCATAATGAAATATCAATATAATCCAATAGAAGGGCAAAGAAGTATGATTGCATTTAAAATGAAAATTTTTATTTCCTATATCTCAAAAAAGCTATCATCAATTGCCCTTCCTTTATCATATCAACAAGCTGCAATCCTGATTGTAAGCAAGACCAAATGCAATTATAGTATTTGGGTTGATAAAATCCTTTGATTGATATTCAAGTTTTTAATCTTTTCAAAATAAAAAAATTCTAAAAACAAATATTTTATTGATTTGCTTTGAGAAAGTTACTCAAAAAACCATTGAAAAAATGTATTATCTTTTTCCTGACGTCAGGAAGATGGTCGTGTTTTGGAACTAGAAATAAATTTAAACAACTATATTCTTTTATTAATTAACTTTGGAAAAGGATAATATACAATAAAAGAGTCTAAATTTACTAGCACAATAAAAATCAAAATATGAATATCGAATACTGATTGAATGAAAGACAAGATGCCAACAGAAAAGTAGGAGTAAAAAAGCAGTTTCAAAAACTAATTCAAACGAAAGAATTGCTTCTTTCTAAGTTAACGACAGTAGAGAACTAACAATGAAATTCACCGAAGAAAAATTATAAAAGGCAGATTTTATTGTTAATGGTCAATTATTAATGGTTAATGAGGAAGTGGAACTAATGTCAAGTTTTCTGCGCCAAAAACCTGACAACTTTAAAATGTCCAGTTTTTTTGCTAATAAACTGGACAAATTAATTATCTTTGCATTAAAATAAAAAGATGAAAATAGCTGAATACATAGCGTTTACCATAGATAGGTTTCCTAAGGGCTATGTATTCACCTATGCCGACTTAACTACAGAGGTGAACCAAAAAGAAGCGGTAATAAAAGCCCTAAACCGTATGGTGGCTTCGGGCAAAATTGCCAAGCTGTCAAAAGGAAAATACTACAAACCCGAAAACACGCCCTTTGGCAACCTTCAACCCAATCAGGCACAAATAGTAAAAGACTTGCTGGAAGAAAACGGCAAAATCAATGGTTACTTAACCGGTTACAGCATTTATAATCAATTGGGTTTAACCACGCAAGTAAGCAATACAATACAAATCGGCAAAAACCAGGTTCGCCCCAATTTTAAAAGAGAACGCTATACGATTGCTTTTGTAAAGCAAAAAAACACCATCACCAAAGAGAACATTCCTTTGTTGCAATTATTGGATGCTATCCGCTACATCAAAAAAATACCTGATTCAAGTATTGAATCTTCTTGCAGGCGGTTTTTAACCATCATTAAAAAACTTTCTGAATCAGAAACCAATACAATGGTTCGTTTGGCTTTAAAATACCCACCTGCGACACGGGCTTTATTAGGTTCTTTATTAGAGCAATTGCAACAAAGTAATTTAACAGACCCGCTTTTCAAATCATTGAACCCGATTACCAATTATAAACTGGAAGGTGCTGCAAAAGTACTATCCACCACTGAAAAATGGAATATCGTATGAAGTTACACGAAAATAAAACCTTATTCAGACAGGCTGTTCAGTTTACATCTGATAAAATGGAAATACCTGCCATTTATGTAGAAAAAGACTATTGGGTAACGTATGCCTTGTTTACGATTTTTAATAATGAAATTGGTAAAGACACAGTATTTAAAGGTGGAACGGCACTATCCAAGTGTTACAATTTAATAGAACGTTTTTCGGAAGACATAGACCTTGTGGTATTACGACATGAAGGCGAATCAAATAATAAACTCACCAATAAAATAAAGAAGATAAGTAAGATTGTGGCAGATGTATTGCCCGAGGTGGAAATACCTGGACTAACACAAAAAATGGGAATGAACCGTAAAACTGCACATACTTATGCAAAGGAATTTCAAGGTAGTTATGGTCAGGTGAGAGATGTGGTTGTAGTGGAAGCTACATGGCTTGGATATTTTGAACCTTATGTAACAAAAACGATTAGTTCATTTGTTGGCAGTATGATGCTTAATAATGGTCAGCAAGATATAGCAGAAGCAAATGGATTACTACCATTTGAATTGTTGGTTTTAGAACCAACAAGAACCATTTGCGAAAAAATAATGAGCCTGGTAAGGTTTTCGTACGGAGAAAATCCAATTGATATTTTAAAGAAAAAAGTTAGACACACTTATGACCTACACCAACTATTACAACAAAAGGAGTTTTCTGATTTCTTCGATTCAACTGCATTTTCAACAATGTTATTGAAAGTAGCAAATGATGATGTTGCCAGTTATAAGAACTCAAATGAATGGCTAATTCATCATCCTAACGAAGCCTTATTATTTAAGAACTTAGAGAATGTCTGGAAAAAATTAGATGCTGTTTACAAAAGTGATTTTAGGAATTTGGTTTATGGTGAGTTGCCAAATTCAGATAGTGTTTTGGAAACTATGAAAATGATTAAAGAAAGGCTAAATAAAGTAAAATGGACTGTCAAGATTGAAGCATGAACATGAAGTTCACAGAAGAAAAATCAAAACAAGCTTTTCAGAACAATCAATATTTTTAGCCCAGGTAATTCCTGTGCTTAAACCGGTGATTCCACCACCGATAATTATAAGTGAAAATTTGTCGTTGGTTTTCATTTGCTAATTCAAAATTAAATCTAATTCCTACAAGTTCAAACAATTAAGAAAAATTCATGTAAAATTAACATTAAAGAAAGACAAGAAAATATTTGGAGGATTGGAAGTTTTGAAAATTTAAATTCTATTGTTTTACTATCAAATCAAGTTTATCATTACTTATCCCAATTTTACAAGGTAAATACCCAATCGGGTCACCGTCCATTTCAATTTCGGGATTTTTGGGATTTGATAATATTTCAATTTCATTGCAATAATCCAGGGATAAATATTCTGTATTGCTGAACTTTTTGCCACTATAAACTTTTTTGAAAAGTGGAATTAAGTTGAAAAGATTAAGCTTGCGAACAGTCATACAATAAAATCCTTTTTCATCGTATTTGATATTGTTAAGCACCTGAATTCCGGATGCAATAAATTTTGTTCTTCCGACTGAGAGATTATATAACTTGCTGATTGTTTGTTCTTTCTTATCTTTAATAACAGTAAAATCATTGGCTTTGTAGGCTGCAATTGTTCCAATAAGTGAAAGGAAAGTCCCTAAAGTGTCGCCTAAATATTTTCTGATTCCGCTGTTGGCTTTTCGGGCTAAAGTAGCTCCCAGTCCGATGTTGGCACAACAGGCAAAATACTTAAGCTTTGGATTTTGTATTTGAGAAGGGGCATTAAAGCTTTTATCGTTTTCTTTTGAGCATAAGAGTTTGCCAATGAAAATCTGCCGGGAATGATTTTCAATTAATGTGCTAATCGCATCTTCTGTTTTTATAGGAATATTATAGCTTTTGCAAAAATCGGGGCTGGTTCCCGTATAAATTATTCCCAATTTAGATTTGGAAATCCGATTGCCGTTTAAATCAAAAAAGCCGTTTAAAACATTGTTAATTGTTCCATCGCCACCAACTGCTACAACTACATCATAATTTGCTTTGTTTGCTTCAACAGAAAAAGTAAAAGCATCTTCAAGTTTTTCAGTGAATTTATAATCAAAGTCAATCTTAGCATCTTTAAAAGCATCAAATATTTTATCAAAGGATTTTTTGCTTTTTCCTCCACGTGAGCCGGGATTTAAGATTAAGAAGTATCTCATTATTCTATTTATTCTTATACAGTTTTATAAATCAAGTGCAATAATACAATTGGTCAAATCCGAATTACTAATTTCTAAATTCTAAACAATATCGAAATACTAATTTTATAATTTATCAAACATTCTTAAATTATCATCATACCAACAACATTAATTCATGAACTATTTCGTATTTATGATTTTAAAGCATTTGAATTTATTTCGTATTTAGATATTAGAATTTAGTGCTTCATTAGCTCAATGTCCTTAAAATTTCAATCGCTCTTTCCACAGTTTCTTCTTCCAAATTAGCCCCCACTATCATTCTAATTACTCCCTGATTTTCGGGAACGGATGGAAAAATAAATGGAGTTGCTAATATTTGATTTTCATAAAGCTTTTTTGCGAATAGTATTGTTTCTTCAGAAGTTCCAGTAATAATTGATGTTATTGGAGCTTCGGCTTCTTTCACTTTATATCCGAAATCAATTAAGGCGTTTCTTAGTTTATTTCGGTAGCTCCACATTTTGCTTCCTAAAACATCAAATTCATCTTCTATAATATTAATTGCCTTTTCAATGCCTGCCAGTATTACCGGGGTAATAGCAGTTGAATAAATAAGATGTGATGAACCATATTTTAAAAACTCTATTAAGCTATTTTTGCCACTTACCATTCCGCCCAGATTTCCGATTGATTTCCCTAAAGAAGCTGTATAAATTCCCTGATAATCTGTAATCCCTGAGTATTCTAGAATTCCTTTTCCATTTTTTCCTATAACCCCAATTCCATGAGAGTCGTCAATAACGGGAATGGCATTATATTTTTCACATAATTCAACTATTCCGGCAAAAGGTGCAATGCTTCCTTCGGTTGAAAACACTGATTCGGTAACAACAAAAATTTGATTGTGGTTTAAGCTATTTTTTAAGTTCTTTTCAAGGCTGTTTAAATCATTATGCAAAAAAGGTCTGATTTTGCAACCAACTGCTCTTGCTCCTTCAACCAGAGAGGAGTGAGCATATCTATCAATAATTATTACATCATCTTTTCCTGCAATTGCTGAAAATAATCCGTTGTTTGCCTGGTAGCATGAAGGGTAAATTATTGTGGATTCCAATCCAACGAAATCAGACAATTGTTGAGAAACATTTTTATACAGGTCGGAACAACCCGATGCGATTGGAGTTGCACAAAGCGAAAGACCGTATTTGTTAATTGCATTAATTGTGGCTTCTTTGATTCTCCGGTCATTAGCAATGCCAATATAGTTGTTTGAAGCTAAGTTTATAAAGCTTTTTCCATCAATAATCAGAGAATCATCAAGCCCCGACTCAACATTAACATAGTAAGGATTAAAGCCGGTCTTTTGGAGAAGCTCATCATTCAAACTATGATTGCTATAAAATTTATTAATGCTCATTTTGCCAGGATTAAATATATTTTAGCTGAAGAGCCGAAACTATCTGGTTAACCGTTTTAAAATTCTCAATGTCGTTTTCATCAACTTCAATTGAGTATTCATCTTCGATGGCATTAATAATCATCAATCTGCCAAAAGAGTCAATTTTTAGTTCATTGATAAAGTTAGTGTCGGGATCAATTTCGAGTTTACACTCGGTGTTTTCTTTGATTATAGAAATAATCTTTTCTGCTATTTCCATGATTTACCTCCTTTTATAACATTTTGTTGAATATTCTGAATCGCACATTATTGCGCAATAATTACAGTTTACGCACTTTGATTTATAGTTTACGTTTTCCTGAATTTTAACTGCAAAATCAGGCTCACAAATAAATGGTCTGCTTAGGCTAACAAAGTCTATATTTCTGGTTTTAATGGTGTTTTCAATTTCATTTTTCTCCCTGAACCCTCCAACTGAAATAATTGGAATTTTAGTTAAGCTTTTAGCAATTTCAGCATATAACAGATTATACATCGGACTGAACGACTTTAATTTTTTTGTAACAAAAGGGAAAACAAAAGTCTTTAACAGGCTTTTCGCAATTTCATTTTCGACTTTATAAACTTTATTGTATTTCAAAACCAGGTCAACAGGAATATCGCCTCTGAAAATATTCAGTGCATCGTCCATTGTTCCGTAACTAATTTCAATTCCATCAATATTTTTTGAATCTAAAAACTCTATAAGACTTACAAATTGATCATTTGAAAATTTGTTTTTATAATCATCGCTTCCGCTAATCTTAACTAAAACAGGAAAATCATCACAACATTTTTCTTTGATGTTATCAATTATCAGCTCAAGAAATTTTGTGCCGATACCTTTTTCCGAAACTCCAAATTCATCCTTACGGTTGTTAATTGAAGGAAGAAGAAACTGATGAACCAAATAACCATGAGCAGCATGAATTTGAACTCCATCAAAGCCGGCTTGTTTTGCATAAAGTGCTGATTTTCCAAATTTCTCTATAATTTCAAATACTTCTTTAGCGCTAAGTTTTTTAGGTTTTCCTTTAAAATATTTTGATTTCTTTTCAGATGCACCAACAACTTTTTGGTTTATGTCAATTTCTCTTGTTTGTCTTCCAGTGTGGGCAATTTGAAGAAATATTTTACTTCCATTTGAATGAACAGCCGATGTTACTTTCCTGAAATTCTCAATATATTTTTCATTAGAAATTCCTGCCTGCCCGGGTTGAATTGCTTTTCCTTCTTCTGAAACATAAGCAAAACCTGTAATAATTCCTCCAATATTATTTTTTGAGAGTTCTTCATATAAAGAAAAATAGTTTTCGTTAGGAATGCCGTTTTCATCACACATTCCTTCGAAGGTTGCTGAGCGAAAAATTCGATTTTTCAACTCACATTTGCCTATATATGCTTTCTCAAAAATTTCCATTTCTTAAGCTTTAATATTTGTGTGCATATTAAAAAGAAAACCTACAAATACATAAGAAACCAAAAATAATATCATTCCAAGTTCAGGGCTGAAAAGTGCGATTATTGTCGCCTGACCGCAGGTACACGCCCGAAAATTGGTAACCAAAGAATAGTAAGTCATTTCGCCTTCCGGGTTTTTGTAGAATAAATAACCTGTCCAAACCTGAAGGAAAATTGTCAATACGCCTAAAATTATAAATGTATTATTAAGTTCAATTTCGAAAGATTGAAAAGTATAATATGAACCAATAAATAAAACTGATGGAAGAAAGGAAGAAAAAATTGCTATTATTTTATTTCTTTCTAAGCCATATTTAACTATAATGGTTTTTTTGCCTGTTGCTTTATCGCCTATATAATCCTTAAAATAAGTGTAATATGTCATTAACCCATTAAGTATTGCTATTAACACCAGGGCACTAATTCGACTTTTTGTAAAATATATTTCCATTGGACCGGATGCAAGAAAACCAAACAAGCCGCACATACTAATCATAATACCAAAAGTGATATTTCCAAAAATTCCGTGACCCTTTGCATATTCGTAAACAACATTTAGCAAAGCTCCTGCAAATAAAGGAATTAGAGCAACAGGTTCAAGATAAACTAAGGTAACAATAGTAATTACTGTCATTAAAAAAAGCGAAAGTAAAATTGCTCTGATTGGGTGAAGTTCTCCTGTAACCATAGGTCTTTCGGGGGCGTTAATTCTATCTTCTTTTCGTCCAAGAAAATCATTAATAATTTGATTTATTCCCCAGGCCATAAATAGAATAATAAGTATTACCAGCTTTTTCTCCCCTGAAGTGGGAATCTCAATGGATTTAACAATTGATGATGTTCCAAGTGTTCCTTCTTGAGCTGCAACAAATTGATAGTATGAAACTCCAATCCATCCTGCAATTCCTGTGATAAAGGAATAATAAAGCCTCATGGATTTTACATAAGCCCTGAAAAAGTTTAGAGTTGGATTATTGCTTAATGATGTTATTGCCTGTTTTACCATTATAATTCCTCCAGTTTTTGATAAAATTTAGTAATGTCAGTTCTATCCCAATTATCATAAATTTCCTTAGATATTTCGGGAGATAAAGGCAGACTTTTAATATTGTTTGCTTCTTTCAATTTAAAAATTTGGTGAGAATGTTTTTCGCATAGCCACGATTGACAAGGCTTTTCAAATACTTTTCGCATCTTATCGTAAATCTCATCGAAACTATCTGTTTGAATATTTCCAAAGGATACATTCAGAAATTCGCAGGCTTGTAAATCGCCTTTTGCATTAATATAAAATCTGTCGGTGCCACCCGCTGTGCAGCCAAAATATTCAGGAGATTCCTCTAATAACATTAGTGAAATAAATGCATAATCTCTGTATTTTTTGTCAAGATTGTATTTATGAACCAATTTTGTAATGTGCTCAATATCTTCTTTTGAAAAATCTTCAATTCCTGATTCAAGCCATCCACCTGCGGGTTTTGGTTTTATTAATTGAATCAATGAGCCATTGAAATCTTTCACAATATTCATAATGTTTTCGAAGGTTCCATCGTAAAATGCAGCCTTTAATAAACAGGTATTAAAAGTAACTGCAAAACCAACTTTATGACACAATTCAATACCTTTTTTTAAGTTTTCCCAGGCGTTTTCAACTCCCATAAAACCATTCATTTCAACAGGCTTATCTGTGTGAAGTGAGAACATAAATCCGATAATGTTTTTGTTTTTTCGAAGCTCTGTTAAATTTTCCAAGGTCATTCCGTCACCGGTGGAGTTTATTAAAATCTCCGACCTGTCATCAATTGCTTCACAAACTTTTTTCAAACGTTCAAAAACCAGGAATGGCTCTCCACCTTCAATATTAAAAAATGCAACACCTTTATTTTGAAGATTTTTTACAGTTGAAACCAGAACATTAATGTCAGCATCTTTTCCAATATCATGTTTTTGATAGCAATGCGGGCATTTATATCTGCAAGCTGAAGTCACAGAGATTAATGCAGAAATACTTGGCATTTTTTTATCAAATTCAGTCACTTTATTACAAGCCTGAAAATAAGCTTTCGATGGAAAACCGGGAAGGTAAAGATTGATTTTCAGTCGATTTCCAATCTTAGCATATTTGTTTTGTTTCATATAAGAAAGGAAAAACAATAATCGCTTTAAAATCCTGATGAAATATTTCAATTCAATTTTCCCTTTTAAAAGTTGCCCTAAAAAATATACGAAAGTGTATAATTGAATCTTTAGATTTAAAAGAACTTTCGAAAAGCCTGTATAGTTTTTAACTCTAAGCATAATTGCTAAATTAAATTGTTTTCTTTATACCAATTAACTGTTTTTTTTATTCCTTCTTCGATGCTGAATTCGTTTGTGAATCCAAGTAATTCTTCCGCATTTTTAGTTGAATATTCAATATTATCATAAAACATATTTACCCTTCCTCTGGTCAACAATGGCGGGTTTTTTAGTGAAAAAACAGTATTAAATAATTCCATTAAAAAACCAATGGGATAAAAAATTGCTTTGGGAAGGTTTTTTGGTTTTTTTACACCCAATTCTTCACAAAATAGCGAATAAACTCTGTCCATAAAATCAACCTTTTTATCGCCAATAATTATCCTATTAGTGCCTGAAAGTTTTTTGGTAAAAGCCAAAAAATATGCTCTTGCCAAATCCTTAACATAAACAACATGAAATTTATTTTTACTGCTACCTAAAAAGAAAGGCATTCCTTTTACAGACTTAATATATTCATAAAAGCCTGAGCTAAATTCATTTTCGCCATAAACCCAAACCGGCTCAATAATCGTAAGATTTATGTCATTTTCTGTGGCAAATTTGATGGCTTCCTGTGTTGCCTTTGATTTAGTGTCGCGATAATAATTCATTTTGCATGGAAAAACCGAATCCAAAAAATACTTATAGTGAGAGTTGTATGGATGTTCTTCTGTTTTGATTTCTGGTGAATTTTCCTCACCATAACTCGAAATCGAACCTGTGATAATTATATTTTGAATGCTGTTTGCTTTACATGCCTTTAACACATTTAAAGTTCCTTTAACATTTGTTTCATAGAAATCTTCATATTTCCCCCAATCTTTTACCAAACCGGCAATATGAATCACACTATCCATATTTTTAAATGCGTTTTCAAGTGCAGAATAATCTTTGACACTTCCATTAATAATATTGACAGGCAAATTCTTAATTAATGATAAATCGCTGCTTTTTCTAACATAACAAGAAACATCGACATATCTTTTACAAAAATATTCAGTAACGTGACCGCCAATAAAACCCGCAGCTCCGGTGATAATTACCTTTGCTTTTTTAGTTTCGATATGTTGTTGTTCAAACATTTTAGTCTTCGAATTTCTTTAATAAAATAGCAGCATTATGACCACCAAAACCATAAGATGTTTTTAGTGCATAATTTATTTCCTTTTCTATGTTTTCAGTCGCAAGATTCAAATCATCGAAAGTGTTTTCAGATAAGTTTGCATGAATTTTTGATTCTTTAATTGAAAGGGCTGTAACTGCAATTTCGAATGCTCCGCTTGCTCCAATTGTATGACCTAAAATACTTTTAGTTGAATTGATAATTGGTTGATTTTCTTTTTCTCCAAAAATTTCTTTAATCACTTTGTGCTCAACTTTATCGTTTAATTCTGTGGCTGTTCCGTGAGCATTAAGATAGTCTATTTTATGAGTGCCAATAATAATCTTTAGCAATTTCGCTATTTGCTCCCCTGATTCCTGAACCTGTACAATATTGTGAGCATCGCTATTTGCTTGATAATCTTCAATCTCAGCATAGATTTTAGCTCCCCGATTTTTAGCTTTTTCTAATTCTTCGAAAATTAAAATACAACCGCCGCCTTCAGCAAATAAAAATCCACTTCTGTCGTGAGAAAAAGGCATTGGTTTTCCATCTTCCGATTTGGTTAAAGTTCCCAATGAATCGAAACCTCTTAATATTGTGCCACTATCATCTTTCATACCTTCAACTCCTCCGCAAATCATAATGTCAGAATAACCATCTTTAATCTTTCTAAAAGCTTCACCAATTGCATAAGTTCCGGAAGCACAACTTGCATTTACAGTATAATTGAATGATTTAATTCCAAATAAAATAGAAACCCATGCAGTTGCAGAATCCGGCATTGTTGATGGGATTACCATTCTGCTGTATTTTGGTTTAATGAAATCCCCGGGAACATCTTTTAAAAGTTCGTTATAAGTGTGAAATGCATAAAAATTAAAGCCTGTATTAAGACTGGCAATTCCGTTTCCTAAAATAATTCCAGCGTTTTCAAGTGTTTCAGGATTTAAATCTGAATCAATCAAAGCAAGAGAAGTTCCTGCCAAAGCCAAAACTGATGTGGCTTCCATCATTCTGGAATACTTTTTTATTAAACTAAAATCATCTAAATTGATTTCGGGAAAAGGAACATAAAATTTTGTTTTATAATCGTAGTATTGCTTATACTTTTCAGGAATAGGTTCAGCAACAAAGTTTTGAGCTAAAATATTTGCCCACAACTCTTCCCTGCCAATTCCATTTGAACTAACAGGACCAATTCCGGTAATAACGACTCTTCTATTTTTTGTTGTTACTGACATAAGTTAAAAGATCAGTTAAATATTCTTCAGTATTATTATAATCTCTTGCTTTTATTTCAAATTTATTGAAATCAATATTTTCGTCTTCAGTTCTTAATGATTTTGTTTGTTTTTCCTGAATAACTCCTATTTGGGTGAATGACAAATTACTGTCTTTTGCTTCTTCAAGAAAAGTTTTTCTGTCTTGCTTTTTTATCGTAAACACTAACTCATATTCACCACATTCTCCCATGAAAAGCATACATTTTGGTTTGGATATTAACTCACACAATTTTATTCCTTCTTTGGTATATGGCAGATTTGTGATTTCAAAACCAACATTATTTAAATCTGAAATTGTAATTAAGGCACTTAAAACTCCATCGCTTGAATCGATGCAGGAGGTTGCGAATTTGTTTATAAATTCTGATTCTTTATTTCTTAGATTCAATTTTAGCCTGGGAACTTTTATTTTGTTTCCAAGAAAATCATAATTCAAAAAAAGCTTCATTGCTGCTTCGATATTTCCTGCACCCAGTTGACCTGTCATGAATAATAAATCGCCTTCTTTTGCACCGATTCTTGTAATTGGATTTTCAGTTTCGCCAATTATAACACCTGTATATTTCCATGATTCTGATTTTCCCAAATCTCCACCTATAAAACCGGCTCCTGCATTCTTAAGAACTTTTGCAATTCCCTGGCTAAAAGCTTCTATAAAGTTGCTATCCCATTTTTCATTGTCAATTGAAATGCTGTGTGCGTAATATAATGGCTTTCCGCCACTTGCTAAAACATCGCTTATTGTTGCAACAGCAATATTATAACCTAATTCAAAGGGATAATCATCTCTAAAAAAATCTTCCTGCGAAAATTCATCAATTGAAAACAGTAGTTTCTTGCTATTGTGGTTGATGATTTCGGCATCAGATTCAAAAAACCTATTCTGCAAAAACCCGCTTTTGGGAAGTATTCCAATTATCTTTTTTATTATATCGGTTTCTTTATTCATTAAATGAGCTTTTAGAAAATTTTATTCTGCAATCTAGTATTAATATTTGAAAAATTCCTAAAGTGGTTTTTATTAATTTCGAAGCAAAAGTAAGCCATGATAGTTCCTAACAAAAACGGAATTTTGCATTGTATAAACAATTATTTGCATTATTTGCAAAATACCTTGAAGATTTAAATAATTTCCTGAGAATTTGCATTATTTGCAAAACCAAAACTGTATTTTGATATATTACACTAAACAATTTGCCGGATTTTGTACTTAATATTAAAATTTACTATCCCAAGTTGAAAAGAAAACACAAAGGATAAATTAAATATTTTGTGGTTAGAATGGATTAAAATAAATACTTTTGGTTTTATATTCAGATTTTTATACCTTTATAAGTAAATTTATTTTGATATGAAGAAATATTATATTCCATTATTTATTCTGTTATTATTCGCTTGTGAACTTTCAGGGCAGAATTACAAAAAGGCCTTTAAAAATTTAGATAAAGGTGATTTTGAGAATGCAAAAGTAATTTTTGATGATATTATTAGAGATAATGATAATTCAGTTGTTGGAAATTACGGTTTATCATTGGTTTATTCTAATACGGAATATCGTGGTAATGATTATTTTAAGTCTTACAAACATCTTATAAATGCAAAAAAATACTTTGCTAAACTTACATCTGAGCAAAAAAATGAAATCTCAGATTATGTTACAGCTTCCTTAATTCAAAAACAAAATGAAATTGTTGATGAAAATTTATTCCAATTTGTAAAAACCAAAAATTCTTTAAGCCTAATAAATGAATTTTTAAAAGATTGCAAGGACTCCAAATATTATAAAACTGTTATTGACATTAGAAATGACATTGAATTTCAGCATGCTAAAGAATATAATTCAATTTCGGTTTATGAAAATTTTATATCAAAATATCCTAATTCAAAAGAAGCCCCATTGGCAAAAGCACTTATTATAGAAATGGTTTTTGCAAATGTAAAAGCAAAAAACACCATTAGTGATTATGAAAATTTTATAAAAGAATATCCGCAATCAGATGAGGCAAAAACCGCAAAAGAACTTTTGATAAAAATGAATTATGAATTTGCCATAAAAATGAATTCAATTGACACTTATAATAATTTTATTAACAAATATCCTGATGCACCGCAATTGGCAGAAATTATTAAATTAAGAAACCAAAAAGCATATGACAATGCTGTTATAGCTAATTCAATAGATGGCTATACTCAATTTATCAAACTTTATCCTGAATCAAATAAAATACCTAAGGTTATTTTAATAAGAGATTCATTGGCTTTTCAGTTGGCTAAAACTACAAACACTTATGAATCCTATAATGCATTTCTTGAGGCATATCCTAGTGCAAAACAAAAAAACGATGCGAAAAAATTACAAAAGCTATTAAATGAAAATAAAAAGACAAATAAAATACTTGAAGAAAGACTATCTATAAAAAACAGCAAACTAAAAAGTTGTGTTGGGTATAAATATAATTATGTTTCCGGTTCACCCAAAGAACCCAAAATTCGCATTATCGAGAAATCATACGACACAAATGGATGTATTACTGAATTATTTGATAATCTCTTTGGTAAAAATCAGACTACAATTTATTCATATAACACCAATAATGAACTTATTACAAAAGAGTTATCTCAATCAGGGAAAATTAAAATTATGATTTTTTTCAAATACGATGCACAAGGTTCAAAATCAGAGGAAACAACAAAGTGTATGGATAAGGATTTTGTAGGGTGCTCAGATCAAACTGTTAAATATCGTAATGGAGCTAATTTGGAGATTCTTGAATCATACACTATCAGTATCACAAATGACACAGTTTTAATAATCAAATATCAATACGACAATGATGGTAAGCTGTCAAATGAAATAATTTATAAAAAAAATGAAATTGCAGGATATTTGGTAAGTAAAATAACTTATAAATATGATTTATCGGGACATTTAATTCAAAAGCAAACTTATAACAACAGTAAAGCTATTGAAAATGTCGAATCATATAAATATGATGAAAATAGCAATTTAATCGAGAAAATAATTTATAATGCCATTGGTGAAAAACGAATTACATATAAATATAATGCCAAAAATTTTCTGATTGAAGAAACAGACTGGGACAATAAAACCAATGAGGTTAATTATCGAATTGAATATATTTACAACTTCTACTAAATAAAAAAAGAGACAATGTGTCTCCTGATATTTTCTTCATTTAAAACCTGTTTAAAGTAGTTTAACAAACTTTTTTACAACAATAGAATTTCCCTGCTTGATATGAACAAAATAAATTCCTTGTTGGTATGATGAAATGTCAATTGAATAAATTGTTTTTCCAAAAGAGTAATGTTTTGTTTGTTCATATAATTTTAGACCTGTAGTATTATAAATACAAATATCAACATCTTCTTGTAAGCTTGATTTAATTTCAATTGAAATTTCATTAGCGGATGGATTAGGAAATATCTGACTTATACTGTTTCCAGAAACATTCGAGTTAATGCCCTTAAGATCTGTGGTTACGGTTGTAGAATTAATATAAAGATTAACGTCTTGAATAGATGGATTACTTGCACTTAATAATACAGATGGAGGAAAAGTTGTTTTGTTTAACACCTCAGCATAAACAACATAATTATCAAAAGGCAAATTGCCAAAATTATATTTACCGTTTACATCAGAATAAGTAACAGCTACGGGAAGGTAATTCGTATTTAGTAATAAAATCTCAACATTTGAAACTGAATCTCCGGGAACTTTTGCTGTGCCTTCTATTACTTTGCCATCTATAGAGCCGACTCCATTCACATCTGAAATTTCAATTAAATCAATAAAAGCAACATTTGTAGTTGATGTAATATTAATAATTTCGGTTTGACTCCAGTTTAATTTACTGTCATAATAAGTTGGAGTATAATTTGAATAATAATTTGATGAAGGCAAAAGTTGAGCCTTTAGCCCATATCGCCCAAATGGTATGTTCTGAAAATAAAAATATGTATAACTGCCGGAATCAACTAAAAGAGCTGTATCAACAATTGTAAAGAAATTTAAGGAGTCAATATTAATTAAATAAATACTGGCTTCATCGGCATAATTTGTGTCAACAAATACATATCCTAACAATGTTGCGGCTTCTCCAGATACTGTTATTGATTTGCATTTTTGATTAGTGCATGTGTCTTGTGTTAATGAGTCAATACTTTTAGTATTTAAACAAACACTAAAGTTTCCACCTGTTTGGAAAGTATGAACTATACTTTGAGCTGTATCTATTGTTCCGTCACCAAAATTCCATATATACTCAAATGGTGTTGGGCTTCCGCCTCCGTCAAATAACACAGTTAATCCCTGGGCTTGATAATTCAGTGTGGCTGAACAAATCATTGTATAACTAACATAAACACTATCACAGAAAATATCAATAAATGAATTTGAATCCTCAACGGTTAAACATACATAATAATAACCTGGTGCTGCATAAGTATGTGTTGCATATTGTCCGCTTGCAACTGAATTATCTCCAAAAGCCCAATCCCATGACACAATGGAGCCAACTGATTTATCAATAAAGTTAATTTTTAATGGTATGTTTGGATCTTGCATCCAAATAAAATCAGCATTTAGATTTGACTCCCATAATTCTTCTTTTAATTCACCTGTATTTTGGCTATAGCCAGAATAACTAAAAAAGGAAATTATAATGATATTTAGTAAAATATTTAGTTGCTTTTTCATAAAATTTTAAATCCAATTAAAATTTATATCTTAATCCACAATTGACTCCTAAAGAATAATATCTTTGATCAATTGGATATGTTTTATCAAACATTGAGTTTAAATTATATCTAAACATCGGTTTGCAAACAACACCAATTTTTTTAGTGATAGTATAATCGATTCCTGCTTGTAAAATATAATTAAACATACTGTTTTTAAATGGTGCTTTGTTTTTGTCAATAGCTATTATACTTCTGTTGTCATAATGTAGAATACTTCCTGTTGTTCCTGTCAGGAATCCATAAGATATTCCCGTTGCTATACTAAAAGTAAATCTATCCTTTGAAAATTCTCTTCCTACCAATATAGGAATTTCAATCCATTTATATGTATTTAGGAAACTATAATTTGTATTTGCAAATGTTGTGTCATAATCTACACCTGTAATAGCCACAGAATCAAGAATATATTTAGGATAAATAATAGGATACCATATTGTCGAATCAATTGGGTCATAAATTATATCTAAGGTATCATATTCCCAATAACTTGCATCTTTATAAGTAATAAAAGAATTTGAATCAATATTAGAAGAAAATAAAGAATAATCTGCTTTTTCAGAATACTCTGAATAATTTAGTCCTGTTATTAATAGCCAATTTTTATAATTAATTTTTAAATCCACTCCAATCGAATAATTTATGAGTGATTTTTCTGTTGTATTGCGTTGAGCAATATGGTCAGTATATAAATTTTTGTTTGTGGATAAAGCTTTATTGCTCCACAATGGAGATCCCCAAATGTCAATTGATAATTGTGGTTTTTCCGGCTCAAAAGGAGAATTGTTAAAACCTTCAGGCAAAGGAAGTTTTTCTGTTAATTGATTTTGGCTTATAATGTTTCTATAGTTATCACTCTCAAATTCAAGGTTTTCATCAAAATGTATCAATCCAAGTCTAAAATCTTTTGAGAAAACCAAACTTACATTTGGTATTTCTTCAAAATTATCAATCTCATTGTTTGAAGGTGTTTCTTTTAAATCGGTCTTTTTTGCGAAAAAAGTTGATACGTTTGTTTTGATAGAAATATCACTATCATACTGTTTTGGGCTATAAACTTCTTTAACTGTTTGGGTTGATATGTCTTGGGAGTTTTCCTTGCTAATTTTTTTATTTATTGGTTTTGCAACTGGATTAGCGGTTTTAGATTTATAATATTCAGTATTATTATTAACAATACTTTTGGTTTCATTGTCTAAAGTTTTCTGAGCCAAAATATCCTTGTCTTTAATGTTGTTTTGTGAAATTTTATTTACTTGAACTTTTTCTTGTGAAGATTTGTTATAAGAAATTCCCGTTTTTTCCTTTATTAAATTTGATGGAATAAAAAACGATAATGAGGCCAAAAGCAAAATTAAAAGCACACCCAATCTCATAAATGAAAATTTAAGTATGTCTTTCATTAAAAGCTTGCGACTGATATTTTTCCAGACATTGGCTGATGGTGATTCATCCATATAGCCATCCAGAGAATCTCTGAAAATATTATCAATTATGTCGTTTTTTCTAGTCATTTAATTTTCAAATTATTTGTTTAGATTATGCTACTGATTTTTTTTTAATAAACTCACTTATTGATTTTCTTAATAAATTTCTTGCTCTTGATAATTGCGATTTAGATGTACTTTCCGAAATATTCAATGATTCTGAAATTTCTTTATGTGAAAACTTTTCAAATACATATAAATTAAAAACTATCCTATAACCATCAGGTAGAGCCTGAATTAGTTTCATTAAATCTTTCGACGAAATAGCTTCTTTAATATGTTCTTCGTCTCCATTGCTAATTTGTTGTTCAAGTTCATTTATGTCTGAATGATAATAGTGTTTTAAGTTGTTTCTGGCATTTACAAGTGCAGTATTTATCATTATTCGTTTAATCCAACCTTCAAATGAACCTTCGCTTCTAAATTTCTTAATATTTGAAAAAACTTTTATAAAACCATCTTGCAATACATCTTCAGCTTCTGACTTGTTTTTTGAATATCTAAGACATATTCCAAGCATGAGTACAGCATATTTTTTGTAAAGCTTATGCTGTGCTGACCTTTTGCCCTTAATACATCCTTGTATTATGTCATCATCGGTGATATTCAAGTCTAGTCTTTTAATAGATACAAAAATCAATTACAAGTTGCATGCAAGATATAAAAAATTTAGAAATAAAAAAAACAAGC
>JAIPBB010000011.1 GCA_021739805.1 Saprospiraceae bacterium | reverse complement strand
ACATTACTTTTTGAATATTCAAAATCAATAGTTTTATAGCTGTAAATATGCAACCATTTTCTATTTTGATTATCATATAATACTATTGGTTTTGTAAGAATAAATGAAGAATCAATTATGCCGTTTTTTTTATAGCTTAGCATGCAATTAGGATAATCACATTCTTTGACTTCGTCTTCACTGAAATTTGCGAGTTCTCCTAAAAAAAATTCAACATAATAACCATCAACTGAGTTTGAATAACTTAATAAATTATCTCCTTCTTCGTCATAACCAATATCATACGAATAGTATTGGGTCAATACCTTTTCAATTTTACCATTAGGTTTAATTTGATAATCCGTTTCAACATAATCAGGATTACTTTCATAATGTGTAGAAAATATACAATTGATTGAATAATTACCTTTAATTTTAAAATAAGATTCCTCGTACATATCTCCGGGAATTTCAAAAACACCAATAATAGCATTATCTATTTTTTCCATATTTTTCATATCATAAGTTGCAATAATCCAAATTACAAATCCTGAACTCAAACAATTAGAAGACAATAACAGTACTTCAATTGAATCATTATTAGGCTCAAATCTTTCAAGCAATATTAAATTCCAATTAGAATCAATTTCATTTTCATTAGATGAATAAGTATTGTTAACCTTGTCTAAGCCATTAATATCTTTAAACTTATAATATTTATCCAGGCTTGTAAGTGATGTTTCTCGCTTGAAACTAATAGGCCAAATCATCTCATAATCACTCGAATCCTCCCATTTATGATTAGGCAACCGGATACGAGATTTAATTTCGTAAGGCAAATTAGTTATTTTATGAGCTTCAAGCTGTTTTGAAAATTCCTCACCTGATATTTCAGGAATAGTATCTTTAATAGAATTGGAAGCTAAACTTGAAGTATCAGATTCCACACTCTGATTAACTATGGTGTTTTGTGAAATATTATAACTGATAATTACAGAAACTAATATAATATATGGTGTAAACTTGCTCATTTTTTTTTAATTATTTAGTATTTGTACTAAAGCCTACTTGCATGTATTCAAGAACTATTTTCATAATATTTTTATTGTGAATTTAATAGTATTCTTTCAATTTCTTTAAGTGATGTTTTATGATTTGAAATGGAATATAGTGTTTTATAGAAGACTAGTCCACTTTCAGATTCTTCAAAAATTTTGGATGGATAATATTCAGATTTAATATCAACAAGATCGAAATAAGAAACCTCTGGCATTAATTTGAAATCAAAGGAGTCCACTTTAAAGGTGAGGTGATATTCCTGAGGCCCATTCATATCTCTTATGGCAATTAATTTATAATCGGCTGATGATTTATCTCGCATAATAAAAAATATCAAAAAATTATTTTCAGAATCTCTATAAGCAGAAGAATTAAAATATTCAATTTTGCTTCCTTCAAATATTCCAGTATTCCTAACACTCCTATAACGACCAATTGATAAATTTGGATGCTTACCCGATTCGAATGAATCACAAAAAAACATTGGTTTAAAACCCATTATCATTGCCGTAACTAAACTCCCGGCGGAATCAGTTGGACAACAAAGAGAATTATTTAGATACTTTAAAACAGAATCAGCACCATAACTACTACTTTCATAGAATCCTAAAAAACCATACTCAAGTGAATCTTGTAAATATTGATATGAAGAGTTGTTGTCTTCTAGCTCCCATTCAATCCTTATAGAAGTATAGTATTTATCCATACTTGGTTGAGCTACCAATAAAAAATTGCAGCTTACAAGCAGAGTGATAATTGTCAGAATTAAAACAGTAATTTTAATTTTATTATTCATCCTTCAATTTCTTAAATTTCCCATTCTTAAACTTATATCTAACGATACCATCTCCTGTAATAACTTCGTCTGGATCATATTCAGGCCAAAGATATTTATTGTGTTGTAAAATCTTATTCTTTTCATCATACTTAAGATCAATTGTAATTAGCCTCATTGAATGAATTATCAACACATCCGGATATCCATAAAAACATGATTGTTGTACCAAAGAATCATTAATAAGTTTAAAAACCTGAGCTGATACATATTTACTTTCAGAGGTCTGTCCTTCACTTAATACCAAATACAAATGGCATGAATCTTCGTCTATTTCATACAATTTGTAAATACCCGTTGATAAGAATTCAAAATCGAAGAGGTGTAAAGTATCACTTTTATAATCCTTGGTTTCTATTTCCTGGGATTTTATTTCATTATTCTTGTTTAAAAACTGAATTAATGACGAATAATAATAATCATGATAATCTACAACTGCTAACCAGGATATACTTCTAATTTTACCATCATTTGATTTACATATTTTTATTCCTGTCTCATTTTGCAATTTCTTAAAAGAATAACCCCATGATTGTCTATGTGAAATTAATTTATGCTTTTTTTCATAATAAGTGGATCTTAATTGCTCTATTGAATCAGACATTGTTTTAGAAGAATGACCAGCATTTAACTTAAATTGAAAAGTCTTTATTGTTTTCAATAGATGTATAAGTTCTTGTTCAAGTATTACAATAGAATCGTATTTTTCGTTTTGTGAATCCAAACTAAATGAATCTAATTTTTTATTTATTACTTTATTCTTATGATTGTTAATTGCCCTAACCGAATCAGTAAATGTTATTATCTTTGGAATTGAATCGTTAATAGGTTTATTGCTTTCTTCAACTAACAGTTCTTTGCTTGTTGAATTCAATTCATTTTGTTTGGATTTAGTGTTAGTAGCGTTATCACATGAGAGTGCGACACAGAAAATCAGCATGATGCTAATTAGATTCCAATATTTTGTCTTGCTTATTTTCATGTCTATATCTTTAGAGAAAAGTATAAGAAAATTATTTATCCTTCAATTTCTTAAATTTTCCATTTTCAAATTTAAATTTGATTTTGTTTTTTGTTGGATGACGAAATCCTTGAGTTGTTTTAATCTCATTATGTTGAAGTATCATATTTGCGGTGTCAAACTCTAAATCTACATTACAATGCCAACAGGCATCAATAGCCAGAACGTCACTGTAATTCTTGTTTTTAGGAAAGCATCTAATCCTTTTTAGTGAATCATTCTGAATGCAAAATACTTGAGCAAACTCAAACCTACCAAATTCTCGTTTTATCCACTTACTTAATAATAAATAGTGATTGATATTTTCTATATTAACAACATGAAGTCCATAAATTCCGCTATCATCAAGAAATCCTTTATTTTGTTTTTTGTTGTATGTAGTATAACTATTGAGATAATTGTCATAACTTTTAGTATAAAATTTTTCTTTTTTGATTTCATTTTTTGAATCCAGAAACTGAATAATAGATTCATAAACATACTCATTATCTGTAGCATCTATCAAGAATGTAAAAGTTCTAATTCTGTTATCCTTGGATTTTTTCATTGGAATTCCAGTATTTTGTAATTCTGTGAATGGATAATCCCACGAATCTCTCATTAAAATAAGATCATTAAATTTTTTATAAAAGATATCCTTAATACTAAGTAGAGAATCACTACTTACCTTAGTATATATTTCCCTGTATATTAAACGTAACCAAACTAATTCATGCTCAATTTTAGCAATTTCTTCTATTCTTTGAGCCATTAAAATTGAGTCAACAGCTCCACTTGCAAAGCGTATATGATTTATTGTTGTTGTATCTTTTATTTCATTTTGTTCTGGTTTTAAAGGCGTGGTATTATCACATGAGAGTGCGACACAGAAAATCAGCATAATGCTAATTAATTTGTAGTATTTAGTTTTACTTTTCTTCATAATCCAAAGTAAATATTCCTTATAAACCAAAACGCTGTATTTCTTAATTTTAGTTCACCCTAACAAAGATAATATTCTTTTATTAATAATAAATGTGATGGAATTCTTTTATATGAAAAAAGGATGAAATAGTTTAGTCATTATATTCAAAACCAATAATCGACTTATTAATAGGATTCATTTATTTTCTAAAACCCCCTATAATCCCTCCCGAAAAAACGGGACAGGCTCTTAAATAAGGGGGATAGTTTTCTACGAAATTTAAAAGTCTGAATTTCAATTAAATTTTTGTCATTTAAAATATGCTCCCATTTCAGGGTGTTTTAACTCGGAATGACTAGCTGGTTTAACAATCAAACAATGTAACAATTGAACAATGTAACAATTGAACAATCGAACAATTCAACAATTTAACCCTGTTGGAATAGTTCACTTCGTTTAACATTCCACAGGGTAAACAATTTAGCAATTGACAATTGTCAATTTAAGAATTGCTCTCTTAAAATGATTTATGTCATATTCGCCTGCGTAAAAACACACAATTTTTCTACGTTTCTACCACAACTTATATCACGGATTTACTCTATTGTTTGCTAGTTTTTTCTATGATAGTTTTACACTTTGATAGAAGAATCCAATGGATAAGATTAAAGTTATACTAGTTGACGACCAGGCTGTCTTTCGAAAAGCAGTTTCAATACTATTGGGAAAAGCTGAAGATATTGAAGTTGTTGGCGAAGCTTCAAATGGTAAAGAATTTCTTAAACTACTTGCTAATTGCCATGCTGATGTTGTTTTGATGGATTTGAAAATGCCAATAATGGACGGAGCAGAAGCAACAAAAAAAGCTAAATTCCTATACCCTGATTTAAAGATTATAGCCCTTACAATGTATGGTGAGTTTGATAGTTTTAAACCATTTCTCGATGCAGGAATATGCGGTTTTATTTTAAAAGATACGGTAAATGAGAAATTAGTGAATTCAATCAGGTTGGCAAAACAAGGAAAATGCGAATTTTTTATGATAAATCAAATGGCTAAAACAAGAAATATAACAATTGAATAATGCCTTAATGCTTAAATGATGTTCGAAATTAGAAATTAGAAATTAGTAGTTAGTACATAGATATTAGATTTTAGAAAATAGAAGTTAGAAGTTAGTAGTTAGAAATTAGAGAATAACAATAGAACAATAGAACAATATAGCAATTTAACAATATAGCAATTTAACAATCGAACAAACGAATAATCGAATAATATAAAAAGCAATAGAAAATGATTAACACAAACATTAAAAACTATCTCAGAATTTTGCTTTGGCTGGTTGCATTGCATTCATTTTGTGTTGGTTTAGGATTAATGTTTATGCCTTTATCATGGTTTGAAATATTTGGTTTTTCGATTCCAACAGTGAGATTTTTCGCCGCTCAGGCAGGGGTTTTTCACATTGTGATGAGTGTTGCTTATGCTTTAGGTGCTTATAATCTTATTGTAAATAAACAGTTAATTCTATTCTCAATAATTGCCAAGTTTATAGCTACAATATTTCTATCAATTTATTTCTTTTTTATTGAAAGTGCATGGATGATTTTATTGTCCGCAATTGGCGATTTTTTAATGGGAATTGTGATTTGTTGGCTTTTTATAAAATATTTCAAAGTTGTTGAATTAATAAATAATAATCAGGAAATTATCAATGAGTAAATTACCCAGTATAGTAATTACAGGTGCATCCGGTTTTGTCGGAACACATTTCATTGATAGAATCAAAGATGATTTTAGGATTTTTGCAATTGCCCGAAGGTCTCAAAAAGAATCGGGTGTTTCATATCATCATAATATTCACTGGCTTCAATGCGATATAGCAAATTGGGAGAGAGTCTCAGAAGTGAGAAAATATATCAAACTTCATAATGGGGCTGATTTTTTCATACATATGGCTGCTTTCTACGATTTTGATTATAGTGATAATGAAGAATATGAAAGGACTAATGTTTTAGGAACAGCAAATATGCTTAAAATGGCTGAAGCTTTATTCGTAAAACGTTTTATATTTTCAAGCTCTTTGGCTGCTTGTAAGTTCCCAAAAGCTGGTGATACCATTAATGAGCGAACTCCGGCTGATGCCAATTTTGCCTATGCCAAGAGCAAGAGAAAAGGTGAAGAAATGGTTTACGAATATTCTCAAAAATTTAATTGTACAACTGTTCGTTTTGCAGCAGTTTTTAGCGATTGGTGTGAATATGCTCCTTTATATAAATTTCTTTCAACTTGGCTGTCTGATAAATGGGATTCTAAAATCATTGGCGGAAAGGGAAATTCTGCTGTTTCGTATATTCACATCTATGACCTTGTAAATTTTCTTTCTACAATTATTCTTAAAACGGATTCACTGCCTAAGCATGCTGTTTATAACGTAAGTCCAGATGGATGCACATCTCATATTGAATTGTTTAGAAGTGCAACTTTAAATTATTATGAATTTAGACGTCGGGCAATTCATATGCCTAAGATTCTTTGTTACCCTGGCTTATTTTTAAGGAATTATATGCTTCCCGCTTTAAAGCTATCATCCAAAGACCCCTTCGAAAGGTTTTGGATGTTGAAATATCTTGATGTTAAACTTAATGTTGATTCAAGTTTCACTCAAAAGCAATTAGGTTGGAAGCCAACACCCAGATACGAAATTACGAGGAGAATGCCGTTTTTGCTCGAAAAAATGAAAAACCAACCGCAAATTTGGACAATGAAAAACGAGGCAGCAATGAAGAAAGTACCAAGCCGTCCGGGTTTTGTTATATATAATTTATTGTTGGATGACTATGAGAAGATTTTAAGTGAAATTGTTAATAAAGTTTTTTATTCAAAAAACTCACAATTATATAGAAACTATAAAAAAGTAAACGAAAATAAATTCAGAAATTATTATAGTTCACTTTTTTATTTAGTAATAGCTTCGATAAGAAGTGGTGACAGGAGTTTAGTCCTGGATTATATTACTGATATTGCACGATTAAGGTTTGCTGTAGGATTTCAGTCACTTGAGATTTGCAGTGGTATTTTAGAAATGAAAAATATCATGATTGAAAATCTTAAAGAAAAAGAAGAGTTAAAGAATATGGAAAAAGACATCTATGAATATATAGGGTCAACAATTCAAACTTTAAATGATGTAATTGAAGAAGTTTATGACAACATTGAAAATAATAATCTGGTAATAGGATATGATAATACCATTTTGCCAAATAGTAAAGAACTACAAAAAACTATTAAGCAATTAAGTGCATTTTATCAAATATTTCCGGATGATCATTAATAAATTTAATTAATAATTATAAACAATTTTGGAGGAATTATGTCAGAATTAACAACAGTAATTCGCGAGCAGATTGAAAAACATGGAAAGGGGCGTGAGTCTCTTATGCCAATTTTACAATCAATCGTTGAAAAAAACAATTATCTCACTAATGAGAACATGGTTGAAATAGCTAAAGAATTAGACATTTCAGCTGCTGATGTTTATGGAACAGCATCATTTTACTCTTTTTTGGAAACAGAAGAAAGAGGAAAATATGTTATCAGAGTGTGTAAGTCGATTACCTGCGACATGAAAGGAAAAGGAAAAATCCTTAGCACTTTAGAAGGTATATTGAAAATTAAATTAGGTGAAACTACTCAAAACAAAAAGTTTTCATTGCTTGAAACAAATTGTATTGGACTTTGCGACCAGGGACCGGCAATGTTAATAAATGATGAGTATTACAATCACCTTACTCCTGAGAAGGTTAGAACTATCATAGGAGATTATATTAGGAATAAAAATTAAAAGGGAGGCTTAATAAAATGACAAAAAAAGAATTAAGAAAAGTCGATATAATTTTCAGTCCATATTCAGTAGCACCTTATGATATTTTAAAAAATACCGTTAAAAAAAGTAAAGACGAAGTAATCCAGGAAATGATTAATTCAGGTTTACGCGGTAGAGGTGGTGCAGGTTTTCCAACAGGATTGAAATGGAAATTCGCCGCAGCTCAGGAAGCTGATGTAAAATATATTATTTGTAATGCTGACGAAGGCGAACCTGGCACTTTTAAAGATAGAAAAATATTAGTGGAAGTTCCGCGAAAAGTTTTCTCAGGAATGGCAATTGCCGGATGGGCAACAAACTCAACAAAAGGTTTTCTTTATCTTAGAAGAGAGTATAAATATCTTGTTGCTGACCTTGAAAAAGAAATAAATGTATTCAATCTTCATGCAAAGGAAGTTGGTCTTGATTTCAGTATTGAGATTTTCTTAGGTGCCGGAGCTTATGTTTGTGGTGAAGAAACTGCTCTTATCGAATCAATGGAAGGAAAAAGAGGTGAACCAAGAAATAAACCTCCTTATCCAATTCAAAATGGTTATAAAGGAAAACCAACTATTGTAGGTAATGTTGAGACATTTGCAAGTGCAACTATGGTATGTCGTTTTGGTGCTGAAGAATATACAAAGTTTGGTACTGATGACCAACATGGTTCTAAATTGTTTTCTATCTCAGGAGATTCACCAAAAGAAGGTGTTCATGAGTTAGAACTTGGTATGTCAATCGAAGATTTCGTTAAGGAATTTGGTGATGGCGACACTAAAGCTGTTCAAGTTGGTGGAGTTGCAGGTTTCTGCGTTCCTCGTAAAAGCTTTGCTACTTCAATTATTGGCGAAGGCAATACAACCGGAGGAGCAACTATGATTTTCAATAGTACTCGTTCAATGTATCATGTACTTCATAATTATCTTGATTTCTTTGCTGAAGAATCATGTGGCCAATGTACTCCATGTAGAGTTGGAACCCAACAATTGCTTAAAGGAATTGAAGCGGTTAAGCGTGGCGAAAAAGAACCTGAATACCTTGAGCAATTGATTAAGTTGACAGAAACTATGAAAGCTACATCAAAATGCGGATTGGGTCAGTCTGTTGCAAATTCATTTGCATCGATAGTCGAAAACTTTCGGGAAGAAATGATTTACTAGTATTAATTAAAAAAATTAAAATTTAAAGATATGTCAGTAAGTTTAAATATAGATGGTCAGGATGTAACTATTGAAAAAGGTTGCACCATCCTTGACGCAGCTAAAAAAATAAATGTTAAAATCCCAACACTTTGTCATCATGAAGACTTATGTGTTGCCGGTAACTGTCGTGTGTGCGTTGTTGAAGTTGAAGGAAGAAATAAACTGGAAGCTAGTTGTGCTATTCCTGCTGAAGAAGGAATGGTTATCAGAACAAACACACCGAAAGTTAGAAATGCACGTAAAGATATAATCGCTCTTTTAGTTTCCGAACATAATACTCAATGTACTACTTGCTATAGAAGTACAAATTGTGAATTACAGGATCTTGCATCTGAGTATAATATCGATAATGATAGATTCTTAAGTGTTCTTAAGCCACATATAAAGATTGATAGGTCTTCATGGTCAATTGAAAAAGACGACAGTAAATGTGTTCGTTGTCAGAGATGTGTTAGAACATGTGCTGAACTTCAGCATGTAAATGCACTTACAGTAAGTGGAAAAGGTAAAGATATGAAGATATCTACTTTCCTTGACCTTCCTTTTGCAGAAGTTGTTTGTACAAATTGTGGACAATGTATTACTCATTGCCCAACAGGTGCATTAACCGAAAGAAGATACTTTGATGAAGTATGGGAAGCTATTGGTGATCCTGATAAGCATGTTGTTATTAATACTGCACCTTCTGTAAGAGTTGCTATTGGTGAGATGTTAGGATATCCTGTTGGAACAAGAGTTACCGGTAAAATGGTTACAGCTCTTAAGAAAATGGGATTTGATTCAGTACTTGATACTGATTTCACAGCCGACCTTACAATTATGGAGGAAGGAAGCGAACTTCTGCAAAGACTTAAAAAGGCATTAGTTGACAAAGAACAAGTTGCTCTTCCAATGATTACATCATGTTCACCGGGTTGGGTGAAATTTATCGAGCATATGTATCCTGAACACCTTGCACATTTATCAACTTGTAAATCACCACAACAGATGTTTGGTGCAGTTGCTAAAACATATTATGCTGAAAAGATGGGTATTGACCCTTCAACTATTGTTAGTGTAGCAGGTATGCCATGTGCTGCTAAGAAATTTGAAGCTAATCGTCCTGAAATGCGTGATAGTGGATATCAGGATATTGACGCCGGTTTAACTACAAGGGAACTTGGTCATATGATTAAACAAGCAGGTTTAAATTTCACTGATCTTGAAGATAGTGATTTTGATAGTTTAATGGGTGAATCAACTGGTGCAGCAGTTATTTTTGGTGCTACAGGTGGTGTTATGGAAGCAGCTTTAAGAACAGTTTATGTTCTAATTACCGGAAGACCTGTTCCATTCGAAAAATTAAACATCACTCCTGTGAGAGGTTTACAAGGAATTAAAGAAGCATCAGTGAAATTCGAAAATGTTTTACCTGCATATAGTTTCCTTGAAGGCGTTGAAGCTAGATTTGCAATTGCTCATGGTTTGATTAATGCAAGACAAATTATGGATCAAATTGCTGCCGGTGAATCTCCTTATCACTTTATTGAAATTATGGCTTGCCCTGGTGGATGTATTGGTGGTGGTGGTCAGCCAATCCCAACAAATGATGAAATCAGGATGAAAAGGATTGCTGCAATTTATGATGAAGATGCACATAAACCAATCAGGATGTCGCATGAAAATCCTGAGATTAAACAAATTTATGAAGATTTCCTTGAAAAACCACTTGGACATAAATCTCACGATTTGTTACATACTAAATACAGAAAACGTAACAGATATTAATATTAAGTAAAAAGAAAGGGTGGTTTTCACCCTTTCTTTTCTCTTATTTTGAATCAATTTATAAGAAATCACTACTATAATTACTATAATATTGCAAAATATTAAAACTAGAAAAAATGAAATTTACACCGGAGAAGTGCAGGATAGAGGATAAACCAATGAAGCCTTTCATTGACGCTGAAGAAATTTGGGATTATATTAATAATACTAAATCGGAGAAGGAAAGAGTGCGGAAAGTAATTGCCAAATCGTTGAATAAGCAAAGACTTACTTTGGAAGAGACTGCTGTACTTCTTAATGCTAATGACCCTGAACTTATTGAAGAGATTAAAAATGGAGCAAGAGAACTTAAAGAAAAAGTTTATGGAAACAGAATAGTTTTGTTTGCACCACTTTATGTTGGAAATTTGTGCTCAAACGATTGTGTTTATTGTGGTTTTAGAACAACTAATAAGGAGTCGATAAGAAAAACTCTAAATACTGATGAATTAGTTCAAGAAGTTACAGCTCTTGAAGACCAGGGGCAGAAAAGATTAATTCTTGTATATGGAGAACATCGTACCTATACACCTGAGTTTATAGCTGAGTCTGTGAAAACTGTTTATGGAGTGAAAAGCAAGAATGGTGAGATTAGAAGAGTAAATATTAATGCTGCTCCATTAGATATTGAAGGATTTAGAACAGTTAAAGAATCCGGTATTGGCACTTACCAGGTTTTCCAGGAAACTTATCATCCGGAAGCTTATAAAATTTACCACCAAAGTGGAAATAAAAAGGATTATAATAATAGATTGACATCTCTTGACAGAGCGATGGAAGCAGGAATTGACGATGTTGGAATTGGAGCTTTGTTTGGATTGTACGACTGGCGTTTTGAAGTTTTGAGCCTTGTCCGTCATACAAACCATTTTGAAGCTTGTTATAATGTTGGTCCTCATACAATTTCTTTTCCAAGAATTAATAATACATCTTGCTTCACAGCAAACAATAAGTATTCTGTAAGTGATGACGATTTTGTGAGATTAGTTGCAATTCTTCGACTTGCAGTTCCTTACACAGGCATGATTCTAACTGCAAGAGAGTCGCATGAAATCAGAAGAGAAGTTTTAAAATTTGGGGTTTCTCAAATTGATGGCGGAACTAAAATTGAAATTGGCAGTTATGCTGAAAAAACTGGTGACCCACAGGACTTAAAAAGAGAACAGTTTGCTATTAACGATAGCAGGTCTCTTAGTGAAATCATTAACGAATTGGTTGATGATAAATACCTTCCATCATTTTGTACTGCTTGTTATCGACTTGGCAGAACAGGGGAACATTTTATGGAATTTTCGGTTCCGGGCTTTATAAAGAGGTTTTGTACACCAAATGCAATATTAACTTTAATGGAGTATTTGGTTGACTATGCAGATGAAGAAACACAAAAGAAAGGCTATAGGCTTATCGAAGAAAATCTTGTGGCTTTAGCTGATGGAATTCAGGTTGAAGAAATCAGGAAAAGAATTGATAAAATAAAAAATGGTGAAAGAGATTTATATTTTTAAATTTAATAATAAATACGATGTTTCAGGCTTCAGAATATATTAATTGCGAAAAAGCACCTGAAAGTTTCAAGAAACTAAGTCAGGAAGAAAGAGAATTTGTAAATAGGAATAAAGTTGAAATCCTTTTTAGAAAAGGAGAAAATATTTGTAAACAGGGAACATTTGCACCAAATGTAATGTACCTGACAGAAGGTTTAGTTAAAATTTGCTTTGAGGGTTTTAATGATAAAAATTTAATTGTGAAAATTGTAGAACCCTACGATTTTATAGGTTTATCATCTTTAAACGGGAAAAACTATTATCATTATTCTGCTACAGCTTTGGTTGACACAAAGGTTAATCAAATTGAAAAGGAATGTTTCAAAACTTTAATAGCGAACAATAATGAATTTGCTAATGAAACTATAAAATGGTATTGCGATAATGACCAAAAACTTTTTCATAGATTATCTAATATTACCAGTAAACAAATGCATGCCAGAATTTCCGATACTTTATTATATTTGATGAGTATTAAACATAATGATGGTAATGTATTACCTTTATTCTCAAGAAAGGAATTAGCTGATCTTACCGGTGTTTCTGTCGAAAGTGCAATTAGGTTGTTGTCTGAATTTAAGAAAGAAGGAATAATTAGTATCACCGGAAAGAAAATTCAGGTTTTGAAAAAAGATACATTATATGAATTAAGTGAAAAAGGGTAGGAGAAGGCTAAGTAAAAAAGGCATCCATACGGACTCCCTTCGGTCGAAAGTAAAAAGTAAAAAGTAAAAAGTAAAAAGGCAGCCAATTAAAAGCGTCATTGCGAGGGAGGAACGACTGAAGCAATCCGTTGAATTAAGCTCAACACGGATAATAAACAGATTGCTTCGCTTTACTTCGACTCAGCACAGGCAGCTCGCAATGACGTAACTTGAAACCCGAAACCCGAAACCCATGCACTGAGCGAAGTCGAAGTGTGAAACCCGAACCAGAAACTAGCAACGAGAAACGAGCAACAAGATACGAGCAATGTCAAAAGGAAAAGATTTAAAACCTCATATAGGAATTTTTGGAAGAAGAAATAACGGAAAAAGCTCCTTTATTAATATACTTGTTAACCAGGATATAGCAATTGTATCGTCTATTCCCGGCACAACAACCGACCCTGTAAGAAAATCAATTGAAATTTTCGGAATAGGACCAGCTATAATTATTGATACAGCAGGTATTGATGATGTTGGTGAATTGGGCGAAAAAAGAATTGAGAAAACCAGGGAAGTAATAAAAACTGTCGATTTAGCAATTCTCCTTATAGCTGATAATATTTTTGACGAGTTTGAAATGAATCTTATTAAGGAATTCAATTATTATGAAACTCCTTTTGTTGTGATTCACAATAAATCAGATATTGAGAAAATTAACGATATCACATTAAATAAAGTTACTGAATTCACTAAACAAGAAGTTGTTGATTTCAATTCTCTAAAGCCTGAAAACCTTGAAGAAGTTATTGAGCTATTAAAAAATACAATTCCTACAACAGCGTTTCAAAAACCATCATTATTAAAAGGTTTAATCAAAAAAGATGATATAGTTTTATTAATAACACCGGTTGATTCGGAAGCCCCTGACGGACGAATGATTCTCCCTCAGCAGATGGCAATCAGGGATGTTCTTGATAATGATTGTGTGAATATTGTTCTGAAAGAAACTGAACTCGAAACCTTTTTGAAGAACACAGGAATTAAACCAAAGTTAGTCATAACTGACAGTCAGGCATTTGGAATGATAAGTAAAATTATTCCCGAAGATATTTTGTTAACAGGATTTAGTATTGTTTTTGCTCGATTAAAAGGAAATTTTGAAGATTATATAAAAGGCACTCCTCATTTATCAAAACTGAAAGATGGTGATAAAGTCCTGATTCTTGAGTCGTGCACTCACCAGGTTAGCTGCGATGATATTGGAAGATTTAAAATCCCAAGATGGTTAGATGAATTTTTAGGGAAGAAATTGGAATATAAAGTTGTCGGGGGTTTAGACAGTTTAAAGGATACAATAAAGGATTATGCAATTGTAATTCAATGTGGCGGTTGTGTAACAACAAGAAAACAAATAATTAACAGATTGAAACCTGCTGTTGATGCAGGAATTCCTGTTACTAACTATGGAATGGCAATAGCTTATATGAATGGGATTTTTGATAGGGCGATTGAGCCGTTTGAGAATTTAGGCTAAGGAGAAGGCAAAAGTAAAAAGTAAAAAGGCAAAAGTTGAAAGGCATCCAGACGGACTCCCTTGGGTCGAAAGTAAAATTTACAATTTACAATTGACGATTGACAATTGACAATAGTTAAATTGCTAAATTGTTTATAACATTGAATAATTATCATTTCGGATTTGTTTAGGATTTAGAAATTAGAAATTAGGATTTAGAAATTAGGATTTAGGATTTTGATATTAGAAATTTGCATTTGAATTGTCACATAGTCCCGTTAGGGACAAAATATTTGTAGTAAAGGAGATATATTTGTCAATAAGTCCCGTAGGGACGTAATATTAAAATCATCTTTAATACATAAAATTCCTTAAGGATAAAAAAATAGATTTTCTGAAAAAAAACCATTACAACAAAATGACTACTATTGAAAACATACTGGAGCAGGATGAATTTACTAAAGCTGATTTGGTTGAACTTCTTAATGCTGATGAAGAAAATTCAAAACTAATCTTCAGAAAAGCAGCTAAAGTAAAAGAAGAATTTGTTGGAAACAAAGTTTATTATCGTGGTTTGATTGAGTTTTCTAATATCTGCTCAAAAGACTGCTTATATTGTGGAATAAGAAAAAGTAATAAAAATACAAATCGCTACAATATTGGGGATAAGGATATTTTAGAAGCGGCAAAATTCGCTTATGAAAATAATTATGCATCATTAGTTTTGCAATCGGGGGAGCGTTCAGATAAACAGTTTGTTGATAGAATTGACAATTTACTCAAAGAAATTAAAAAGCTCAGTAAAGGCAAACTTGGAATCACAATTTCATTAGGTGAACAAACTGATGAAGTTTATAAAAGATGGTTTGATAGTGGTGCACACAGATATTTATTAAGAATTGAATCTTCCACAAAAGAGCTTTACGAAAAAATTCACCCTGTTGATAAAAAACATGATTATAATCAACGGCTGGCAGCATTAAAGTCAATTCAAAATGCAGGTTATCAAACCGGAACAGGGGTGATGGTCGGCTTGCCTTTTCAGACTAATGAAGATTTAGCAGAAGATTTAATGTTTTTTAGAGATTTCAATATTGATATGATTGGAATGGGACCATATATCGAACATGAAGAAACTCCTTTGTTTCAGCATAAAGATAAATTATTGCCTCTTGAAAAACGCCTTCATCTGACTTTGAAAATGATTGCAATTGTTAGAATAATGATGAAGGACATCAATATTGCTGCTGCAACAGCTCTGCAAGCAATTGACCCTGTGGGCAGGGAAAAAGCCCTGCAAGTTGGAGCAAATGTAATTATGCCAAATATTACCCCAACCATTAATAGAAAAGATTATAAACTTTACCAAAATAAGCCTTGCGTTGATGAAGGAGCTGACGACTGTATAAATTGCCTTGAGGCACGAATTCACTTAATAGGAAATCAGGTTGGATATGGCGAATGGGGCGATTCAAAATATTTTTCTAGAAGAATTGCGAAAAAATAATTAATAGCTTAATTATTGGTTACTAGATTTTCTAAGGTTTTTTTTAATAATTTGTTAAAAGATATAATAAAAAAAAACTATTTCTTTCTTTTTTTTTTACTATACTTGCACTTAAATAAATTATTGGTGTTAACATTAAAAAATTAATTTATGAAAAAACTATTTGTTGTTGTTATCTTATCACTATTTGCAACTAGTTTCACTTATGCAAACGTTAATTCTTATAAAATTAATGATGCTAGTGTAGAAGCTATGTTTACAAATGTTGAAGAAGTGGATTTTTCTACATTAGATTTAACTAGTCCATTTTTACCAGATTACACAAATACTGCGGAATTATCAGGGAGAAAAAATGCATGGGTTGCATGGATTTTAACTGGAACTGTTAGTTTTGGTATTTGTGGAATTCATCGTTTGTATCTTGGAACTGAAGTTATTGTTTTCATCGGTTATCTATGTACTGCCGGTGGTTGTGGAATTCTGCAAACTGTTGACTGGTTTCTATTGTTGATAGGTGCTATTAATGATGATATACGGAAATATGAGAATAATTCTAAATTCTTCATGTGGATGTAAGAAATCGAAAAAACTTAAAAGTCCTACTGAAAAGTAGGACTTTTTTTTTGCTTATATTCCTTATTTTACTTCGCTCATTGTTTAAAAAATGAGCAAGTTGTAATAATTAATCCATCCATACAGAATCTTTGCAATCGAAAGATAAATGCATTAAGGGTGAATGGGCGAGCATGAGAAGCGACACTTCAACTCTACTTCGACAAGCTCTCAGATAGCTCTGTGTCCAATAGGCATAGATAAATGTGGTCACTGAGCAGTGTCGAAATGACGAAATCTGAAACCCTTGCACTGAGTGTCGAGTGTGAAACTTAAAACATGAAACCTGAAATGAGAAACTAAAAGCGAACCCCGAGAAATACAAGCTAGAATTTCATCAGTTTCATTTTTACATTATCATTGAATTTTCTGATGTTTTGATAATTTTTCTTTTCTACAAGATATTCAGTTCTTGTTATGCCTCCAAAATAGAACTTCTGAAATAAAGCAAATCCACCAAAATATCCTGTTAAATAGTATTTGTAGTAAATACCTATTACACCCAGCCCTAAAGATGCAGCTTGTAATCCAAAATTTAAAACACCTTCAAGCGGATATCCGGCATAGATTTGACCTAGCCCGGGTAGAAATGTTGACATAGCCTTAGCCTTTTTAACACTTCTTATTTTTGGTATTTCTTTTTTATCATAAATAAGCTTAAAATTTTCTAGCAAACTATCTTTTGCAACAGGATTTAAATTAAGACCATTTATGTAATTTTCGACTATTATTTGGGCAGTATCCCATTTTAATAATTCGTTATAGGTAAGAACTTCGAGTAAGCTTGTTTTTGAGATAATCTTGCTGTCCTTTAAATAATATCGCATTTGAACAAATTGAGCTTCTGCATCAGTGAAATTTGAAGCTAAATATGCACACAGTGCGGTTTCATGTCTTACAGCATAGTGAAGGGAGTCAGTTAATCCATAATAGTTAACTCTTTCAAGGCTTCTTTGTGCTTTTTCAAATTCATTAATCTGTTTTAAAGAATTAGCCTGATGCAAATGAGCAATAGCTTTAAATTCATTATCAGTAGATTGATAACTAATTCGTTCATATTCAATATACGCTTTTCTAAACTGTCCTAACGCAAATAAACTATCACCACTGTGGAATAGATTTGTTGAATTATTTTGGGCATTAATTGAAAATTGTCCGCAAAGGAATATGCATATCAAGCAATATTTGATTGTTAATCGCATTATTAAAATCGTTTTGTTGCATTTTTATACTGAAAACACTTCCCCATATATTTCCTACATAGAAAACTGTGAATATACTTCCAAATAAAATTGTTTTTATATCTTTTAGTCCGTCTTTGTGGAAGTTTTCCCAGGTTACTAATCCTAATGATGTGGTGATAAAGAAAGTTGCAACGCCTTCACCATAGCGTTTTGCATAAACTTTACCTAATCCTGGAACAACACCTGAAAGTATTCCAGCCATTAGCATTGATTTTGAATTGAAATTTTTAATTGTTTCATAATAATCAAAGTAAACCTTCTCCTGTTTTGAAATCGTATAATAGGAATAAGTGAAATTTTTAGATAAACTGTCGAATTTTTCCATATTTCTTTCCAACAATGCAATTCCTGCTAGCTCGAAATTTTCCAGTTTCTTTAAATTTTCTGATTCTGATTCTAATTCTAAAAGCACTTTTTTGCTTTTTTCAAAATTCAACAAATAGGATTGATTAAAAGCAGAATAAAATCTTGATTTCAAATATACATCAGATGAGGGCTTAACAAGCATGAAAAAGTGGAATGAAGTGTCAAGTTGGTGTAAGAAATAATAATTCCAACCGAGTAAATAATTTATAGAATCCACCAGGGATTTATCAGGAATTTGTGATGTGTCAATTTGATTTAAAACAAATATTGCATTATCGTATTCTCCAATATTATTCCAGTGATTGCTGAAATGTATTTCGTCAATGATTGTTTTATTTTCATTTTGACTAATAGCAAGATAACTCGCAAAAATTAATATTATTGAAATCCAAACTCTCATTTCTTTAATTTGTAGATTTCTACTGATTCGTGAACTTTATGGTCATGCTTATCAATTTTTGAAAGATAAATAGAACTTATCGCAAGTCTGTTGCACCTGGTTAACCTATCAGCAGAAAGAGCAATTCCTTTAATAATACCATATTCAGCGATAAGTAATCGACTAAAATTTGAACATGTTGGATTATATAAACAGCTAGCAGAAAATTGCACTGAAATAACTTTTTGATAAATATACATCAAGCCACCCAAAGATAGAGTAGCCGGATTATACCTCACAATAGGACTTTTATTACCAGAAAATAAAAAATTTACTTTTAGTTTATCATATTTGTAGTTGTGGAAATCCTGTTGTTCAATTAAATCAATGTCTGTCTTAATATTTTGGGCATTCAAACTTAGAATCCCAATATTGATAAAGATAAAAATGAATACAATTTTATAAACCTTTGTTAACAATTTTGGCATTTTCAGGTATTTTAATGTCGAAATATTTATTAGTGCTTTGATTAGCCATTTTCAAATTAGAGTAAGCTATTCGGTTAACAATAGAATCACCATTGACAAAATAGTTAAACTCAACAACTTTTAATGGGAATTTAATATCGCTATTTGTTGAATAATTATAATAGTAGATTTTTTTAGCCAGTTTGCCGTTTTTGTCATAATATCCTAAAAATATTGGCAAATAATCCTCATGAACTAATTCAACTCTACTTACTTTTTCAGCCAAAGCAGGAGGGGAGAACCATGTAGTAATCTGCATTCCATCTTTAAATTTAGTGTCCGTGATTTTAAATCCCAAATCTTTTAAGCCCAAATCATAAATTTGATTTGATAGGAAATAATAAAATAATGTTTGTTGAGTATTGTATTGAATTCCCTGGTCAAGCATTACTTCGTTTTTAACCGGATCATAAATCTTAGCTTCTCCCTTAGAATTGGTAATGAAATAATAATCGTTAGGCTTAGTATAGTGAGTTACCATTATACTATTACTATTGTCGTAATAGACATCTGCTATTAGGGTTAAAGACTTGCCTTTGATTAGAGTTTTTGACTCCATACTAATACTAATTCTACTGCTTTGAAAAATCTTGAAAGACGAAACAGTGATAATTATTATTGCAAGAATAATTAATTTATATTTGATTTTTAACATATGGAATAAATATTTAGGGTAGCAAAAGTAGTAATAATTTTCTTTAGAGATGTTATTTGAAATTAGGTATGCTAAATTGGCTTAAACTTATTTCCGAGATTATCCCTAACCTCATTTTACCAGTCAGAAATACCATGAATATCTGCAAAAGCTTCAGTGTCAATTTTATCTATGTGATTCTTTATCCTGCTTTTAGAGTTTTTTAACTTCACCCCAGTCTAAAAGTCTTTCCGGATTTTTTCTAGCTTTTTCAAAGCGTTACATTACCAACTTTTGATGTTCTTCAGGAATATTAAAATCATCTATTTCTTTTTTTAAAGCGTAATCGAGCATGCTTGTAAAATTAAAAATCATTTTCTGAATTTAGATTCATGCATTTTGTAAAGATTAAATTCAGAATAATTCAAAAATACTAAAATTAGGTTTTGATTGAATTTTATTTTTGAAAAAAATCAAAAGGGTTTTAACCCTAAAGTTAAGGTTGTTAAAATAATTAGTAATTTTATAGAGTTTATGTATTAATTCGTAATGAATTCTATAAAGGTTTATAGAAAGCAAAGAAGATTGATATAGAATATTTAATATGAAAATAAGTGCATTATGAGAATATTTTTGTTAGTTGTAATTTCATTAATTGGAATTGATAGTATTAGTCAAAATACTTCTTTGTTTTTAAATCCTTCACTTGGAAATTTATACTATGGAATTCCAAACGAAATCTATGTGAAAAGCAATTTAAAGGATTGTAGTGGCTATCAATTAATAACTGACGATACTATACTGATAAGTGATAGTTGTTCTTTTATTTATATTCCGAGAAAACTTGGTTCTAATAGGTTTATCCTTAAAAATATAAAATTGAATAAATCTGATACTTTCAAAGTATATATTCAACCCTTTGATGATATTAAAGTTGATTTTCATAGGTCTAAATTCGATCCAACTATAATTTTAGATTCGTTAATTATTAAATCTGAGATATTAGATAAATTATCAATTCAACATAATATAAAGAGTTATAATGTCATGATATGCTCAAAGGATACTATAGAAATTTTCAATAATGGTTGTCGATTTCAAAATGAAACTATAAGCAAAATAAATAAAGTTAGAAGGGGAGATACAATAATAATTAATGGAATTACTATAATAATCAATAATAAAGAATGTCCATTTTTTGATGTATTGCAATATCGATTTAATCCATACTAATTTTAAAATAAGCTAAATGTCTCCAAGTAATTTTTCCTTATCTTTGCCTTACATAATTTACACACAACAAAATGAGAATACAAGAAGTTATTCAGGAATCCATTGAAGTCAAGCAAAAGATTTTAGCGGATAAAAACTTTTTAAAGATAATACAGGATGTAACTGATGAAGTTGTTGCATGTTTTAAAAATGATGGCAAAGTGCTTTTCTGCGGTAATGGTGGAAGTGCAGCCGATGCACAGCATTTAGCCGCTGAGTTTTCAGGCAGATTTTATTATGACCGTGACCCATTATTTGCGGAAGCCTTACATGTGAACACTTCATATATTACTGCTGTTGCCAACGATTATTCTTACGATGAAATATATTCCAGACTGATAAAAGCAAAAGGAAGAAAAGGAGATGTTCTTTTTGGGATTTCAACATCAGGAAACTCAGGGAATATTATTAGAGCTTTCGAAGAAGCAAATAGAATAGGTATGAAAACTATAGGAATGACTGGTGAAACAGGCGGGAAAATGAGAGAGCTAAGTTGCTATTTACTTAATATTCCATCAACAGACACTCCACGAATCCAGGAATCTCATATTATGGTTGGACATATTATTTGCGAATTAGTCGAATCTGAATTATTTCCAAAATAGAATAAAAGATTGTTTTGATTATATGTTTTTGCAAATATAAGTATTATGGAAAGTGTCTGTTAGCAAAAAATGATTTCAGAACAAGGATTAACGATTTTTGATTTAAGATGTAAGAAACTATGAATAAATTTGATCTGGAAGAGCGGCTAATTAATTTTGCTGTATTAATTATTGAAATATCAGATGAGATTCCAAATACTAAAGCTGGAAATCATTTGTCAGGTCAATTAGTTCGTTGTGGTACTTCTCCTGCTTTAAATTATGGAGAAGCACAAAGTGGTGAATCAAGAAAAGATTTTATTCGCAAAATAAAAATTGTATTACAGGAATTACGAGAGACTTTTGTCTGTTTGAAAATAATTTATAGATCAAAACTTTATAAATCAGAAAATAAAATGCAAACAGCGATGAAAGAAAATAATGAGTTAATTTCTATATTTGTCAAAAGTTCAGAAACAGCACAAAAGAATATGAATAACGAACAAATCAAAAATCGTTAATGGTTAATCCTTGTTCCAAAATCAAAAGAAATAAAATGTAGATTTTAAATGTTATTATTTCAAAATAGTCTCTAATATGGAAGCAATAATTCTTGCCGGTGGTTTTGGTAAGCGTCTTCAGGAAGTTGTTAAGGAAGTCCCAAAACCTATGGCTTTAATTAACAATAAACCTTTTCTCGAATACCAAATAAATTATCTTAAAAAATATGATGTAAACAGGATAATATTTTCTGTTGGTTATAAACATGCGTTTATTAGTGATTATTTTGGCAATTCATTCAATGGTGTTGAAATTGAATATGCTGTTGAAGAAGAGCCATTAGGAACCGGGGGTGGAATTAAACTGGCAATGCAAAAAATCCGCGATGATGTTGCGATTGTGGTAAATGGAGACACTCTTTTTGATATTGATTTAACGAGTTTTAATTATTTTCATATTGAAAGAAGGGCTGATTTAACAATTGGTTTGCGTCATCTTGAAAATATTGACAGATACGGAGCAGTTGAAATTGATAATTATAAAAGAATTATTGCGTTTAAAGAAAAGAATAGTAAAAGTGGAGAAGGTTATATAAACGGCGGAACTTATTTGATTTCAAAAGGATTTTTTGAAGAAATTGGAATGCCTGATAAATTTTCAATTGAAAAAGATTGTTTTGAGAAATTTTATAAATCAAAAAAAATGTATGGTTATCCTTCAACAGATTATTTTTTAGATATAGGAATACCGGAAGATTTTTATAAAGCACAGCATGAATTTAAAAGATTTGAATATTAACCAGGATTGGACATTATTTCTTGATAGGGATGGTGTTATAAATGTTCATATTGTTAACGAATACGTCACAAAATGGGAAGAATTTAGCTTTTTGCCGGGAGTTTTGGATTCATTGAAAATTCTATCTGAAAAATTTGGCAGGATAATAATTATATCAAACCAACAAGGAATAAGCAAAGGCATTTTTACTGATAAAGATTTAGAAAAAGTTCATTCAAAAATGCTTGATGAAATAAGTAGGGCAGGAGGCAGAATTGATAAGATTTATTATTGTCCTGATATGCATAATACAGGAAGCAAAAATCGGAAACCCGAAATAGGAATGGCATTGCAGGCAAAAAATGATTTTCCTGAAATTGATTTTGAAAAATCTATTATGATAGGTGATTCAGCGTCAGATATAATATTTGGAAATCGATTAAACATGAAAACAGTTTTTTTATGTAATTATTTTAATAGAGAATGTAGTGAAGCTGCTGATTTTACTTTTTTAAGTCTTGGGGAGTTTGTGGGGGAATTGAAATGAGGCTAAGGAGAAGGAAGTTGGTAGTGTGCGGTAATTAGTATTCGGTAATCGGTGTTCGTGAGACAAGCAGCTAGCAACGAGGACGAGAAACAAGTAACCAGTAAACAAGATATTATTAATTAAAACAACAAAATAAATGAATAAACTTCTAATAATTTTCATAACGATTTTAAGTTTTAATATTTCTGTTGCTCAAACAAATCAAACTGATGCTAAAGGCAGAAAGCAAGGAGAGTGGATTAAGAATTACCCAAACGGAAAAGTGAAATATAAAGGAAATTTTGTTGACGATAAGCCTTTTGGAAAGTTCACTTATTATTATGATACAGGAAAACTAAAAGCAGAATCAAATTTTACTGCTGAAGGAAAGTCCACAACAAAAATGTACAATACCAAAGGAAAACTAATGGCTACAGGTTCATATATTGATAAAACAAAAGATGGATTGTGGCTTTATTATAATGATAAACAAATAATAGTGTCGCAGGAGTTTTATAAGGATGGACAAAAATCAGGACATTGGAAAACTTTCTATGATGATGGAAAAGATTTTGAAGTTATTACATATGAAAATGGAAAGAAGAATGGTGAAGTCAAACAATACTTTAATAATGGAAATACAAAACTAATTGCAAATAATCAGGATGGTGTTATTCATGGTCCATATAAGACATTTTATTTGTCAGGAAAAATATTAATGTCAGGGAAATATAATAATGGATTGAAGGAAGGTACATGGTTGTATTACACTGAGTTAGGTGAACTTCAAAGAAAAGAAAAATATATGTATGGACATTTAAAGGAAACAAAAGTTTTAATAGAAAAAAAGGAGAAAACTGAATAGATGAAAAACAATCAAAGTGTTTGAAATTAAGATAGAAAAGATAAAACAACATAAGATTAAGCGATAGAAGAGTATTAAGATAGAAAAGATAGAACAACATAAGATTAAGCGATAGAAGAATATTAAGATAGAAGAGATAGAACAACATAAGATTAAGCGATAGAAGAGTATTAAGATAGAAAAGATAGAACAACATAAGATTAAGCAATAAAAGAGTATTAAGATAGAAAAGATAGAAAAGATGAAAAAACAGCAGTAGTACATTGTGAAGATAGAAAGGATATACTAATTCTTAACAGCTTTGCGAAGTACAAGATGTTTATGTATACGTACAAAACAAGTTTAGGAAAATAGGAATGTGGCAGAAAACAGACTTGGAAATTTTGTATAAAATTCTGTACTAGTATAAGAAAAATTAACAGTTACAGATTATATAACAATCTTGTTAACACAAAACTAAAACTAAAAATGTCAAAAAAAGGAAGAGTTTTAATGGCAATGAGTGGTGGACTTGATAGTTCCATTGCAGGAATGATGCTCCATGAAGAAGGCTATGAAGTAATTGGCATGACTATGAAAACCTGGGAGTATGAAACTTCAGAAGTAACTGCTAAGGAAACAGGCTGCTGTAGCCTTGATTCAATAAACGATGCCAGAAATTTAGCCGTTAAACTTGGCTTTCCGCATTATGTAATAGATATAAGAGAAGAATTCAACGAGTTGATTGTAAAGAATTTTGTTGACGAATATATGGTCGGGAGAACACCAAACCCATGTGTTTTGTGCAATACTCATATAAAATGGGCTGCACTTCTGAAAAGAGCTGACCAAATGGGTTGTGAGTTTATTTCAACAGGACATTACGCCAGGGTTAGGGAAGAAAATGGAAGATATGTTGTTTCTAAAGGAAAGGACGAAGACAAAGACCAATCCTATGTTTTATGGGGTGTTAGCCAGGAAAATTTAAAAAGGACTATTTTGCCACTTGGTGGATTTTTGAAAAGTGAAATCAGGGAAATGGCAAAGAAATATGGCTTTGAAAAACTTGCTAACAAAAGGGAAAGTTTCGAAATCTGTTTTATCCCCGATGATGATTATCGCAGTTTTTTAAAAAGAAATGTAAATAATCTTGAAAAGGATGTTGCAGGTGGAGATTTTATTTCCACTGATGGAAAAATTCTTGGTAAGCATAAAGGATTTCCTTTTTACACTATTGGCCAGCGAAAGGGACTTGAAATAGCATTAGGAGAGCCAATGTACGTTAAAAGTATTAATGCCGAAAACAATACTGTTATGCTTGGGAGAAGTGAAGATATTTATAGTAACTCAATGATTGTTAAGAATTTTAATCTCCAGAAATATCCGGAAATAAAAGGTGAGATGAAGGTTTTAACAAAAATCAGGTATCATGATAAAGGCACTCTGTCAACCATTAAACAAATTGGAGATAAGATATTTGTAGAGTTTCAAGAGCCTGTTTCGGCAGTTGCTCCCGGACAATCTGCAGTTTTTTATGAAGGTGATGATGTAATTGGTGGCGGATTTATTGATTAAAGCATTTTAATATATTATTTTAGCAAATCAAAATAATTAAACAGTCATGCTAAAAACTATTCTCAAAATTCTAGTGCTTATTTTTTTAATATTTAACATTTCGTGTAAGAAAGACTCAAGCTTGCCACCTGTTGATATGGGTTACGATTATTTTCCTACCACTATAGGGCAATGGATAATTTATGATGTTGACTCCATCGACTTTAATGAATTTCAAGGAACTGTTGATACTTTTATTTTTCAAATCAAAGAAGTTATTGAATCCTCATTTATTGACAATGAAGGTCGGCAGGCTGAAAGAATAGAAAGGTATTATAGGCTTAATGATACTATACCGTGGGTATTATCGGATGTTTATACATCAACCCGGACAAATATGCGTGCAGAAAGATTTGAAGAAAATATTTCTTACATTAAAATGGCTTTTCCTATAAAATTAGGCTCTGTTTGGGATTGTAATGCTACAAATACTTTGGATGCAGAGGAGTGTTCTTATGAAGATATTCACACACCATATTCAGAAAGCGGAATTACATTTGATTCAACAGTTGCTATAGTTCAGGATGAGTTTATTACTTTAATAAGTGAAGATTTTTCCAAGGAGATTTATGCTAAACATATTGGCTTAATTCATAAAGAAAATGTGCATATTACTTTAAATCCTTTAACAGGTGAAATAACCAGTGGTGTGAATTATAAATATTCGATAAATTCTTACGGAAAATAATTCAAATTTAATTTAATAAAAAAGCCTTTTTTTATTAATACAAACAAATAAGTATGTTATTTTTGATGTTTTATTAGTTTTAGCGTCAATAATAAATAATTATTTTAGGATGAAGAAAATTTATATTTTAATAATAAGCTTGTTAGTTTCCGCTTTTGCAATATCACAAAACAATTCAAAGTATTTTGTTCGATTTACTGATAAAAACAATTCTCCTTACTCAATTTCTAATCCATTAGAATTTTTATCTCAAAAGGCATTAGACAGAAGAGCTAAGTCTTCGGTGCAAATACAACAAAACGATATTCCGGTTAATCCATTTTATGTTGACAGTTTGAAGAAAATTGGAGCAGTGGTTCTGCATACTTCAAGATGGTTTAATGCTGCAACAGTTTTTATTAGTGATTCAAATTTAGTTAATCAGATTTCTTCTGCCTCATTTGTGAAAAGTGTTCAATGTGTTGCAAAAGAAACTTCCAAAAAGAAAAAAGGAAATAAATCAACAAATGGAACAATCCTGGGTTCGCTATCATTAGATGAGTCAATTAGTAGTAATAATTATGGATTAGCCTATAATCAAGCTAATATGATTGCAGTTAATTATCTTCATGATTTGGGATACAGTGGCACAGGAGTTACAATTGCTGTTCTTGATGCAGGTTTTGTTGATGTTGACACTCTTTTAGTTTTTGATAGTTTATGGAAAAACAACCAGGTATTAGGCTCATATGATTTTGTTGATCCCGGCGAAAATGCACTGAGAAAAGGCACTCATGGTTTAAATGTTCTATCTACAATGGCAGCTAATTATCCATTTCTTATGGTTGGCACAGCACCAAAAGCAAATTATTGGCTTTTACGCTCCGAAGACACGCATAGCGAGCAACTTATAGAAGAATGTAATTGGTTGGCTGCTGCTGAATTTGCTGATAGTGTTGGTGCTGATATTATTACTTCATCACTTGGATATACTACTTTTGATGATCCGGTAAACAATCACACTTATCAGGAAATGGATGGGAATACAACAATTGTAACAAGAGCAGCCGATTTAGCTGCCAGCAAAGGAATACTTGTTGTTAATAGTGCCGGAAATTCAGGAATAAAACCATGGAGATATATTGGTGCTCCGGGAGATGGAGATAGTGTGTTAACTGTTGGAGCGGTTGATTATAAAGGAAACTATGCCATTTTTAGTTCAAAAGGACCTTCATCCGATGGAATGATTAAACCAAATGTATGTGGTTTGGGACAACAGGCAACAATTGCAAATCTTAAAAATGTTATTTCAACTGGTAATGGAACATCTTTTTCGACACCTATTGTTGCCGGAGCCGTTGCTTGTTTACTGCAAGCCTGCCCCGATAAAACAAATATGGAAATTATTAAAGCTGTTGAGGAAAGTTCAAGTCAGTTTTATGCCCCTGATAGCTTGAAAGGATACGGCATTCCTAATTTTTATCTTGCATATCTTATCTTATCTCAGAGAAAAATTGATGATTTTGATAAAGAAAATTCTGTTACAATTTTACCCAATCCATTTATCGATGATTTTCATATAATTTTCTTATCAACCGACACACTTACGGTTAAAGTTGAACTTTTTGACTTAACAGGAAAAAGAGTATTTTACCAGGAGAATATGAGTCGCCATAAGGGATATAATTATGCACATGTACAAGATTTGTCAAATCTGGCGAAGGGATATTATATACTAAGATTATCATCCGAATCAAATCTTATAACTAAAAAACTTTTGAAGTACGAATAGAATATTCCATCTTTTATTTTTTTGAATGTAATATTTTTGGGGATTCTAATTTTGTGCGTCTGGATTTCTCGTTTCTCGTTTCTTGCGAAGCTTGCTTCTTCCGTCAGGATTGCTAATTTCTAACAATTTAATTACTGATTTCTAATTACTGATTACCGTTAACCGACTTACAATTACGGACACCGATTACCGACTACCGATTATATTGTCTGAAATAAAAAAATATTGAAAGAAAATTTGAGATAAAATCTAATACCAACTTCGTTTCCTATAATTCCTTTTGTGTTTAATAATGTAGTTGCTATTAATAGGTATTGATTTACGTTTTAATTTCCTTTGATAAGGACTTCGGTGACGCTTTTTAATCATATGCGTCCTTCTTCGCTTTATCATTCTTTTATATCTACGATGCTTTGAGCAGGAATCAAAGGAAATTTCTGCTACAAATACCAATAGTAAAAGTATATACCACTTTTTGAATAATCTCATAATCAAAGTAATATTTCGAGTATTGCTGAAATATTTGTTCTCTAATATTAATCAGTAAATCTAATAAAAAAAAATTGAATTATCCAATCCTTTTTTTATAGTCGTTTTTTACTCAAATTAATTCATTAAGTTACAGTTTTTTGCATAATTAAAAATAATTATGTAGATTTATGTTTTAATCAATAGCTTTTTTATTAAAGATAATATACCCAAGATTAAAACTAAATGAAAACTCTTTATTTGGGTTATCAAAATAGCTTAGTGATAATGCAACCGGACCAATTGGAGAATGATACACTAATGATGAAGTTGCTATAAAATATCTTTTATTGAAGGCTTTCCCAAGTTTTGCAGATAAATCATCTTTCTTAATAATCTCTTTATAAGGTTGGAAAACATATCCACCTAATCTTAAATCTAATGTATTTGAGAAAATATAAATTGTTTCAAAACCTATAGCTGCAAAATTGAAAGCTCTGAATTTTGGAAGAAATAGTGTATTACTTTCGGGAATTGGCTGAAATGCCGGAGCATTTAAAGCTGTTGATGTATAATTGTCGAAAAGTTTACGATTAGAAGCTAAAAGTTCAGAATGAATTGCAAAATTAATGTTTTTATATTTTTTAAAGTAGTTATCATATTTACACTTTAATTGAAAAAAATCATGATGAAGTTCATAAATATCTGCTCTGTTTGATGTTGAACCGGGTTCATGTCTTTCTTTACCAATTACCTGCCTGACTTCCACTAAACTATATTCTCCTTTATTTGCATATTGTTTTCTATTTAAAGTATTGCGTTCCCATTCTAAATAAGTTGTTTGGAAATCAAAATAAGTAATATCAGTAGTGTCGTTTCGTGAGAAAAGATTTGTTTGGTAATATTTGTCCTTTACTCTTGCTGCAGCATATCCACCTTCAAACTTGCCATGGTTTCTTGCTGGTACTTTCATGAAGACTTTCCAATGGTTTTCATTTTGAATTAAGTATGAAGGTGTTTCATCATTAAAAAAATATGTGGAAGTTTCAAAATAATCCCATTGATTATATGTTAGGGTTGTATGTAGAGAATAAGGTAATTTTGAAGGAAAATCAAAATTTCCGGCTAACTTCGCTGATGTGTAAAACCTACCTATATATGTATTTGCAGCTACAGTTATAGATCTCTTACTGAAATATTTGTATTGCAGTTCAATGAATGCCATATTGTGTGTGTTTGACGAAACATTACCTCCAAACAAGGCTGAGAGATTTTTATTTTTTTCAATATCAAGAATAAGGTCATAAAATCCTGTGCTTTTGTTATATTTTACTTCAGGTGTGATATTATTTATTTTATCATCTGCTAATAGTTTAAAATAATCAGATTTCATATCCGAAAGATGTACTTGCTTTTTTCTATGTAATAATTGCTTATTAACATATTTGACCTGATTTTTTTTCAAGCCGGAAATTATACATTCATCAATTATCAAAGGAGGCTTTCTGTTATTGAACTCTTGACGTTTCTTCGAAAGTATATTAGAATCTACGGTGTCAGTAACGAATAACCTGATTTCATTTATCCTTCTTTTAGTTGCTGCGTAACCACTATCAATATTTATTGTAGCTCGGCTGAAATTAGTTAAACCAATATCCTTAACATTAGGTTCAATTAAAATACTATTAGCACAAATAACAGTATAATTTGTTTTGGCCATTAACACATTTCCAATTTGAGAAATAAGGTCATTTGTTCCAGGGGGGTCATAATTATCAGCAACCTTACTGCCAATTATAATATCAGGAAAGAAATCATTATAAACCACATCTGAAGGGAAATTGTTATACATTCCTCCATCCAGCATAAGTTTGCCATCAATTCTAATTGGTCTGAAATAAAAAGGAAAAGTCATTGAGGCACGAATGGCATTTCCAACATCTCCTTTTCTAAGAATATAAGGTTTACTTTCAGAAATGTCAGAAGCAACACATCTGAAAGGTATAAACAGGCTATCGAAATTATTGTTTGATGCAACTGAGGCTGGTGAAAAAATTTCTTTAAATGCAAAATCCATTTGGTGTGGTGATATAAGATTTGTTGGAAGATGAGTTTCCAGCACAGAGTCATAGTTGAATTCAAAACTTGCCCATGATGCATCAGGTTCAGATTGTTTGAAATAGTAAATATACTTTTCATCTATATTCCCATTTGCCCAGTTTTTAAATTCTTTACTGGCAACTAATTCTTCCATTTCTTTTATTGTGTAACCACAAGCATATAGTCCACCAATAATTGCTCCGATTGAAGTTCCTGCAATATAGTCTATTGGAATTTTTTCTTCTTCAAGGGCTTTTAATACACCAATGTGAGCAGTTCCTCTTGCTCCACCACCACTTAATACAACCGCAACTTTTTGAGAAAATATATTCTTATTACAAATAATTGCTAATGCAAAAATCAATAAAAGGAGTTTATATCTAAAAAAAAGTCTCATTGTTTAAGCTTTCTTATGAATTGCAAATATATATAATAGTAGATAGTATTATTGAACCATTTATAAAATAAACTTTTTAATTAACAATTTATTCTATAGACAAAAAAAAACTCGTAAACAAATGCTTACGAGTTAATAAAAAAATAAAAAAATATTAAACTTTACTAAGTGCATAATCTAAATCACCAATTATATCTTTTAAATCTTCTATACCAACTGATAATCTCACAAGTTCGTCAGTAATACCGCCTTTGAGCTTAGCATCTTTCGATAATTTGGAGTGAGTCATTGATGCCGGGTGTTGAATTAATGTTTCAATACCGCCAAGGGAAACAGCTAATAATGCCAGGTGAACATTGTCCATCAATTTTTTACCGCCTTCTAAACCACCTTTAACACCAAAACTTATCATAGTACCCGGACCATCCATTTGTTCTTTTCCTAATTCGTATTGTGGGTGCGATGTTAATCCAGGGTAAACAATCCATTCAACTTTAGGATGATTATTTAAGTAATTTGCGACTTCAATAGCATTTTTCTGTGCTTTTTCAATTCTGATGGAAAGAGTTTTCAATCCACGTTGTGTCATATAAGCCTGATGTGGATCCATATTGCAACCCATCATTACCATTGCATTTCTAATTTCTTTGTAATATTTTTCAGTTTTTGTTATAACCATTCCGGCAACAATATCAGCATGACCATTAATAAATTTAGTCATTGAGTGCAGAACTATGTCAACTCCAAATTCGAAAGGTCGCTGCAAATATGGACTACAAAAAGTGTTATCAACACAAATTGGAATACCTGCATCATGAGCAATTTTTGTTAATGCTTTTAGGTCAGAAATTCCTATTGTTGGATTTGCAGGTGTTTCAGTGTAAAGAAGTTTAGTGTTTGTTTGAATTGCCTTTTTAACTTCCTCAAGATTCGTTGTGTCAACATAAGTTGATTCAACTCCGAACTTTGCAAAAATAGTTTCCATAACTCCCCTGGCAGGACCGTAAACCGCATTGTGACTTACTATGTGAGAACCAGCTCCAAGCATTGCTGTGTAAACAGTTGAAACAGCACCCATTCCAGAACCACAAGCAACTCCACGGTAACCACCTTCAAGTGCAGTTACTGCTTCTTCTAAAGCGTTTATTGTTGGATTACCTATTCTTGTATAAATGTATCCATTACTTTCACCTGAAAAGCATTTTGCTCCTTCATCAGCAGTGTCAAATGAAAATGTTGATGATTGATAAATTGGCACTGTAGCACTATTGAATTTATCCTTAACTTCTCCTGCATGAATTAATTTGGTGTTGAAACCAGCATTTTTTGTGTCCATATTAATTTTTTTTTTGATTTTTACAAATATATTGCAAAAGTAAGTTTTTTCTTCTTTCACCTAAATGACATTGCTTATTTAAAATGAATTTATAAACACATTGGAGATTTTTTAATATGTGTTGATATTTTCTGTCAAATCATAAAGTATTTTTTTTATATTAGCCTATTTGAAAATTGAGTTATTTGTCAATTCAAAAAAACAACAAGACAATAAATTAAGTAATAATACAAAATTAAAAATTGTGAAGACAGCAAAATCAGGCGATAAAGTAAAAATCCATTATACAGGAAAATATAAAGACAATAAAGTTTTTGAAACTACGGTTACAGATGGGCCGGTAGAGTTCGAAATAGGTGATGGACAAGCTATTCCGGGATTAGAAGAAGCACTAATAGGAATGAAGATTGATGAAGCAAAAAGTGTGGTATTACCACCTGAAAAAGCTTATGGCGAAATCTCTAAAAATCTTATTTTTAGGTTAAATAAAGAAGAGATATTCAAAGGTGTAAATCTGGAATTAGGACAAATTATTGAAGTTCCCCAGGATGACGAAAAATCTATTGTTGTTAAAGTAATAAAACTAACAGATAAGACTGTTACGCTTGACGGAAACCATCCTCTTGCAGGAAAAGAAGTAGTATTTGATATTCAATTATTGGATATTGTTGAGTGATTTTCTTGTAACTCGTTTCTTGTAACTTGTTTCTCGTTTCTCGTCATTTCGCTTGCTCAATAACCACACTCATCGAAGCATATTGGACACTAAGCGAAGTGTAGTTTTTCGTTTCAAGTTGTTCAAATATTTGCATACTGCATGCTGCCTATTGCTTACCGATTACTGAAAACCGCATACCGCTTACCGAAACCAAAAACTTAATCACTAAAAACATCATCACTTTTAACAAAAATTATCTTTCCAAACTTTTTAAGTTCTTCAATATTAATTCTTTCTTTATCCCCAACTATTGTCATTATTATTGGTTTATTTTGGATATTCTTTTTGTAAAAGCTATAGATGTCATCAAATTCAAGGTTTTCGTAAATTGAATAAGAATCTTTTCTTGGGTCATATTGGTAACCCATTCTTTTCCATCTTGCTACAGAGTATGACATAGATCTAAAAGTTGGACGACTTGAATTAATTGATTGAAGCATCGATGATTTGATTGTTGTAATTCTGTCTTCTTTTACTGGAAGATCGGTAATTATTTTGTTTAATGTTGAAATTGCTTCTGTAGTTTTGTCAGCTTGAGTGCTCATCGACATCATAGTGTAACCTGTTTCATCCATTCTAAAAGGATTTATGTAATAACCATAAGCAGAGTAGGCAAGGGCTTTGTATTCTCTTATTTCCTGGAAAATTATTGATGACATATCATCTCCGAAATATTTATTAAAAGCAGAGGCAATTGACCTTTGTCGTTGGTCAAGTTGTTCTCCCTCTATTATACAGTAAATATGACTTTGAATAGCTTTTTTATTATCAACAATGTAAATAGTATTTTCCTTAACAGTTTCTCTTTTATATGTTATTGGTGATTTTGTTGCTTGTAGTTTATCTGAAAAATAAAAATCACTTAAGAGTATTTTTTTTACAGAAGACAGAGGTAATTTTCCGGAATAATGGACTTCTGCTTCATATTTCATAGCTTTTTTTAATGCTGCTATTAAAGAGTCGGATTGTAAATTCTTAACTTCTTTAACACTAAGACGATTAATAAATGGAGATTGGTCTTTGTAAAGTGCATAATTCATTAATGCACTTCCAACGGTAGCCGGGTCTTTATTTTCCATTTTTTTGTTCATTTTTGCTTCTTGAACCAGTTTTTTTAGTTGGCTGTCATCAGCTTGCATATTTACCAGCAATTCGCTGATAATAGTCAGAGTTTTCTGAAAGTAATTGTCAAATCCGCTAATATTAATTATAAAATAATCTTTAGTACTGTAAGCACTAAAACTACTACCAATTGATTGTAGTTTTTTATTTAGTTCATTGAAATTATACTCAACGCAGCCAATATGATTCAAATATGAACTTGCCTGTTCAAGTATTGGTATTTCGTGAGTTCCAACTCCATATTTGATATTAAGCTTAAAGATATTGTTTACAGGATTTTCTGTATAGTATAAAACACAATTTTCCTTTAGCTCATCAACCATTACATCTTTGTCAAACTCAATGAATTTAGGTGCAACTTTAATTTCCTTAATGTCTTCAAGACTAGCTGCAAATTCAGATTTGCTTTCTGCATTTTTTGGTTCTATGGGTTTGTAATCTGGCTTTTTAATCTTTTTCTTTTTTGGTATGCCCATTTTCGAATAAAGAGCCAAATAGTCTTTTCCATAGTATTTATTTGCGGCTTTAATAACATCACTTTTTGTTATTTTATCAATCTGGTTAGGATAAGATAAAATTTCATCCCAGTTTTTATTTTGCATAAAAGCATCAATCATCAAGAATGGTCGCCTATACATATTTTCAAGGCTTTCCTCGTGATATTTTTTTAGATTTATTTTTATTGCTTCTAATTGTTCTTCCGAAAATTCTCCATTTTTTATTTTCTCAATTTCAGAGATAACTAATTTTTCGGCATTTTTTAACGATTGTCCAAATATTTTTGGCACGAAAAAAACCAGTGTTCCACCAATATCCGTAAATTGATATAATGACATTCCTGCACCCATAATTTTGTTATCCATATACAATTTGTCAAATAAACCGGTTGATGCGGAGTTTGATAAAAGATTATTGCAAAGTTCAAGTGCGTTTTCATCAGGATGATCTTTGG